>JAPOYM010000145.1 GCA_026706565.1 bacterium
GGGGGCAACCGGGGTCTGCTTGGTGGGCTGTTCCGACAGGCCAGGGGAACTTCCCCCAACCTCCGGCAGGGCCGCCGGCGAACCGCCCGACGCGTAAGCTGCGATGGCGATGGCAGGCTGGCCGCGCGGCCAGCGCCCCTGGCAGTGCAGCGGGGCCGGCATGAGACCACGAGCGCGCACTGGGAAAGGGCTTGCAGATGGACACGCTGAGCAACTCAACACCGCATTACTCGCTCGGCTACAGCGCCGAGTTCATCGGCTTCCTCCGCGGCCTCGCCGAGCGGGAGTTCCGATACGTCTCCCCCTATCTCGAACCCGGGATGCGGGTCCTTGACGTCGGCTGCGGGCCCGGGTTCCTCTCCGTCCTCCTGGCCCAGGGCCAGCTACTCGGCATCGACATCGAGCCGACACAAGTCGAGATCGCCCGCGCCACGGGCCAGCGGAGCGGCTGCGACAACGCCAGCTTTCAGCTCGCTGATGCGGTCGACCTGCCCTCCGAGGACGACCAATACGACTTGGTCCACGCCGGCGGCCTGCTCCTGCATCTGCCTGACACCGCCAGAGCCCTGGGGGAGATGCACCGCGTGCTGCGGCCAGGTGGCACGATCGTCTGCCGCGAACTGCTCCCCGACGCCGTCTTCGTGCATCCCGACCGGAGACAGCTGTTGAAGCGCGGCCTGCAGATCTTCACCGACCTGGTCGCGGCCGACGACGGGCATCCCCATATCGCACTGGCGCTCAAGCCTTCGCTCCGCCGAGCGGGCTTCGACGAGATCGAGCTCACCGCATCGTTCGATGTCTACGACACTCCCAAACGGATCGATGTGTTCGCCACGCTAATCGAGCGATGGTTCCTGGGCGGAGACCTAGGGAGGTGGGCTCAGTCGTACGGGGCCGCGTCGGACGATCTCCTTGCGGAGGTGAGCAGGGAACTCGGCGCCTGGCGCCGCAACCCCGATGCGCTCGCCGGCCTGGCCGTCGCCACCGCCGCCGCCACGAAATCGTGAGCCGTGCCCTTGGGCGAGCTTAGGGATGCAGGACGATGGGCACGAGCGTCCGCGCAAGCGGGCATCCCTCGCCCGCCGACCCGGCCGCCCCGTGCACCTCGGGATAGGCGACCCGGCGTTCGGCGACCTTGGATCCGGCGCGAGAGGCCAACCCCGCCGGGCCGCCCGCGCCGCCGCCTGACGTGAACCCACTCAGCGCGGCCTAATCGTCGAGCGCCAGTTCAACCAGGCTGCCCCACTCGAGCCGGAACCGCCGGATCACGGGGATCGTCCGCGGTTCGGCCGAGGGCGTATCGGATCGGCGCTCGCGCATCGCCACCGTGATCGCGGCTGCTTGCACCGGAACCCGTTCGATCCGCAGCCGATCGCCCGGAAAGGCGAATTCCGCATCGACCCACTCGCCGTCCCGACTGAGCAGTGCATGCAGGTGGGCGAATCTGTCGCTGCCGCCGGGATGATCAATGATGATCACCGCCGCGGCCGCGCGTCCGGCGCCGTCGAGGTCGCCCGCCGACCAGCGCTCGAGCCGGATCGCCGCGGCCGAGGCCGAACCGGGCGCCAGCGCCTGCCGATACCCGCCCGCTTCGAGCGTGACCTCTCCGGCATCGGTGCTCTCGGTCAGGTACGTCGCCCCCGTCAGGTTGGCCGTCGACAGCCAAGCGTTCGGCCCCTCACTGCATGCGCCCAGCACCAATGCGGTGACCAGAGCGATGCCCAGCTGACCTGTTGGCGCAGCCTCTCGCTCATGTGGGTCACGGGATCGCCTCCTCGCACCAACGTCGGACTCGCACTCTGCTGGACTTGCTTCCGACGTTACCCCGACTACAGCGCCAGCAGATCTGCTCGCGCCCCCAACTGGAGACGCCGGCGCCGTCGATTGCGGTACCATTCTCGACTGAGGACCTATTCGGTGGGTACATCTCCGCGAGCTTTGCCACCGGCGCCGCCAGCAGCGCAGCCAACTCCGTCGGCGGACTGGTTGGTCGACAGGTCTACGGCTTGATCCGCGCCACGTACGCCACCGGCGCTGTCAGCTCAACCGTCAACAACTCTGAAGCCGGTGGCTTGCTTGGCTACATCTTCACGGACATCTTCCATTCCGGAGCCCCCGGGTCGTACTCCACTGGGCGCGTCACCGGGCAGGGAAGCCATGTGAATGGCTTCATGGGAGTGTGCCACACCCACTCTTGGGGGCTGAGTGAGCAAGACCGAGCCGCGATTGAGTCCGAACTGGCTGCATCCAGCTACTTCGACAGCACCACGACCGGCCGCACCGACTCGACCTGCAACACCGGCAAGTCGACGAGCGAGCTGCAGAAGCCGACCGGCTACACCGGCATCTACGCCGACTGGAACATGGACATCGACGGAGACGGAACCGCCGACGACCCGTGGGACTTCGGCACGTCGTCGGAGTACCCGATTTTGGACTACTGCGCCGCCAAGCCGGGCATCGACCTGCCAGCCGGCAAGACCGAGTACTGCCCGCTGAAAGGGATCGCGCAGCAAGGCCGGCCAGCCGGCGGATAACGCGGCGTCGCGCTCCGCACCACGGATAGGCGCCCACTGCGGTCCCGGACGGATACCGGAATCAGGACTCGACGACGGAGGACGGTCCGCGGCGGATCCCTCGTCCGGGGCTGGAAGGGGGCGTGCCAGCAGGAAGCGGAACTTCCCCCTACCACCGGTCGACGAGCTCCGACGTTGCTGGGCGGTCAGCGCAGGTGGCGGGCGATCAGCGGAGCGGATTCCGGCGGTCCGTCTGCAACGGACCGTTCAGACCCGGCGCGTGGTCCAGGCGGACACCTCGCCTTCAGCGGTTTCAGCAGCTTCGGCGGCTTCGGCGGCTTCGGCGAACACTACTGCCTCGGCGCCCACCTCGCCCGCCTGCAGCTGCAGACCAACTTCCGCCACATCTTGGCGCGGCTCGACGACATCGAACTTGACGGTCCGCCCGGACGCCTGCGCTCCGGCTTCGGCGACCGGATCAAACGGCTGCCGATCCGCTGTAGCGCACGCTGGACTGTCCTTTCCCCGAGTTGTGGCGACAGGTGTGAACCTGGAGATGTGAGGGGCCAGGCGACGATCCTGCTGTGTGTGACCGGACAGGGGGAGGCTTCGCCATGACCCCGGAGGACTCAATCTACCGCTTTCGTCTGAGGACCTTGGCCTGGGCCGATGCGTGCCGGGCTCGCGCAGGCGCCGCGCTCCCGCTTCGGCCGCTCGAGCTCACCCTCGACCCGCAGGTGCGCAGGCGGATGCCAGACACCACCCTCCGTCGCACGAGCAGGCGCCACGACTGCTGGGGCTCAGGTCAGCAGCGCCGCCCCGAGCGGCCGCGCCGGACGCGGCGCCGCGAACCCGCCGACCTCCCGGCGAACCCGGTCTGGTTCGCCGGGAGGTCTGGCGGCGGGGCGCGGGGCTAGTCGTCGTCGATGATCGTCATGGTCGCGCGCTGGACGGCGATCTCGGCGCCGCGCAGGTTGGGCGTGAGCCAGACGTCGAAGACCTCGGGCCCCTCCCTGAGCTGGTCGTCGAGCAGCCAGATCCGGCCGCTGCCCGAGGTCTGGCCGGCCGCGATCGTGATCGTGCCGCTCCAGTACTCGTAGTCGAGGCCGGCGCGGGCCGGTCGCTGGTCCCGGTCATTGTTGGAGTAGGTGTACCAACCCACCCGCACCGCTTCGCTCGCGGCCTCCGATAGGGTCACGCGGAAGACGAGCTCGTCCTCGCGCTCGCTGGCCGAGGCGGGCTCGATCGAGACCGTCGGCAGGTTCGCGGCGGGCGGCGGGTCGTCGTCGTCCGAGACGGTGACGGTGGCCGCGCCCTGCGAGGCGACGCTGTAGCCCGAGCCCGCCTGCAGCGTGAGCGTGACCGAGCCGTCCGCCTCGTCCGTCGAGTCGCCCACGGTCGCGACCGTGACGGACTTCGTGCCCGAGGTCGGGATGACCACCGTCCTGGTCCCGGTCGAGACGCCGTAGTCGCCCGTCTGCGTGACCGTCAGCGTGACCGTCAACGCAGCTGCCGGCGCCGGGTGAGCCGTAATCGTGAAGCTGGCCGCCGTGCCTTCGCTCACGCCCGCGCCGGCCCTGACGCTGAGCGCGGGCACGTCGTCGTCGGACACCGCGACCGTGGCCGCGGCCCGCGCGCTGGACACCGTGTAGCCCGAGCCCGCCTGCAGCGTGACGGTGACCGAGCCGTCCGCCTCATCGGCCGCGTCGTTCGCCGTCGTGACCGTGACGGACTTCGTGCCCGAGGTCGGGATGACCACCGTCCTGGTCCCGGTCGAGACGCCGTAGTCGCCGGTCTGCGTGACCGCCAGGGTCACGCTCAGCGCGGCTGAGGGCGCCGGGTCGGCCGTGATCGTGAACCTGGCCGCCGTGCCCTCGCTCACGCCCGCGCCGGCGGTCACGCTGATCTCCGGCCTGGGCGTCGGGGTCAGCGGCGGATCGTCGTCGTCGGCGATCGCGACCGTGGCCGCGCCCGCGGCGGCGACCGTGTAGCCCGGACCCGCGAGCAGCGTGAGCGTGACCGAGCCGTCCGCCTCATCAACGTGGTCGCCCGCGGTGGCGACCGCGTAGGACTTCGTGCCCGAGGTCGGGATCGCGACCGTCTTGGTCCCCGTCGAGACGCCGTAGTCGCCCTGCTGGGTCAGGACCAGCTTGACCGTCAGGAGCGTGGACGGAGCCGGCCCCGCCGTGATCGTGAACCTGGCCGCGCTGCCCTCGACGACGCCCGCGCCGGCCGTGACGCTGACCTCGGGGGCGGGCGGCGGCGGCGTCGGCGGGTCTTGCTGCGGATCGTCGTCGTCCGCGACCGCGACCGTGGCCGCGCCGGCGGCGGCCACCGTGTAGCCCGAGCCCGGGTTCAGCGTGAGCGTGACCGAGCCGTCGGCCTCCGCTTCGGCGTCGCCTGCGGTGGCGACCGCGAGACTGACCGAGCCCGCCGTCGGGATCGTCACGATCTGCGCGCCGACCGTTGCGCCGTAGTCGCCCTGCTGGGTGACGGTCAGGACGACCCTGAGCGCGGACGCCGGAGCCGGGCTGGCCGTGATCGTGAAGCGCGCCGAGCCGCCCTCGGTCACGCCCGCGCCGGCGGTCACGCTGACCGCCGGCGTGGCCTCAGGCGGCGGCGGTGTGCCCGCTTGCGCGCGGCAGGTCTCGAGCCGGTCCAGCTCGAGGTAGATCTGCTGCCAGAGCGGGTTGGGGCCGGCGCCCTGCCAGTTCGCCGTCTGCCGGTCCGCCCGCGCCTTGAGCGCGGCGACCGTGTAGGTGTCCGTACCCAACATCGTGTTGTAGGCGCGGCTGAACGTCTCCACCAGGTCGGGCCGCGCGCCCTGCCAGGGGTCCTGGGTCTTGGCCAGGACGCGCGCCAAGAGCGACGCGTCCGAGGTGGCGCAGGTCTGCGGCGTGGGCGCCGGGGCCGCGTCGTTGTCCCGCACGACCACCGTCGCGGCCGGATTGGCCGAGGAGACCGCGTAGCCCTGACCGGCGGTCAGGGAGAGCGTGACCGAGCCGTCCCGCTCGTCCGCCCCGTCGTCCGTCGTGGCGACCGCGTGGGCGACCGAACCCGTGGTCGGGATCGTCACCGACGCCGCGCCGCCGGCCGCGCCGAAGTCGCCGCTCTGGATCAGCTGCACGGAGACCTGAAGCGGCGCCGAGGGGGCCGGGTCGGCCGTGAGCGTGAACGTCGCCGTGCCGCCCTCGCTGATCCCCGAGCCGGCCCTGACGCTGATCACCGGGTCGTCGTCCGAGGCCGGATCGTCATCGGCGACCGCGACCGACGCCGCGCCGGCGTCAGCGGAGACGGTGTAGCCCGAGCCCGCGTTGAGGGTGACGCTGATCGAACCGTCCGCCTCGTCCTGCTCGTCGCCCGTGGTGGCGACCGTGTGCGTGACTGAACCGGTCGTGGGGATCGTCACGGTCTGCTCGCCGGTCGTGCCGGAGCCGGCGAAGTCGCCGGTCTGCGTAATCGTGACGGTCACGGTCAGCGCCTCCTCCGGCGCTGGGTCGGCCGTGACGGTGAAGCTGGCGTCCTCGCCTTCCGTCACGTCCGGGCCGGCCGTGACGCTGATCTCCGGCTCGGCGGCGTCATCATCGTCCGCGACCACGACGGACGCCGCCTGGTGCACGGTGGAGACCTCGTAGTCCTCGCCCGCCTCCACGGTGAGCGTCACTGAGCCGTCCTCCTCGTCGGCCTCGTCGTCGGTCGTGGCGACCGTGTGCGTGGCCGAGCCCGTGGTCGGGATCGTCACTGTCCGCTCGCCGGTCGCGCCGGCGGCGGCGAAGTCGCCCGTCTGCGTAATCGTGACGGTCACGGTCAGCGCCTCCTCCGGCGCCGGGTCGGCCGTGACGGTGAAGCTGGCCGAGCCGCCCTCGGTCACGTCCGCGCCGGCCGTGACGCTGACCACCGAACCCTCAGGATCGTCGTCGCTGGTCACGGCGACCGACGCCTCGGCCGCGTCGGCGGAGATGGTGTAGCCCGGTCCGTTGCTGACGTAGACCCGGATCGCGCCGTCCGCCTCGTAGACCTCGTCGTCCTCGGTGGCCACGGTGTAGGTCGCCGTGCCCGTGGTGGGGATGGTCACGGTCTGCTTGCCGGTCGCGCCCGCGGCGAACCTGCCGTCC
>JAPOYM010000130.1 GCA_026706565.1 bacterium
GTCGCCCTGCTGCGTGAGGGTCAGCGAGACGCTCAGCGGCGCCGACGGCGCGGGCGCCGCGGTGACGGTGAAGGTCGCCGCTGTGCCCTCGGTGACGCCGGCGCCGCCGCTGACGCTGACCTCAGGGGTCTGCGGCGCACCGGCTTGGCGCGGGATGCCTGTCACCTCCAGAGTGAACGTGCCCCTCGCTCCCGAGCGGAAGGTGGTGGCTTCGATCGTGTAGTCGCCCGCCGCCAACGTGACCTCCAGCAACGCCGACCAAGGATGCACGCCGGACCGCCTCCGACCGTCGTCGTTGCGCGCCACCACCGCAGCCGAACGCTCCCCGACGCCCCTCCTCAAGTTGAGGTAGGTGTCGGGATCGCCGGCCTGCTCTCCCCGCAGATCGATCGTTACCCGGCTCTGCTGGACGAGGCTGAAGTTGTAGTACTCGGCGCTCTTGTTTGAGTAGCTCGTGGGCGTCAGGCACGCCGCAGTCCACTCGCCCCGAACGACCCCGGGGCCGGTGAGATCGTGTACGCACGGGTCTGAGGTGCTTGCTAACGCGGGAAGGTCATCGTCGGCCACGGCCACGGTGGCCGCGCCCTCGGTGCCCGAGACCGTGTAACCCTTCCCGCTGTCGAGGGTGACGGTCACCGAGCCGTCCGCCTCGTCGTCGGAATCGTCCAACGTCGCCACCGCGAGCTGCACCGAACCGCTCGTGGGGACCGCCACAGTCCGCGAACCCGTCGCCACGCCGAAATCGCCGGTCTGGGCGACGGTCAACGACACGCTCAACGGCGCCGACGGTGCCGGGCTGGCGGTGACGGTGAAGGAGGCGTCAGCGCCCTCGGTCACCCCCGAGGCGGCGGTGACGCTGACCTCCGGCAACGGATCGTCATCGTCGGCCACGGCCACGGTGGCCGCGCCCTCGGTGCCCGAGACCGTGTAACCCTTCCCGCTGTCGAGGGTGACGGTCACCGAGCCGTCCGCCTCGTCGTCGGAATCGTCCAACGTCGCCACCGCGAGCTGCACCGAACCGCTCGTGGGGACCGCCACAGTCCGCGAACCCGTCGCCACGCCGAAATCGCCGGTCTGGGCGACGGTCAACGACACGCTCAACGGCGCCGACGGTGCCGGGCTGGCGGTGACGGTGAAGGAGGCGTCAGCGCCCTCGGTCACCCCCGAGGCGGCGGTGACGCTGACCTCCGGATCTGTTTTCGCCTGGGGCAGGCCGGCCACGGTCAAGGTGAACGAACCGACCCGATCGCTGCTGTAGGTGGTCGCTTCGATCGTGTAGTCGCCCGCGGGGAGCGTCCTGTGGAGCCGCGAGTTCGTGCCCTCCCCGCCGTCATCGTCCGCGAACAGGGCGCTGCCTTTCCGGTCTCCCCCGCGCCTCAGGTAGAGGTAGGGGTCGACCACGGACTTGAGATCGATTGTGACTTCGCTCTGCTTGTCCAAGCTGAAGTTGTAGTAGCGGGCGAAACTCCTCCTGGCCTGCGACCGGCAGACAGCTATCCACCTGCCCTCGGTGGATCCGTCGCCCGTAAGGTCTGCGGCACAGTCGATGGCAGGCAAACCGGCGAGGGGCAGCTGAGCGAAGCCGTGACCCCAACTGCTGTCAGCACCCGCGGTGCCGCGCTCGGCCGCGTTGGTCTTCAGATAGTCGGCCAGTTTCTGGGGGGTGAAGGTGGGGTTGCGCTGCAGGACCAGGGCGGCGAGACCTGCCACGTGCGGCGCCGCCTGAGAGGTGCCGCAGAACCTGGTTCTGCGTGTCGTGAGCCCACAAGCCACACCCACGATGTCCGGTTTGATCCGCCCGTCAGGCGTGGGACCGCGGCTGCTGTAGGACTCAAGGGTGTTGACGTTCGCATAGTGCGCGGCGCCGACGGCCAGGACGCCCGCGCTGGCGCTGTCCGCCGGGGACGTGACGGAGTGGCTGAGGGTGAAGTGCTCGAGGCGGGAAAGGGAATTCGAGAAGACCGAGAACTGCACCCAGGACGGAGCGGCGCTGCCATCCTTCTTCTTCACGAAGGCGGCGTATGTCCCCGGGTTGAGGATGAGCCTAGCGATTCGCTCGGTCGGATAATCCGTCGATCTGCCGCTCTGAGTGTCGGCGCTGGTGGCGACGACCTGCCCCGTCGTGCTTCCGGGAGGGTAGTACAGGAACTCCAGGTCGAGGTCCTTCGTGGCACCGCCCCAAGTATCATCCCAACGCATATAGATCGTCAACCCCGAAAGTGTTGCGAACCTGAAGGACTGGCCTTCGTCGGGGGTCATCCCCTGATGGCGCTGCCACTCGTGGTAGCCGTCGTCGTCGGAGTCGGCGAACGAGCCGTACCAGGTGCGCTGCGCCCCGTTGCCGGCCGAGTTGACCCAGAGAATCCCATTGTCCGCGGCCCATTTGACCGTGTTGAGCGCACTGGGTCTGATCGGCGATGTGCCGTCGGGGGCACCGTGGTACGTCCAGCTGACCGAGTGGACGATGACCTTCACGCCCTGGTCCTTCATCCACTCGGCAGCGCTCTGCAGGTCGCCGAAACTGGCGGGATTCGAGACGTACAGCGAAGCATCAGGGGCGACGTCCATCAGGGTCTCGGCGACGATGGTGCCATGGTCGGCGCCGGGGAAAGAATCGCAATTGGCCAGATCGCTCGTGGGTCTGCCGAGCGAGCGGTAACAGCGGCCGGTCACGGTCCTCGGCAGTTCGGTCCCCAGCCGCGCGCGCAACCCGACGAACCCGTCCTTGTGGTTGTGCCGCGACGCAAAGTCGATGACGCCGACCTTGACACCCCTGCCCGTGAACCCGGCCTCCTGCCAGATGTCGGCCAGGTGAAGAGCCACGCCCTGACTGGTGACCGCACCCCGGAGCGGCTCCAGCGGCGGGATCTCGCGCACCCGCATCACCCCGGCCTGCCGGGCGAGTTGCCCCAGCAACGCCGGCGGCAGGTTCACCTCGAGGTAGTCCGATGACACATTGACCGCGCTCACGCCGGCGCGGGCAAGGAACGCCACGACGCCGTCACGATTGCCGTCGAGCTGCACCATGAGCGGGATCGGTTCGCTCGACGTCGAATCGGGGCCCAAGGCGAGCGTCGGGGGCGCAGGGGTCGCCGTCGCGTTCGGGTCGGAGGTGTCCGGGTCGGGAGCGCGGGCGGCCGCCGACTCGTGGCTGACGGCCAACGTGCTGAGCTGCGAACCGAGATTCTGGTACACCTGCCCCGGATCGAGCGCGGGCACGGGGCCCGGCGACTCCGAGAGCAGATCGTCGGGGAGCAGAGGCTCTTCGGGGTCCGAGTCGGTCGGAGGAGCAGCGTCCTCGATCCGGGTCTCCGCGGCGACGCCGGGGATCGACGCCGCCAACAGCGCCACGGCCAAGCCCAGAACCACCCCCGCTCGGCGGGCCTGACGACAGAATGCTCCCCGGCCGGACATCCCTTGGATATTACTCTCCGACGGCGGACTCCCGGTCACCGGTCGCGGCGGCGGAGGTCCTCGCGGGTGTCGATGTCGGTGGGGTCGCCGGGGCAGGTGACTTGGCGGACCATCTCGGGACGGCGGCGCATGAGCTGGCGGGCACCCTCGTCGCCGTCGAGCGGCAGCAGCGGCCAGACCGAGGCGTCGAGCTTCACCGGCGGCCGGCGGCGGGCCCCGTAGACGGCGGTGACGATGGCGCCGGGGGCCGCGGCGACGCGCCGCCACGCCTCGACGCCGACGAGGGGCTGATCCGCCACGCCCACCACGACCGCCGCGTGACCGTCCATCTCGGCAGTGCGGACGCCGGCCTGCAGCGACCATGACTGGCCGCGCTGCCAGTCGTGGTTCATCACGATGGTCACCTCGGGGGGGAGCAGGTCGCTGAGGTCCTCGGCGCCGAGCACCACGTAGACGGCCGCCAGAGGGGCTTCGAGGGCGGCATCGACAGCCCACCGGAGGAGGGGCCGGCCACCGAACTCGGCGCGCAGTTTGTGAGTGGGGCCGGCGAACCGCGATCCCTCGCCGGCGGCCAGCAGGACGCCCGCAGTCCCGCGGCGGGTATCAGCCGTAAGGCCGCTTCCGGCGGGGTTGTCGGCGGCAGGCCCGGCAGGTCGAGAAGCCCGCGGCACCGGGTTCAGTCCAGCGAGGCGAGAGACCGTTGACCGCGCCGCGGCCGGTCCCGGCGAGCGTTCCGGCAGCACTTCTCAGCGATGGATGGGGCCGGCGCTGTCCCGCAGCGACGGGGCCGCCCGTCCAGCGCGGACCGCGATGATCTCCGCCACGACCGAGACCGCCGTCTCCTCGGGAGTGCGCCCGCCGATGTCGAGGCCGATCGGGGCCATGAGCCTCGCCAGCCCGTCCTCGTCCACTCCCACCTCGCGGAGCCGCTCGATCCGCTTGGCGTGGGTGCGGCGGCTGCCCATCACCCCGATGTAGCCCACGTCGGTCTGCAGGGCGCGCACCACCGCCGGCACGTCGAACTTGGTGTCGTGGGTGAGGATGCAGACGGCGTCGACGGGCCGCAGCCTGCCGCCGTAGGCGTCGAAGACGTTGTCGGGCCACTCGACCCTGATCTCGTCGGCCATCGGGAAGCGCTTGGGCGTGGCGAAGACCTTGCGGGCGTCGCACACCACGACCTTGTAGCCCAGCACCTTCGCCACCCTCGCCAGGGCGGCGGTGAAGTCCACGGCGCCGAAGATCAGCATCCTGGGCTGGGGGGCGAAGGACTCCACGAACAGCGTGAGGTCCTCCATCCGCTGCTCCCCGCCGGCGCCGTAGTGGCGGACGCAGGTCTGGCCCAGTTCGAGTTCGCCGAGCACGTCACGGGTCGCAACGTCGTCGAGTTCGGGGCTGCCGAGGGTCCCGAGCGCCTCCATACCGGGACGCACGAGCAGGCGGGCGCCCTTGCCGACCCCCTCGATGATCGTGGCCAGCGCGACCGGCTCGTCGGCCCGCAACGCCTCGGCGAGGGCCTCATAGAGGGGCGCCGGATCGGCAGCCATACGGTGCCTACCAGTCCAGCGGCTCGACGAAGAGGTGGATCGTGCCGCCGCAGGTGAGACCCACGGCGAACGCCTCGTCGTCGCTGTAGCCGAAGCTCACCATGCGCCGCTCACCCGCCTCGAGCACCTCCAGCGCCTCGGCCACCACCGCGCCCTCCACGCAACCGCCCGACACCGAGCCCGACACCTCGCCCGCCTCGTTCACCGCCATGGCGGCGCCCGGGTCCCGCGGGCCTGACCCGTCGAGATCGGTCACGCGGGCCACCGCCACACGCTGACCGGCCGCTCGCCAGCGGTCGATATCGTCCAGCAACTCCTGCATCAGAACCTCCCGGAGGGCTGCGCTCGGCTGTGCTCACCGAAGCGTAGGCCGATAGCGGGACTCCGACCCCCCTTTTCGAGGCAGCTCTTTGGAGGCATCTCTCAGGCCGCGACCCTGTCGGCAAGTTCTTCCAGCGATGCCAGCGAGTGGCCCTCCACGAACTCGTCCACGAAGGGCAGCGCCGCAGCCATCCCCTGCGCTAGGGGGGCGTAGCCCGGCGTGGCCTTGAGGGGGTTGACCCAGACGATCCGGTGCGCCACCCGGCTGAGGCGGGCCATGCTCTCGGCCATGGCCGCGGGCTCGCCCCGGTCCCAACCGTCGGAGAGGACCACGACCACGGCGCCGCGCGCCATGCCCCGCACTCCCCACAGGTCGCAGAAGACGCCGATCGACTCGCCGAGGCGGGTGCCGCCGGACCAGTCCGCCACCACGCCGGCGGCACGGTCGAAGGCTGCGTCGGGGTCGCGGGTCGAGAGCTCGCGGGTGAGGCGGGTGAGCCGGGTTCCCAGAGCGAAGGCCTCCACCCGGCGGCGAGCCACCACCGCGGCGTGCACGAAGCGCAGCAGCGCCCGGGCGTAGGACTCCATCGAGCCGCTCACGTCCAGCAGCAGCACCAGGCGGCGGGGCTGCTCGCCTGGTCGGCGGAACGACCGGCTGATCGGCTCGCCGCCGGCCTGCAGCGCCCGGCGCACCGTGCGGCGCAGGTCGGGCCGTCCCCGCGGCACCCGCACGGCCTGCAACCGCCGTGACCGGCGCATCACGCCGCCGAGCCGCAACTGGCTCATCAGTTGAGCCAGTTCGGCCAGCTCGTCGGCGGTGCAGTCGGCGAAGTCCTTCTCCCGCAGCAACTCGTAGGGGCTGTAGCGCACCGCGATGGTGTCCGAGTCGTCCTCGCCGTCGCCGTCGGGACCGTCCCCCTCGAGGTCGTCGAAGGCGAGGGTGACCTCCGCCACCGGCGGCGGCGGGAGCAGGCTCTGCGGGTCGATCCCCTCCCAGAAGCGGGTGAACACCATGTCGTAGGTGTCGAAGTCCTCGGGCCGGTGCACCAGCGTGGCGCGACCGCACCAGTACACCTTGGCGCGGGTGTCCACCCCGACTGCGCCCAGCGCCGCCAGGAAGGTGATCATCGAACCCACCGGCACTTCCAGCTCCGCCTCGCGCAGCGCGGCGCCGAAGCGGGCGGCCAGAGCGCAGATGTTCTCAGCTCGCGCCGCGGCGACGAGAGCCGGGCCGTCGGTCACAGTCGGAGGTTCACCGCACTCGGCGGGTGAGGTGGCAACTCGCAGGGGCCACGCCGCTAGCGGCTCGTGGCCTCGGCGATGATCCTGTCGAGGCCGAAGTCCTGGACCCGCCCCTGATCCTCCCGGTACTTGAGCACGGCTCCCAGGGTCACCTCGGCGCTGGTGGCGTCCAGGCCGTCCACACCGAGACGCACCAGCGCCATCGACCAGTCGATGCTCTCGGCCACGCCGGGCGGCTTGTAGAGGCCGATGTCGCGGAACCGGGCGACAGCGGCCGCGACCTGGCGCGCCAGCGCCGGCGCGACACCGTTGGTGCGCAGCGAGATGATCGCCACCTCGCGTTCGAAGTCGGGGTGCTCCACCCAGTGGTAAAGGCAGCGGCGCTTAAGGGCGTCGTGGACGTCGCGGGTGCGGTTGGAGGTCACCACCACGATCGGCGGCGCGGCGGCGCGGAAGGTCCCCAACTCGGGCACCGTGATCGACCAGTCCGAAAGGACCTCCAGCAGGAAGGCCTCGAACTCGTCGTCGGATCGGTCCACCTCGTCGATCAGCAGCACCGGCGGCGCCGGGTCGTCGTGGGAGATGGCGTCCAGCAGCGGCCGCTTCACCAGGAAGCGTTCGGAGTACAGGGAGTCCTCCAGCGCGGCCGCATCGGCACCGGACGCCCCACCGGTGGCTTCGGCCGTGCGCAGGTGCAGCAACTGGCGCGAGTAGTCCCACTCGTACACGGCCTGGGACACGTCGATGCCCTCGTAGCACTGCAGGCGGATGAGGCGGCTGCCCAGCCAACCGGCCAGCGTCTTGGCCACCTCGGTCTTGCCGACTCCGGCCTCGCCCTCCAGCAGCAGCGGCCGCTGCAGCGAGAGCGCCAGGAAGATCGCTGTGGCGAGCCCCTCCGACGGCAGGTAGTCGTTGGCGCGGAGGCCGTCGGCGACCTCGGTCACCGACCCGGGGCCCACTCCCACGGGGCGCTACAACCCGGCGGCTTCGAGTGCCCGTCGCGTCAGGACCCGGGCCAGGTGCCGGCGGTACTCGACGCTGGCGTTGAGATCCTCGGTGGGTTCGCAGCCCTCGGCGGCCAACTCCGCCGCCTCGGCGCCCGAAGCCCCGCCCGCCAGAGCGCTCTCGACGGCGGCGGCCCGAACAGGCGTCGAGTCCATGTTCACCAGTCCCACGCCCACCTCGCCGCCGGCGCGCACGACCGCTGACACCCCCACGATCGCCCAGTCCTGAGCACGGCGGTTGAACTTCTCGAAACCCCAGCGGGCGCCGTCGGCGGCGGGAATGCGCACCTCGGTCAGCATCTCGTCGTCGGCCAGCGCCGTCTCCAGGAAGCCGCTGAAGAAGTCGTCGACGGAGATCTCCCTGCTGCCCTGCGGGCCAGCAGCCACGAGGGTTGCGCCGAGCGCGATGAGTGCCGAGGGAATGTCCGAGGCCGGATCGCCGTGGGCGACCGCCCCGCCGAGGGTCCCCCGGTGGCGCACCTGCGGGTCGCCGACGTGCGAGGTGACCTCGCCCAGCAGGCCCGCACGGGCCGCAACCAGGTCGCTGGTCTCGACGTCGCGGTGGCGCGTCAGCGTCCCGATCGCCACGTGGTCGCCCCCGTCGCGGATGTACGACAGGTCGTCGAGACGCCCGATGTCCACGAGGACGGCCGGGCGTGCCAGGCGGAACCGCATGAGGGGGATCAGCGAGTGTCCCCCTGCCAGGAGTTTCGCCTCGTCACCGTGGGTGGCGAGGGTGGCGACGGCCTCCTCCGCGGAGCCGGCGCGGACGTAGTCGAAAGCTGCAGGGATCACTGCTCACCTCCTGCCGCACAGTGCAGAACCGCCTTGACGATGTTGTGGTAGCCGGTGCAGCGGCAGAGATTCCCCTCCAGGCCGAGCCGCACCTCCCGCTCGCTGGGGTTCGGGTTCTCGTCCAGGAACGAGACCGCCGCCATCACCATGCCCGGCGTGCAGTAGCCGCACTGCAGGGCGTGGCACTGCCGGAAGGACTCCTGCATGGGGTGCAGGGTGTCGCCGTCGGCGAGACCTTCGATCGTCAGGAGGTCCTCGCCGTCGGCCTGCACCGCGAACATGGTGCAGGACTTCACAGACTCGCCGTTCACATGGATGGTGCAGGCGCCGCAGGACGACGTGTCGCAGCCGATGTTCGTGCCCGTCAGACCTACGACGTCGCGGATGTAGTGCACTAGGAGCGTTCGGGGCTCGACATCGTGGGTGTGGGCCGTCCCGTTGATCGTGACCGATATCTCCACCTGCGCCTCCTGTGACCCCTGCGTGCCGAAGGGCTCCGGCTAGCGGACGAACGTCTCGCCGCCGGGCGACCACAGTAGCGCAAGCCGCCGGGCGCTCCCACTGCGCGGCTCGTCGCGGCCGGCGACGGGCCGCGCTCAGCCGGAGGGCGCGCCCACAGGCCGCGGGAGGATGGCGTAGGCCTCCTCGCCGGGATACACGAGACCGAAGTCCCGCCGGGCGATCCGTTCGATCTCGGCGTCGGTCTGAAGCACCGCGATCTCTGCCTCGAGGGCCGCGTTGGACGCCGCCAGCTCGGCCAACTCGGCCTCGAGGCGGGTGATCTCGTCCCGTTGAGCCACCCAGTTCCGCACCGGCACGACGCCCCAGGTCCAGACTGCGACAGCGGCGACGGCGAAGCAGCCGGCAATGACCAGCACCAGCACCAGACGACGAGCGCGGAAGCACCTCACGACGCCGCTCCCGGTGTCCGCGGGCCGAGGGCGGAGGACCCCGACCCGAAGCGCGCGCTCGAGCCGAGTTCGTCCTCGATGCGCAGGAGCCGGTTGTACTTGGCGGTGCGGTCGCTGCGGGCGGGCGCCCCGGCCTTGATGCGGCCCGCCCCCGTGCCCACCGCCAGGTCGGAGATCACGGTGTCCTCGGTCTCGCCGGAGCGGTGCGACACCACCGCCCCGTAGCCCGCGGACTGCGCCGCGCCGATGGCGTCGAGGGTCTCGCTCAGCGTGCCGACCTGGTTCGCCTTCACGAGGATGGAGTTGGCCGCGCCGCAGCGGACGCCCCGCTCGAGCAGGTCCACGCGGGTGACGAAGAGGTCGTCACCCACTAGGGCCAAGCGGTCGCCCAGCGCCTCGGTGAGCATCCGCCATCCCTCCCAGTCGTCCTCCGCCATGCCGTCCTCGATGGAGCAGAGCGGATAGTTGTCTGCCAGATGCACCAGGTAGTCGACCATCTGCGACCGGTCCAGGCGCCTGCCCTCGCCCGCCAGCCGGTAGCCGTCGTCGGCGGCGAACTCGGTGGCCGCCACGTCGAGGGCGAGCGCCACGTCGGCGCCGGGTCGCAGCCCGGCGGCCTCGACGGCGTCCAGCACGAACCCCAGCGCGGCCTCGTTGCTGGCCGCGTCGGGCGCGAACCCTCCTTCGTCGCCGACGGCTGTGGACAGCCCGGCGGCGGACAGGCGGCGGCGCAGCGCGTGGTAGATCTCAGCGCCCCACCGCAGCGCCTCGGAGAACGAGGCCGCCCCGAGGGGCACCACCATGAACTCCTGGAGGTCCAGGTTGTTGTCGGCGTGGGCGCCGCCGTTGAGGAGGTTCATGAGCGGCACGGGGAGCCGGTCGGCGCCGTCGCCTCCGAGGCGGCGGTAGAGCGGGATCCCCTTGGAGGCCGCGTCGGCCACCGCCGTCGCCAGTGAGACGCCCAGCACGGCATTGGCGCCCAGGCGGGACTTCCCCGGCGTCCCGTCGAGTTCGATCATCGTGCGGTCCACGGACCGCTGGTCGCCGGCGTCGAGTCCCCGGACCGCCGCGGCGATCTCGCCGTCCACCGATGCCACGGCGTCCCGCACTCCCTTGCCGCCGTACCTCGTCCCGCCGTCGCGGCGCTCGACGGCCTCGAGGCTGCCGGTGGAGGCGCCCGATGGCACCGCGGCCCGACCCCACGCCCCGCACGCCAGGACCACGTCTGCCTCCACGGTGGGGTTGCCCCGCGAATCCAGGATCTCCCGTCCGGTGGCGTGAACTATTGCGCTCATACCGCTGCGCCCTCGCGTGCCGCGCTGCCCCAAGATCGCGTTGTTCCTGATGGAACTGTGGAGCAGGTGGCAAAAGTTACTCGTGTTGTCACGGCTTGAAAAGAGGCAGACCCGGATTTCTCCCCGAGCGCCGCAGCGGCGGGCACCCTCCCCCCGAGCGCCGTCAGGCCTTCTCGGCGCGGCGGAACTCCTCCCGAGCGGCCTTCGAGGCGACCCGCAGCGCCGACTCGGGATCCAGCGAGTGGAGGCGCGCCAGCTCCACAGCCTCGAACAGCAACGACCCCAGCCACTCCTCGTCGCGCCGGGAGGCCGGCGCCTCCAGCGACGCGCGCATGCGCGACAGCACCTCGGCCTCGCCGCCGCGGTCGAGGCCGACGGCTTCGGCCCGTTTCTGCACCTTGAGCGCGCCCAGGAGCGCCGGCAGCGCCTCGGGGATCCCGTCCATGGCCGAGACGCGGCCCTTCTCGGTCCGCTTGATCTGCTCCCAGCCGGCGGCGAGGGACGCTTCGTCGGCGGCCCCGGCGCCGGGACCGAACACGTGAGGGTGGCGGCGACGGAGCTTGGCGTCCACCTGCCGCACGACGTCGCCGACGGTGAACTGCCCCTGCTCGGCGGCCAGCGTCGCATGGAAGAAGACGTGGAAGAGCAAGTCCCCGAGTTCCTCCTCCAAATCCTCATAGCCTCGGCCTGCGTCGAGGCCGGCGCTGTCGCCGGGCGCCGCCGGCGCGGGCAGCCCGTCGATCGCCTCGAGCACTTCGTATGTCTCCTCGAGGAGGTGACGGCGAAGGCTCCGGTGGGTCTGGGTGCGATCCCACGGACACTCGGCGCGCAGCGTGGCGACCAGCTCGCCGAAGCGGACGAACTCCGCGGCCGGCGCCTCGGCCATCGCCGGAATGTAGAGCGAGGTGAGGTGATCGACCGGCCGCCAGCGCGGCAGCTCGGCGGCAGAGGTGGACTCGACCCGCTCGGAGTCGAGTCCCAAGCGGTGCAGGACCCACACCGCCGCCGACGCCGGCAGCGCCAGAGCGACAGCGGCCATCACCTCGGCGCTGTCGCACTGCGCCACGAGCAGCGGGCCCCGTTCGCCGGCGGCCTCGGCGGCGAAGCGGTGGCCGTCGACGATGCGCGCCCCGGCGGCCAGGGGATCGACCCCCAGCCGGGACCACGCCAGATCAGCGAAGGACAGTGCCGGGTGGACCTCGGCGCGCACCCGCCCGTCGGCGGCGAGGAGCTGCACCGACCGCTCGGCCACCGACGGCGAGCCGGGCACCGCGTACAGCACCGACCCGTGCCGGCACGCCGCCGCCACGAGCCGCTCGACGATCGCTTCGTACACCTGCTCGATGCGCTCGGCCGACTGGTAGAGGTCGTCGCATCCCTCAGCCGGCGCCGCGGCCCCGGCTGAGGGATGCCGTCGCGTGCGCACGAAGCGCTGCGGCGGCGGGGTGGCCTCGATTCGGGCCCGGGTCGCCTCGGTGAGGAGGTCCGCACCGGCCGGGCCGAGCCCGACCACGACCACCCGCGGCCGCGAGGCTCTCACGCCGCCGGTTCGCTCGCCGCGGCCGGCGCCGGCCGGTCCGCGAGCTGTTCGAGCACATCGGTGAGCTCCTCGACCGCCCGCGACCGATGCCGCAGCGGCAGACGCAGCTGCCCCGTCGAGGGGGCGTAGGACGCGGACGGCCAGAGCCGTTCCAACCGCACCCGGCGGCTCTCGCGCAGCCGGAGGGGCGAGACGCGGGCCTCGGCGCCCCGACCGGCGAGCGAGCGCACCGAGACGTCCGTGACACCGGCGCCCGCACAGAGCGCCCGCAGCCGCGCCACCGCCAGCAGCGCCTCCGCCTCGGGGGGCGGGGGGCCGAAGCGGTCCAGCCACTCGGCGCGCACGTCGGCCGCCTCCTCGGGCGTCGTGATGTCGGCTAGACGGCGGTATGCGGCGAACCGCAGCGACTCCGACGGGATGTAGTCCCTCGGCACATGGGCGTCCACCGGCACGTCGAGGTTCACTTCCACCGGCGCCGGGGCGGCCTCGCCCGCCAGTTCAGCGACGGCCTCGGTCACCATCTCGCAGTAGAGGTCGTACCCCACCGCGGCGATGTGGCCCGACTGGCCCACCCCGAGGAGGTTGCCCGCGCCCCGGATCTCCAGGTCGCGCATCGCGATGCGGATCCCCGAGCCCAGCTCGGTGGACTCGGCCACGACCTTGAGCCGCTCATAGGCCTCCTCGGTCAGGGAACGCTCCGGCGGCGTGAAGAGGTACGCGTAGGCGCGCATCTGCGCCCGGCCGACGCGACCGCGGATCTGGTGCAGCTGGGCGAGGCCCATCAGGTCGGCCCGGTCGACGATCAGCGTGTTGACGGTAGGCATGTCGATTCCCGACTCGATGATGGTGGTACACACCATCACGTCGTAGCAGCGGTCCCAGAAGTCCAGCACCACCTGCTCGAGGGCGGCCTCGTCCATCTGGCCGTGCGCCACCGCCACCCGCACCTCGGGCACCAGCTCCCGGAGGTGCGCCGCTGTCTGCTCGATGTCGGCGACCCGATTGTGTACGAAGAAGACCTGCCCGTCTCGCAGCATCTCGCGCCTGACGGCCTCCACCACGGCCCGCTCGTCGTAGGGGCCGACGTAAGTGTTGATCGGCTTGCGATCCGCCGGCGGCGTCTGCAGGACTGTCAGGTCGCGGATGCCGGTGAGGCTCATCTCGAGGGTGCGCGGGATGGGGGTGGCCGTCAGCGTGAGGACGTCCACGTCGCGGCGCAGCTGCTTGACGGCCTCCTTGTGGCTGACGCCGAAGCGCTGCTCCTCGTCGATGATCAGCAGCCCCAGGCGGGCGAAGGACACGTCCGCCGAGAGGAGCCGGTGGGTGCCGACGACCACGTCCACATGGCCGCTTCGCAGGCCGGCGATCACGCCGCGGGCGGCGGCGGGCGACAGGAAGCGGCTGAGCATCTCCACCCGCACGCCGAAGCCGGAGCAACGCTCGGAGAAGGTCAGGTGGTGCTGGTGCGCCAGCAGCGTCGTGGGGACCAAGACGGCCACCTGCCGACCGTCGGCCACCGCCTTGAAGGCGGCGCGCACCGCCACCTCGGTCTTGCCGAACCCCACGTCGCCGCACACCAGACGATCCATCGGCACCGGGCTCTCCATGTCCTGCTTGATCTGGGCGACGGCGCTCGCTTGGTCGGGCGTCTCGGGATAGGCGAAGGCGGCCTCCATCTCCGCCTGCCACGGCGTGTCGGCCCCGAAGGCGTGACCGGGCGTCGCATGGCGGGCGCGGTACAGCTCGACCAGCTCGCCGGCCACCTCGGAGACGGCCGCCCGCACGCGGCTCTTGGTGCGCTGCCAGTCTGCGCCCCCCATGCGGCTGAGCGCGGGCTCGTCGCCGCCGGTGTACTGCCGGACGGTCTCCAGCTGGTCGGTGGGCACATAGAGGCGTGCGCCGCCGCGGTACTCCAGCAGCAGGTAGTCCCTCTCTACGCCGTCCATGGCGCGGGTCACCATGCCCCGGTAGCAGGCCACGCCGTGCGTGCGGTGTACCACGAACCCGCCGACGCGCAGATCCTCGAAGCCGCCGCGGGGCCCCGCGGCCGCGGCGCGCCGAGCGCGCCGGTGTACCCGGCGCCGCCCCGTGAGGTCGCTCTCGGCGGCGACGGCGATGCGCACTTCGGGAAGGATGCATCCGCCTCGGAGCCGGCCCACCGCCACCGAGCATCCCGGGGCGGCCGCGGCGGCGGGGACCTGCGAGCGCCGGGCCTGCACCCCGTGGGCCGCCAAGCGGTCGCTCAGCCGCTGAGCCGACCCCTCGCCGTCGGCCGCCACGAGCACCCGGTAGCCCTCGGAGACGAGGCCCGCCACCTGCTCAGCCGGGCGGTCGCCGTCACCCAGCGGGGACTCCCACCCCAGCACCTCCAGCGACGGCTCCGACGGTCCGCCGGGACTGCTGTTCATCGCCCATACGGGCGCCTCGCAGCCTGCCAGCAGCTCCGAGGCGGCGACGTGCGCGCTCGGCAACCGAGCGCCGGGCGCCACCCCCCAGGCGGCAGCGAGGTGGCGCGCCAGTTCGGCCTCCTCGTCGAGCAGCTCCTGGGCCCGCGCCCAGAGCCGGTCCCGGTCGACGAGCACCACGAGACCGCCGGGCGGCACCAGGTCGGCGAAGCAGCGCCCGTCGGGACTCAGCCATCCCAGCCAGGCTTCCATCCCCTCGAAGAACGCCCCTTCGGCCAGCAGCTCCCACTGGCTGCGTCCCCAAGGCGCTTCGGCGACCAGTTCAGCAGCCCGCCGGCGCACCGCCGCGGTGGGGCGCAGCTCGCGGCAGCCGTAGATCTCCACGGTCTCCAACGCGTCGCCGGCGCGCTGGTCGCTCACAGAGAACCGACAGAGGCGGTCCACCTCGTCGCCCCACAGGTCGATGCGCACCGCGGTGGCGTCGGTGGCGCCGAAGACGTCGATGATGGAGCCCCGGACGGCCATCTCGCCGCGCTGCTCCACTTGGACGCCGCGCCGGTAGCCCGCGCTCACGAGCCGCTCGATCAGCTCGTCGCGGTCGCAGCGCCCGCCGAGAGCCAGCCGGACCGGCTCGAAGTCCTCCGAGCCGGGCGCGAGCCGCTGCATGAGGGCTCGGACCGAAGCCACCACGACCGCCGGCGCAGCCCCCGCTCGGCGCATGAGCCGTATGGTCCGCAGCCGGGCGCCCATGGCGGCCGCCGTCGGGCTGATCCGCTCGAACGGCAGCGTCTCCCAGGCCGGCAGGGCGGCCACGGCCTCGGGGCCCAGCCAGCTCTCCAGGTCGGCGCAGAGATGCTCGGCCGTCCCCTCGCTGAGCGTGCAGACGACCAGCGGCCGCCGCCCCGAAGCCCGGGCGAGCGCCGCCAGCGCGGCCGGCTGCCCGCGCTCGGGCACCGCCACCGACGCCTCGCGCCGGCCCAGGGCGCCGCGGAGCGCGGGCGCCGCGGCGATGTCGGCCGACAGGTGGGCGAGAGGCGGTCGCCCACCCCCCGCCGCGGCGGCTTCAGCGGACATTGAACTCGTTCATGGCCGCCGTCACGCCGGCGGCAGCGATGGCCTCGGCCGCCGCCGCGGCCCGGCCGGCGGCCGAGGCGAGGGCGTCGCGCTCGCCGGCCGGCGGTCGGCTCAGCACATAGTCGGCCCCCGAAGCCCCCTCGGGCGGGCGGCCGATGCCGATGCGCACCCGCACGAACGACGTGTCGCCCAGATGATCGCGGATCGAGCGGAGCCCGTTGTGGCCCGCCAAGCCTCCGCCGACGCGGACCTGCACGCGCCCGGGCGGCAGGTCGAGCTCGTCGTGGATGACGACCAGCCGGGCCATGTCGTCGATGCCGTAGCGGACCACGAGCCTCTGCACTGCGGCGCCGGAGCCGTTCATGTAGGTCTGTGGGAAGGCCGCAGCCACGCGCCGCGACTCGATGCGCAGTTCACCGGTCAGCGCCGGCATGCGCGGCCGCCGCCGCAGCCGACCGCCGTAGCGCCCGGCGAGAATCTCGACCGCTGCGGCCCCCACGTTGTGGCGGGTCGCGGCGTAGTCCGGCCCCGGGTTGCCGAGCCCGACGACCAACAGATCGGCCGCGGCCCCGGTGCGCTGTGTCCCGGTGCGCTGTGTCGCGGTGCGTTGTGTCCCGGTGCGCTGTGTCCCAGCCCGCCGTCGCCGGCGCGGGGGCATAGCAGCCCTCAGTCGCTGTCGCCGGCGTCGTCCTCCGCGGCTTGGTCGCCGTCGGCGTCCTCCTCTTCGTCCGCTGCCGCGGACGTCGCCTCCTCGAGCGCCATGCGCGTGATGATCCCGGAGACCACCGGCGCCGTCTCGGGGACGAGGGACACCACGCCGGGCGGCAACTCCACGGCGCGCACCGTCAGTGCGGTCCCGACGGTCAGGTCGGTGATGTCTATCGCCAACGAGTTGGGAATCGAGCGGGGCTTGGCGAGGACCCGCAGCGTCGCCAGCGACTGGTCGACGATGCCGTTCATGTCCGACACCGCGGCAGCCTCCCCCGTCAAGCGGATCGGCACGTCCACAGCCACCTCGGCGTCGGGGTCGACGCGGATGAAGTCCACATGGGTCACGTCGCCGCGCAGCGGATGGCGCTGCAGGGCCTTCACCAGAGCGAGCTGCAGCTCCCCGTCGAAGGCGAGGTTCAGCACCACGTTGAGACCGGCCTCGGTTGACAGCGCGCCCCGCAGGTCGCGGTAGTCCACCGTCGCTCGCAGCGAGTCGTGACCGAGCCCGTACACCACGGCGGGCACCTTGCCCTGCCGTCGGAGGCGGCGGGACGGCGCGCTGCCCGCGGGGCGACCCAGCTCGAGGGGGAGAACAACTTCCTTCATGACATCCAGCGGCGGAGCTTCGGCTGACGAACCGGCGCGAGCCTAGCGGGGCGCGCGCCGGAGCGGGCGGGCTAGGACAAGTTGTTGCCGCCGAAGATCTCGCTCACGGAGGTGTCCTCGAACACGGCCCGGATGGCTCTGGCGATGGTCGGCGCCACCGAGACGATCTCCAGCTTGTCGATGCACTTCTCCGCCGGCATCGGCAGCGTGTCGGTGACGATGACCTTGCGGATGACGGAGTTCTTCAAGCGGTCCACAGCCGGCCCCGAGAACAGGCCGTGGGTCGTGGCCGCGTACACCTCCTCGGCGCCGCGGGCCAGGAGCTGCTCGGCCGCGGCCACGATCGTCCCACCAGTGTCGATCATGTCGTCGATCAGGACGCAGACCCGCCCGGCCACCTCGCCCACCACCTCGCGTGCCTGAACGGTGCTCTTCTCGCCCCGGATCCGGCGCTTGTGGACGATCGCCAAGTCGGCCTCCAAGGCAATGGAGTAGCGCTCGGCGACCTTCACGCGGCCCGCGTCGGGCGACACGACTACCAAGTCCTCGCCCAACTCGGCGATGCGGTCGCACAGCACGGGCATGGCCGTGAGGTGATCCCAGGGCCCGTCGAAGAACCCCTGGATCTGGCCGGAGTGAAGGTCGACGCTGACGAGGCGCCCGGCCCCCGCCGAGTCCAGCAGGTTGGCCATCAGCTTGGCCGTGATGGGTTCGCGGCCCTCGGCCTTGCGGTCCTGGCGGGCGTAGGGGAAGAACGGGCATATGGCGGTGACGCGCTCGGCCGAGGCGCGGTTCGCCGCGTCAACCATCACGAGCTGCTCGACTACCGCGTCATTGACCGACCGGCCGTCGACCGCCGCGTGGGACTGGATGATGAACACGTCGGCGCCGCGGATCGACTGGCCGAACCGGCAGTGGATCTCGCCGTTGGCGAACTCCGACAGGTTGGTCTCGCACAGCTCGACGCCGAGATGCTCAGCGACCTCCCGGGCGAGTCCCAGGTTGGCCCGGCCCGAGAGGAGCTGCAGGCGCTTGGTGGTCACGAGTTGCACGATGTGCCTCCCTCCTCAGGGTACGGCGGCGGCGCCGGCCCGAGCACCGCGAACGGCCCCACGCGCCGGCGGGGTCCGATCTCGGCGTCGGTGCCGCAGCTCATCTCGACGACCGCCTCAGCCCCCACCGCACAGTCCACGAGCCGCGTGTGCGGACCGATCACTGCGCCCTTCCCCACGACCGTGCAACCCTCCAGAACCACCCCGGGCAGCAGAACCACGCCCGCGGCGAGGCGGACGGTCACGTCGAGGTAGGTGTTGGCGGGGTCGACGATCGCCACGCCGGCCCGCAGCCAGCCCTCGACCACCCGCCGGTTGATCTCGGCGCGGGCACAGGCGAGCTGCTCCTGGTTGTTCACCCCTTGGACCTCGGTCCAGTCGGCGAGGCTGAACGCCTCCACCCGGTGGCCCATCTGGGCGAGCACCTGCACCATGTCGGTGAGGTAGAACTCTCCGGCGGCGTTGTCGGGGCGTATGCGGCGCAGGGCCGGGCCGCAGAAGCTGCGGCGGACGACGTAGACCGAGGCGGCGACCTCGTCGATGGCCGCCTCGGCGGGCGAGGCGTCGGCCTGCTCGACGATGCGGCTCACCGCGCCGTCGCGGCCCCGCACGATGCGTCCGTAGCCCGACGGGTCGCTGAGGCGGGCAGTCAGCAGCGTGCAGGCGGCGCCGCTGGCGAGGTGGCTCTCGGTGAGTGAGCGCAGCGTCGCCGGGCGCATCAGCGGGGCGTCGCCGGGGACGATGATCAGTTCGCCCGCCTCGGGGTCGCCGGAGGGATCCGGCAGTGCGGCCAGACCGCAGGCGGCGGCGTCGCCGGTGCCGCGGGGGACGGACTGCTCGGCCACGTCGAGAGGCAGATGCCCCGTCCGGGACTGCATCTCCTTCGCCACTGTCTCGTCGTCGGGCCCGAGCACGACCACGATGCGGTCCGGGCGGCAGGCGCTGAGCGCGTCCACGACGTGGGCCAGCATCGGCGCACCGGCGAGCCGATGGAGCGGCTTGCGCACGTTCGACCGCATGCGGGCACCGCGGCCGGCGGCCAGAACGATCGCCGAGACGTCCACGCCCCCGAACGCGCTCATGGTCCGCTCAGGCGTCTCGCCGGGCGAAGTCGGCGGTCATGCTGGCCGGGCAGGGCTCGAACCTGCAACCTCCTGATCCAAAGTCAGGCGTTCTGCCGTTGAACTACCGGCCACCGTGCCGCCACGCTAGCGGGCGCCGCGGAGCAGGCGGCGTTGTGAGTCCCCGACCGGCTAGGCTCTGGTGCCCATGGGTTCGCTCATCAAGAAGCGCCGCAAGCGCATGCGGAAGAAGAAGTACCGCAAGATGCGTCGGCGCACCCGTTTCCAGCGCCGCAGGGGACGCTGAGCCGCCGGGGAGGCCCCTCAAGCGGACGGCGTCGTCTGCACCACCCTCCGCCCCGGCGCCGGATAGGACCCCTCGACGAACCACGTCGAACCGCTGCCGGCCAGCCGCGGGCGCTGCCCGACGGCTTCCGCCAACTCGTCGCGCAGGCGGGCCAAGCGCGGCTCGACCGCCAGCGCCGCGTCCTCAAGGTCGTTGCCGGCGGCGCCGGCAGGCCCCCCGAGCTCGTCCCAAGCGCGGTACACCGCCGCGGTCGAACAGCCGTAGGAGGGCGTGCAGAGGGTGAAGGTGCGCCTCTCGAAGGCGAGAGGCTCGATGATCTCGCCGATGCCGCGCACCCTGGCGCGCCCACCCCGCAGACAGAAGGCGACGTCGGCGCCGAGCCGCGCGGCGCGCTCGGCGTCGCCGAATCCCGCCCAGCGCAAGATCGCGGCCGCATCCGCGGAGCCTCCGCCCAGTCCCCCGCCGGGGGGGATGGCCTTGTGCAGGGTGACGCGGGCCCGGCGGCCAACCAGAGCCAGCGCCCGGGCCACCAGATTCTCCGGGCCGGCGGGCACGCCGGGGCGGACCGGCGCCGCCGCGTCGGCGTCTGCCACGATGAGGCCGTCGCCCGCCTCCACGACGAGGCGATCCGCCAAGTCGAGGGTCACCATCTCTGCCTCGATGAGGTGGTACCCGTCCGGGCGCCGCCCGGTGATCCGCAGCGAGAGGGTGAGCTTGGCCGGCGCCACCAGCACCTCGGCTGTCACAGGCCGACCCCGCTGCTCTCGGCGGCGCCGCTGCCGACGGTCGCCGCCAGACGCGACCAGTCGCCCACGGTCAACTCGCCGGGGCGGGCGGTCGGATCCACCCTCGCGGCTTCGAACGCCGCCTGACCGACCACTTCGCGCAGCGACGACCGCAGCATCTTGCGTCGCTGTCCGAACGCCCGGCGCGCCAGCCCGACGAGCTCCTCGACGTTGCCTGCGGCAGGCTCGGGGCACCGGCGGACGCCCAGCAGCGCCGAGGAGACCCTCGGGCGAGGCCAGAACACCGTCGGGGGCACGCTCCCGAGGACCGAGGCGCGGGCCCAGCAGGCGACCTTGAGGGACGGCAGGCCGTACGCCGCATGGCCGGGCGGCGCGGCCAGACGCTCGGCGACCTCGCGCTGGACCATCACGACCATCTCGGTGATCTGCGGCAGCCTGTCGAGCACGTCCAGCAGAAGGGGTGTCGCCACGTTGTAGGGCAGGTTGGCGACCAGCTTCCAGGCGCCGCCGGGCGGGGTTCCGGCCTCGAGGCGCGGCGCCCACGCCGACAGATCAGTGGCATCGGCGTGCCGAACCTCCACGTCGCGCCCGGCGGTCACCTCTTCGAGGGCGCCTAGCAGCCGGTCGTCGATCTCTAAGGCCAGCACGGAGGCGCCGGCGTCGGCGAGGCCGACCGTCAGTGCGCCGCAGCCCGCGCCGATCTCGACGACCCGCCCCCCGGGCGAGACTCCCGCGCAGCGCACGACCCGCTCCACGGTGTTGGGGTCCACCACGAAGTGCTGCCCCAGCGAGCGACGCGGCCGCACGTCGTAGCGGCGGAGCAGGTCGGCCACCGCGGCGGCGCCCAGCGTCACCCTCTCCACTCCGCCTAGCCGCCGGTCAGGTGGCGGCCGCAGACCGGCCACGGCTGGGCGCCGCGTTCCTCGTAGAGCCGGTAGGCCATGCGGTCCTGATCCTGCTGCGTGGCGGCCGACGGCAGCACACCGACCAACCGCGGATAGTTCCGCTTCGCCACGAAGTCCCAGGTATCGGGCCAGAACTGGTAGGCGCCGTAGTAGAGCCCGTTGCGACTCACGGCCCGATAGTTGCCGCTGGACTCGCAGCGCCGCAGCGCGGCCCACTGTTCGGACGTGGGGAACCCGTCCACGTCCGGGGGGATCGCCGGTTGCAGCGACGGGTCGATCTCCAGCTGCGGCAGGTCATCGGGGTGCGGCTCCTCCGGCTCGCCGCCCGGCGGCGCCCCGGAGTCATCGGCCTCGGGAGGCTCGCCCTCTCCGGCGCCCTCCGGCGAGGTGGGGGCCTCGTCGGGAGCGGGCGGCGGATCGGGCGACGGGGGCGGATCGGGCGGCGACGGGGGCGGATCGGGCGGCGACGGGGGCGGATCGGGCGGCGGCGAGGTCGCAGCCTGCTCGGGCGGCGAGGGCGGCGGCGCCGCGCTCGGTGCGGTCCCACCGTGGGGCGGCGGTGGATCGGGCGGCGGCGGGGGCGGCGGCGGCTCAGCGGCGGCGGGCGGCGGCGGTTGCGGGGACGGCGGCTGCGCAGGATCGGTTGCGCCGCCGGGCGGCGGCGCCGCGCTCGGCTCGGTCTCGTCGTCGGGCGGCGGCGATTCAGTGACACCATCCGGGGGCGGCGGGGGCGGCTCGGTCGCGCCCTCCGGCTGGGAGTCCACGGTGAAGGCGTGACGGCATCCGGGCCACGGCGCGGCGCCCGACTCGATCCACAGGTAGTACGCCATGCGATCCTGATCCGCCGGCGCCGCCTCGGACGGGTGGACGCCCAGCAGTTCTGTGTAGCGCTGGCGGGCGAGGCGATCCCACGTCGACACCGTGAACTGGTACGCCCCGAAGTACTGACCCGAGGGGTGTACGAACCCGTAGTCCCCCAGCGACTCGCATTGCCGCAGGGCCTCCCACGCCGCGGCCGAGGGGAACGTACGCATACCGGACAGTTCGGCCTGAGGGGCCGGGGGCGGATCGGGGGGTCTTGGCGGCGGGGCGGGGGGCCCCGGCGGCGGAGCGTCTGTGCGGCCCGCGACCGCCGGCGGCGACTCCACGTACTCCGCCGACACGGGACCGGGCGCCTCCCCGGCAGCCGCCGGTGCCGCGGCCGGAGCAGTCGCCGAGGTGCCCGACTCCGGCGGCGATCCGACGGAATCCGAGGTCTCCGACCCGCATCCGGCGGCCGTCGGCGCTAATGCCATGACCGCCGCGAGAGCAGCGAAGGCCGGGGAGCGCCGGCACCGAGCGATCACCGAAACGCGCACGGCCGCTCCTTCCGCCTTGCTCGAGGAATGCAGTCGCCCGTGACGACCGAATGCTACGACCGATGCTCCCCGGCGACGAATCCCCTTCGCCCCTCCACCGCCGGCGAGGAGCGGACTTCAGTCCAGAATCATCCCGCCCAGACCGAAGACCGCGGCGGCGTTGGCGGTCGTGGTCGCCGCCACCTCCTTCGGCTTCACCCCCCGAGCCTGCGCCACGGCGGCGCCGACCAGCGGCACGTTGGCGGGGCTGTTGGGCCTGCCCCGCAGCGGCACAGGCGCCAACAGCGGCGCGTCGGTCTCCACCAGCAGCCGGTCGGGGGGACAGAGGGCCGCCGCCTCGCGCACCTCGGGCGCGTTGGGGAACGAGACGATGCCGCTGAACGAGAGGTAGGCGCCGAGGGCCAGGGCCCGTTCGGCCTCGGCGGTGCCGCCGGTGAAGCAGTGCAGGACCGTGCGCGCCGGCACGCCCTCGGAGAGGAGGATCGCGAACGTG
The DNA here is from genome assembly GCA_026706565.1 of bacterium. Classification (GTDB taxonomy): domain Bacteria; phylum Actinomycetota; class Acidimicrobiia; order Acidimicrobiales; family CATQHL01; genus VXNF01. Next base: position 22,785 of record JAPOYM010000130.1, read on the forward strand.
TCGTCCCATGCCGAGCGGCTGTGTACCACCAGCGTCAGGCCCGTCTCGTGCGCCAGGCCGATCTGGCCGGCGAAGACCCGCCGCTGATCGGGCCGGGGCGAATGGTCGTAGTGGTAGTCCAGCCCGCATTCGCCGACGGCTGCTACGTCGGGGAGCCCCAGCAGGTCGGCCAGCCCGTCGGTGCCGCCGGCGGCCTCGTGAGGGTGGACCCCGGCGGCGGCACGGACGCCCCCGTGGCGGCCGGCCACGGCGATCGCCTCCCGCGAGTCGGCCACATCGGTTCCGACGGCGATCAGCGCCGCGACGCCGGCGCCGCGCGCCGCGGCCACCTCGCTGTCGCACGTCTCGAGCCGCAGGTGGCAGTGCGTGTCGATCCAGGGCCCGGCCGCAGCGCCCGCCGGCGCGGCGTCACCCACGCCTGACCCTCAATCGGACCCTCAATCGACCGAGAGGCGGGGGAACAGCGGATCGGAGACGATGACGGTCCTGCCGGGGGGGTACTGCCCCCAGCGCGCCGCCTCGGGCAGCCGGGCCTGCGCCGGGTCGCCGTCGAGCCCGATGCGCCGCCAGACCTCGGCGCACGAGCGCGGCATCGCGGGGTGCGCCAGCACGGCGACGATGCGCAGCGCCTCCAGAGCGTCGCCGAGGGTGCCGTCCCGCTCGGCGCCCGCATCGAGCTTCCACGGCTGGCGGTCCTGGAGGTACTCGTTGGTCTCCCGGACGAGCCGCCACGTCTCGGAGAGGGCGACCGACGGCTGCACCTTGGCCCACGCCGCCGCGGCCGCTTGGTAGACCTGCGCGGCGGTGGCGGCCAAGGGACTGTCGGGCAGCGGCGCACTGGCGACCGAGCCGTCGCTGCGGGCCACGATGGTGGTGACGCGCTGCAGCAGGTTCCCCAGCCCGTTGGCCAAGTCGCTGTTGCAGCGCTGCACGAGCGCCTCGTAGCTGAAGTCGCTGTCGGGGCCGAACGGGTTGTCGCGCAGCACCGAGTAGCGGAGTCCGTCCACGCCGATGCTGCCCGCCAAGTCGCCCGGAGCGATCTGCATCACGCTGGTCTTGGCCATTTTGGCGCCGCTGACGAGCAGCCAGCCGTGTACATGGAACCGCGGCAGCGGTTCCACCCCCGCCGCCATGAGCATCGCCGGCCAGTAGACGCAGTGGAAGCGGATGATGTCCTTGCCGAGCAGGTGGCGGCAGGCCGGCCACCAAGTGGCGAAGCGCTCGTCGTCGGTGCCGTAGCCGGCCGCAGTGGCGTAGTTGGTGAGCGCGTCGTACCACACGTAGAAGACGTGCTCGGTGTCCCAGGGCACGGGGATCCCCCACCGCAGCGAGGTGCGCGTGATCGAGAGATCCTCCAGCCCGCCCCGCACCAGGGCGCGGGCCTCATTGCGATAGCGCTCGGGGCCGATGTTGTCGGGAACGGCCTCGAACCACTCCAGCAGCCGGTCCCGGAACGCCGAGAGCCGAAAGAAGTAGTTGTCCTCGGCCATCTGCTCGACCGGGCGCTCGTGGATCGGGCAGTCGCCGCCGACGAGGTCGGCCTCGGCGTAGTAGGCCTCGCACGACACGCAGTAGGCGCCCTCGTAGGTGTCCTTGTAGACGTAGCCGTTCTCGTAGCAGCGCTCCAGGAGCCTCTGCACCGCGGTGTGGTGGCGCGCCTCGGTGGTGCGGATGAAGTCGTCGTAGGCGATGTCGAGCAGGTCCCACGCCTCGCGGAACCGCCTGCTGGTGCGGTCGGCCTGCTCTTGGGGGGTCAGGCCGTTCTCCTCGGCGGCGCGCTGCACTTTCAGCCCGTGCTCGTCGGTGCCGGTCAGGTAGAACACCTCGTCGCCGTGCAGTCGCCGCCAGCGGGCCAGGGCGTCGCCGTTCAGCGTCGTGTAAGCGTGGCCCATGTGCGGCACGTCGTTCACGTAGTAGATGGGGGTCGTATAGAAGTAGCGCGCCACGCCGTCACGATACCGGCGCCCGCCGCGGGGCCTGTCAGGTCAGATCGACTCTGCGGGCCTGCTCGTAGACATGCCGGCGGCTCACGCCGAGGCGGCCGGCGACCGTCGAGGTGATGTCGCGGACCGAGGAGTCCGGCGCGGCGGCTCGCTCCTCGGTCAGGGCGGCGCGGATGTCGGCGTCAGTCGGCGGGACGGGCGGCGGGGCGCCCTCGATCACCAGGACGACCTCGCCGCGGACTCCCGCCTCGGCCCAGGCAGCCAGCCCTCCGAGCGTGCCCCGCCAGATCTCCTCGTGCAGTTTGGTGAGTTCCCGCACCGCTGCGACCCGCCGCTCCGGGCCGAACGACTCGGCGAGTTCGCGCCCGGTGCGCTCGCAGCGGTGCGGCGCCTCGAGCAGTACCACGGCCCGCTCGGAGGCGGCCAACTCGGCTAGGCGCGCGGCCCGGGAGGCGCCCCGCCTCGGCAGGAACCCCTCGTAGACGAACCGTCCCGACGTCAGGCCGCTAGCGGCGACGGCCGCCAGCGGCGCCGACGGTCCCGGCACGACGGTCACCGCGCAGCCGGCGTCGGCCGCGGCCCGCACGAGACGCTCGCCGGGGTCGGCGATGCCCGGCGTGCCTGCGTCGGTCACGTACACGACCCGCTCGCCGCACCGGATGCGCGCCACCAGCGAAGGCGCCGCCTCCGCCTCGTTGTGCTCGTTGACCGCCAGCAGGTCCTTCGGCGCTATGCCTGCGAGGGCCAGCAGGCGGGCGGTCCGCCGGGTGTCCTCACAGGCGATCACATCGGCGTCCGACAACTCTTGAGCGGCGCGCGGGGCCAGATCGCCCATGTTCCCGATGGGCGTCGCCACGAGCACCAAGGCCGCTCCGGCGGCCACGGCGGCTACTCCCGCACCTCGAGGACCACCCCGACGGTGATCCCCCAGCGCTCCAGGCTCCCCGCTTCGGCCTCCACCACGCTGCGGGCCCGAAAGCGCGGCCGGCCCAGCCGCCACGGTCGCATCGTGACGATCTCCAGCACCTTCCCCTCAGCATCGCAGAAGGCCACATCGACAGCGAAGCGCATCCCCAGGGTGTGTACCGCCCGCGTCCGCGGCAGCCACAGCGCCCCCTTCACGCCGTCGCGGGCCAGCAGCCCCCGGGCGCGTTGGCGCGCACCGCTGGCCACTTCCAGGCTCGCGAAGACCCTCTCCCCCGCTACGAGCCACGGCATCCCCTCAGTCTGCCCGGCGCGGGCTGGGCCGCGGTGCGCTGTCGGCGCGCAGGGCCGGTGTCGGCCCTTTGTCACAGCCGGGTGGTAGAACTACACGCATGCAATCAACCGACGCCGATCCCGGCGCGGACCCCGGTCGGCCCCCCGCGGACCCCGCCGAGCCGAACGCCCCCCTCGAGGAGTCCCGCACCCCCGCCGACACCGCCGAGGTGGTGCAGATGCCCGTTCGCCCGAAGCACCTCTCCCCCTCGAGCGCCTCGGTGCTGCGGCAATGCCCGCAGCGCTGGAAGTTCCGCTACGTCGACAGACTGCCTGACCCGCCTGGCGAGGCGGCGCTGGCAGGCACGTTCGCGCACAGAGTTCTGGAGGACCTGCTCGGTCTCGAACCCACAGAACGCACGATGGACAGCGCCCGAGCGATCGCGAGGCAGACCTGGTCGGAGATGGAGGCCGACGACGCCTTCAGGGCGCTCGATCTGGACCCCGACGGCATCCGGAACTTCAAGTGGACAGCCTGGCGGGCGATTGAGGGACTGTGGGATCTCGAGGATCCCAAGACGGTGGAACTCATCGACACCGAGGCCGAGGTGTCGGTGGAGATCGACGGCGTGCCGTTCATCGGCTACATCGACCGCGTCGAGGCCGCCACCGACGGCCTGGTCGTCAGCGACTACAAGTCAGGGCGGGCACCCGGCCGGAAGTTCTCCAAGGCTCGCCTCGAGCAGGTGCTGCTGTACGCCGCGGCCCTCGCCGAGTTGCACGGCACGCTCCCGGCGCGGGCCCGTCTCATGTACCTGGGCCAGAGGATCGACGAGACCATCGTGACCGCCGAGGCGATCGCCGAGGTCACCCGCCGGCTCGTCGAGACGTGGGAGGAGTTGCAGGAGCGTTCGGCCACGGGCGATTTCCCGCCGAGGCCCGGCCCACTGTGCGGCTGGTGCGCCTTCGTCCGGCACTGTCCCGAGGGCTTGGCCGAGGTCCAGCGCCGCCACCTCGCCGGCGCCCTCCGCCCCGACGCCCCCGCCCTCGCCGAGGCCGTCTGAGCCCGCCAGCCGGCCCGAGAGAGACCACCGTGGCCCGCCGGACTGAATCCTCGGTGAACAGCGACTTGGCGGCCGCGCTGCGCCTGCTGCACCCGGCGTGGACCGAACAGACCGTCCTAGCCGAGAGCACCGGAGTCCTGACCGAGGGCGCCGGGCGGCGGCCCGACATCGTCATCTGCAACGAGAGCCGCACCGGCGGCGTGATCCTCGAGACCGAGTTCGACCCGGCGCGGACCGTGGAGAGCGAGGCGCGGGACCGCCTCGGCGGCACGTTCGCCGCCGACGGCTCGCCCGTCGAGCAAGTCGTGGCCGTCAGGATCCCCCCCGAGGCCCGCACCCCCGGCGCCCGACTCGCGGCCCTCACCTACTCCTACAAGGTCTGCACCAACGGCACCGAAGCGGTGACCTGGTTCCCCACCGGAGGCTGGATCCGAGGCACGCTGGCCGACCTGGCCGGCTTCGTCGAGACCGTGTCCGTCTCGCCGCGCAAACTGGCCGAAGGCGTCAACGCCCTCGAGACCGGCGTCGCCCAGGCCACCAACATCATCCGCCGCCGCGCCGAACGCGGAGGCACAGCCGACCTGGAGCGGATTGCCGAGATCCTGCACCAGCGCGACGGCGAGCAGACCACCCGCATGGCGGCCGCCATCCTGGCCAACGCCCTGGTCGTCCAGTCCGCCGTCGCGGGCGTCGCACCCGGCATAAGGCGCATCACCGACCCCTCCATGCGGAACGTCGAGGGGACCCTCCTGCAGGCCGAGGTCCTGGCCACCTGGCACGACATCCTGGACGTGAACTATTGGCCGATCTTCAGCGTGGCATGTGACATCCTCGGCGCTCTGGACGAGGCGGTTGCCGGGCAGGCGTTGACGCGCTTGAGCGAGGCAGCGAGCAAGCTGGCCGGATTGGGCGCCACGACTATCGGAGACCTCGCCGGTCAGATGTTCGGACGGTTGATCACGGACAGGAAGTTCCTGGCCACCTTCTACACCCGTCCTTCCTCGGCCCTCCTGTTGGCCGAGTTGGCAGTGGCCCGCAGCGGACTCGACTGGAGCGATCCCGAGGCGGTGGGCGGACTCCGTGTAGCCGACTTAGCCTGCGGCACCGGCGCGTTGCTCTCCGCCGTCTACCGCCGCATGGCTGCGCGCCTGAGGCGGGCAGGTCTGCGCGACGCGGACCTGCACCATCGGTTCATGGGATCGGTCCTGATCGGCTGCGACATCATGCCGGCGGCCACGCACCTGACCGCGGCGCAACTCTCCTCAGCGCATCCCACGGTGACCTTCGGGAACACCCGCGTCCACACGATGCGTTATGGCGAGGCCGACCTGGGAGACGGCAAAGGCCGCCGACCCTTCATCGGATCGCTCGAACTCTTGGACGACGCCAAGGCGCCCACCCTGTTCGGCACCGGGGCCAAAACGGTCACCGGCGTCGGCGCCGTCGATGACAGCGCCCGGGGGAAGCTGATGGACCTGCCCCACGGCAGCCTCGATCTGGTCATCATGAACCCACCCTTCACCCGGCCGACGAACCACGAGATCGCGGAGGTCCCGGTGCCGTCCTTCGCCGGTTTCGAGACCTCCGAACTGGAGCAGCAGCGGATGTCTCGGCGCCTCGCCTCGTTGCGGAGACGACTCGCGCACGACCCCGCGGGGCACGGCAACGCCGGCCTGGGCGCCAACTTCGTGGATCTGGCCCACGCCAAGGTACGTCCGGGCGGCACAGTCGCCCTGGTGCTTCCCGCGACAGTCGTCGCGGGCGCATCCTGGGCAGCTTCGCGCCGCCTGCTAGCGGCGCACTATCACGACATCACCGTCGTCACGATCGCGGCCACCGGCTCGAGCGACAGAGCCTTCTCGGCCGACACGGGCATGGCCGACGCGCTCATCGTCGCCTCGCGGCGGACCGACGAACTCAGCAACCCGCCGACGGACGATGTGCTGTGGGTCAACCTCTCCGAGACGCCTCGAGGATTCCCCGACGCCTTGGAGGTCGCGCACGCCATCAGAGCGGTTCCTCCCGGCAGGCCGACGGGCAGGCTGCGGATCGGCGACGACATCGTCGGGTGTTACATCCGCTCCGACTTCGACCACAGCGGCTGCGCTTCGGTCTCCGAGACCGACGTCGCCGATGCGGCACTCTCACTGGAGCGCGGCCGGCTTCGCCTCGCCGGCCTGCCTGACGTCCCGATACCGATCACCACGCTGTCCCGTCTGGGGTGCCCGGGGCCCTACCATCTGGATGTCCGCAGCGGCGGGACCACTGCTCGCGGTCCGTTCGAGATCGAGCCCCTCGCCGCGGGCGTCACGCCCTCGTACCCGGTTCTCTGGAGCCATCGCGCCGCCAGCGAGCGTCGGCTGGTCGTGGCCCCCGACCGGCAGGGACGAATACTCCCGGGGCTGCGCCAGAAGGCGCTGAGGATCTGGGCCACAAGCACCCGGCTGCACGTCAGCAGCGACTTCCAACTGAACTCGCAGAGCCTCGGGGCCTGCCTCACGCCGAAGCCGGCCGTAGGCGGCCGTGCGTGGCCTTCGTTCCTGCTGGACGACCGCTCCCACGAGAAAGCCGTCGTGCTCTGGTGTGCCACCACGCTGGGGCTGATCGGACACTGGTGGGTGGGGTCGCGCCAGCAGCAGGGACGCTCGAATCTCTCAGTGCGCAGGCTCGGGAGCATACCGATGCTGGACTGCGACGCTCTGAGCGGGGAGCACGTCGGCAGACTCGACTCGATCTTCGACCGGTTCGCTGACCGTGACCTGCTGCCGGCCAACGAGGCCTACCGCGACCCGGTGCGCAAGGAATTGGACCAGGCCGTGCTCTGCGAGGCGCTGGGCCTGCCGGACTCGATCCTGGATCCGCTCGCCACGCTGCGCAAGCAGTGGTGCGCCGAGCCGTCGGTGCACGGCGGCAAGGCCACGAGACCGGGAGCCTCCGAGTGATAGGACTACAGGAGTGAAGTTATCCTGCGCCGCGGTTCCCTGAGAGCCCGTCGGCAGACAGAGAGCGAACAGTGGCCCGCCGGACTGAATCCTCGGTGAACAGCGACTTGGCGGCCGCGCTGCGCCTGCTGCACCCGGCGTGGACCGAACAGACCGTCCTAGCCGAGAGCACCGGAGTCCTGACCGAGGGCGCCGGGCGGCGGCCCGACATCGTCATCTGCAACGAGAGCCGCACCGGCGGCGTGATCCTCGAGACCGAGTTCGACCCGGCGCGGACCGTGGAGAGCGAGGCGCGGGACCGCCTCGGCGGCACGTTCGCCGCCGACGGCTCGCCCGTCGAGCAAGTCGTGGCCGTCAGGATCCCCCCCGAGGCCCGCACCCCCGGCGCCCGACTCGCGGCCCTCACCTACTCCTACAAGGTCTGCACCAACGGCACCGAAGCGGTGACCTGGTTCCCCACCGGAGGCTGGATCCGAGGCACGCTGGCCGACCTGGCCGGCTTCGTCGAGACCGTGTCCGTCTCGCCGCGCAAACTGGCCGAAGGCGTCAACGCCCTCGAGACCGGCGTCGCCCAGGCCACCAACATCATCCGCCGGGGCATGGAGGACGCTCGCAGCGCTGGCTTGGAGCAGATGGCGAAGGCGCTCCACCAGCGCGACGGCGAGCAGACGACGAGGATGGCCGCGGCCATTCTGGCCAATGCCCTGGTCGTCCACTACGCCATCGCGGGCACCGAGGAGGCCATTCGGCCCCCGAGCCACCCGACGCTCCGCGGCCACGAGAACGTCCTGTTGCCTGGGGCAGTCCAAGAAGTGTGGCGAGCCATTCTGGAGGTGAATTACTGGCCGATCTTCAAGGTGGCACACGACGTGCTGAGAGCCATGGACACGGCCACCGCCGGCCGGGCGCTGCGGCGCCTCGACGAGTCGGCGCGCCGGCTGGTGGGCCTGGGCGCCGCCACCATCGGCGACCTGGCCGGCCAGATGTTCGGACAGCTCATCGCCGACCGGAAGTTCCTGGCCACCTTCTACACACAGCCGTCCTCGGCCACTCTGCTGGCCGAGTGGGCCGTGGCGCGCCTTCAGGTCGACTGGGACGACGCCGAGCGGGTCAGCGGACTGCGAGTAGCGGACCTGGCCTGCGGCACCGGCGCACTGCTGTCAGCCGTCTACCGCCGCATGATCGCCCGCCTGCGCCGGGCCGGCCTAGACGACGCAGACCTGCACTGCCGGATCATTGAGAACGTCCTCATCGGCTGCGACATCATGCCCGCAGCGACCCACCTGACCTCGGCCCAGCTGGCCTCGGCGCACCCCACGGTGACGTTCGGGAACACCCGCATCCACACGATGCCCTACGGCGAGCACGACCCGCGCGACGGCGAGGGCCCGAGACCCTTCATCGGGTCTCTGGAACTGTTGGAACCGGGCACCAAGCCGACCCTGTTCCGCACCGGGGCCACGACAGTCACCGGCACCGGCGCCGTCGACGAGACAGGGATGAACCAGATCGACCTGCCTGACAGCAGCCTCGACCTAGTAATCATGAACCCGCCGTTCACACGACCCACGAACCACGAAGTCGCGAACGTGCCGGTGCCGTCGTTCGCCGGCTTCGAGACATCGGAACTCGAACAGCGCGGCATGTCCAAGCGGCTGATCCAGCTACGCAGGCGGGTGTCGCACGCACGGGCCGGCGACGGCAACGCCGGGTTGGCGTCGGACTTCACGGACCTCGCTCATGCCAAGCTCCGGCCCGGGGGCGTGCTGGCCCTCATCATCCCCGCCGCGGTCGTTTCTGGCGGGGCATGGCGGCGGACGCGGCGGCTGCTTGGGGCCGAATACGACGACATCACCGTCGTGACCATCGCGGAGGGCAGCACCGCGGACCGCGCCTTCTCGGCGGACACGGGAATGGCCGACGCGATCCTGCTCGCAACCAAACGGTCCACCGGTCGCGCCGAGGGCGAGTCGCCCAGAGCCCGCTATCTGGTACTGGACCGGCTCCCGCAGTCGATCACCGCCGGGGTGGAGGTGGCCCGCGAGTCCCACTCCCGGACCGACCCCGGACGGCTCACTGTCGGCGCCCAGCTCGTGGGCTGGTCGGTACACGGCGCCTTCGACGACGACGCGACCGGCCACCCGACAGGGGTCACGAACCCCGATGTGGCCGGGGCGGCGAGCGCTCTGGCCGACGGTACGCTGGAGCTGCCCCGCCACGAGAGTCTGCCGCTGCCGGTCGTCCCGCTGGGCGTTCTCGGGCGGCGCGGGCCGATAGACCGGGACATCGACGGGATAAGCCGAGGCAGGAACGGCGCGGCCGACGAACCTCGCGGGCCGTTCGACGTCGTTCGTCTCAGCAGTCGCGCTTCCTGCACGCGAGCAAGCTGGCCGATCCTCTGGTCCCACAGCGCTGCGGCCGAACGGCGCATGACCGTGCTGCCCTGCTCCGAGGGCATCCTCCGAGCCGGTATGAGGGGCGCGGCCCTGCGACTCTGGAACGGCTACCGCAACGCGGACGGCGCGCTCATCGCCGGCGCAGGACGGCTGCACATAAGCCGGGACTTTCGGCTGAACTCCCAGTCGCTGGGCGCGTGCCTCACGCCGAGACCAGCCATCGGAGGCCGGGCGTGGCCGTCCTTCTCGCCCACACCCTCCGCGCAGGAGCGGGCGGGGATCTGGGAGAAGGCGCTCGCAGTATGGCTGAACACCACGCCCGGCCTCCTCGCACGGTGGTGGGTCTCGAACCGCCAGCAGAGCGGCCGTGCCTGCCTGACGGTCACGACGCTCGGGTCCATACCCGCCCTGGACCTGCGCGTCGTCCCGGTCGAGGCGGTAACCGCCCTCGCCGCGACCTTCGACCGGTTCGCGGGGCGTGACCTTCTGCCGGCCAACGAGGCTTACCGCGACCCCCTCCGGTGCGAGTTGGACGAGGCGGTTCTGTGCGGAGTGCTCGGACTGCCGGAGTCGATCCTGGAGCCGCTCGCCACGCTGCGCGAACAGTGGTGCGCCGAGCCGTCGGTGCACGGCGGCAAGGCCACGCGCCCGGGTTCCTAGACCCATCGCGGTCGCCGCGGGCCGCGACGAGCCGCCGGCCAAGGGCTGGAGCCATCTCCCCGATCACAACCGACGGGCTGGCCGAACCCGTCACCCGCAGCCCAACAGCTCCGCCAGCAAGTCGACGATCTCGGCGGCCGTGCTGATCCGCCAGCCCACGTCGCAGCAGTCGCACGGATCTTGGCAGTGCCAGGTCCAGGCCCGATCCTCGACCATCTCGAGCGGCGTGTAGCGCACGTCCATACACGGGCCGACAGCCGAGGCGATCCAGATTCTCCCCTGATCGGCCGACGCGACGACCTGATATCTCTTCAACGGATGCCCGGGAGAGTCCGCTCGGCGGTCGATCTCCGCGACGATCGCTCGCACGGCGGTCTCGATTCCGGGCACCCCGCCAGGGCGCGGGCCGACATCTCTGCTTTGGTCGGAACGATGCACAGACTGCTCCCTCCGGTCGATAACGAAGTTTCGGCTCGGGGAAGCGTTGCGCAGTGTACCGCCGAGGCGGATACACCCGACGGGTTCCGGCGGTGGCATACTCGGCGGCGCTGACAGGCTCCGTAGGCACCGGCCGAACTGCCTGCGGCAGGCTTCGGCGGTCGCTGCCGGACCGCGGAGGAACGGGGAGGAGGCGGCGGTGCCCGAGTTGCCCGAGGTGGAGACGATCCGCCGCGAGCTGGCACCGCGGCTCCTCGGGCGTCGCATCACCGGCGCCGGCAGCCATCCCAGCGAGAAGTTCCTCCCCGCCCGGGAGGTGATCGGCGCAACCGTCCGCGGCGTGATCCGCAGGGGCAAGTACCTGCTCGCGGCGCTGAGCGGCGGGACGCAGACGGCTCCGGGCGGCGGAGCGGGCGCCGCGGCCCCAGCGGATGGGAGCGACGGCCGCGAGCTGGTGATGCACCTCGGCATGACGGGGCGGCTGCAGTTCACGGACGCTCCCCCGCCCAGTGACCGCTACGTACGGGCGTGGTGGCGCCTCGACGACGGCTCCGTCCTGGAGATGCACGACGTGCGCCGCTTCGGGAGGGTGCGGCTGGTCGCCGCCGGCTGCTACGACTCGATCCCGACCCTGGCGCAGCTGGGTCCCGAACCGCTGGGCGCGGATTTCAGCGCCGCCGGGTTGTGGACAGCGCTGCGCCAGAGCCGGCGCCGGGTGAAGACGCAGCTCCTCAGCCAGCGCCCGGTCGCGGGGCTGGGCAACATCTACGCCGACGAGGCTCTCTGGCGGGCCGGCATCAACCCAGCCAAGCGTCGGATCTCCCGAGCCGAGGCCACCGCCCTGCACGCCGCGATAGGCGAGGTGCTGCGCGGGGCCATCGGCCGCCGCGGCACCACGTTCCGGGACTACCGCACCCTGCTCGGCCCGGCGGGCGACAACTACGCCCATCTGGACTGCTACGGCCGCGGCGGCGAACCCTGCCGCCGCTGCGGCGCCGAGCTGCGCAGCCGCCTCCTCGACGCCCGCAACACCACCTACTGCCCGGCCTGCCAACTCTGAACGAACGCAGACGCCGACCGATTTGTCCATGACGGCGGAGGGGGGCCACCGCAATCTGCACACGGACCGGTACGGCCGCGCCGGGTGGCGAGAACTAGCGTTGCAGGCGGCAGGGCAACCCGCCGTGACCGGACACGCGACCCGACACGAGAACTCTCCATGACCTACCGCCTGACGCAGTACAGCCACGGCGCGGGTTGAGCCGGCAAGCTCGGTCCCGACGACCTGGCGCAGGTTCTGCGCTCGCTCCCAACCCACGCTCACCCCGATCTGCTGATCGGCGCCGGGGACGACGCCGCCGTGTGGCGCCGGCCGGACGGGCGCGCCCTGGTCTCGACGGTGGATTTCTTCGGTCCGGTGACCGACGACGCCGAGACCTGGGGGCGGATCGCCGCCGCCAACGCCGCCGGCGACGTCTACGCCATGGGAGGGCGCCCCCTGTTCGCGCTCAACATCGTCGTCTGGCCGCGGGACCGCCTGCCGCTGGACCTGCTGGCCGCGGTGCTGCGCGGCGGCGCGGCGATGGCCCGCGAAGGCGGTTGGCAGATCGTCGGCGGCCACACGACCGACGGGCCCGAGCCTGTGTACGGCCAAGCGGTGACCGGCGAGGTGCGAGCCGACCGGCTGATGCGTTGCGGGGGCGCCGAGCCGGGCCGGAGCCTCGTCCTCACCAAGCCACTGGGCACCGGCATCATCACGACCGCGCACAAGCGCCTCGCGCCCGGCGACCCGGCCCTGCCCGAGAGCGCCTTGGAGGCCGCGGTGGCGGAGATGACCCGGCTCAACGACACGGCGTCGGCCCTGGCCGTCGAGGCAGGGGTCACCGGGGCGACCGACGTGACCGGATTCGGTCTGCTCGGGCATCTCCGGGAGATGTGCGCGGCCAGCGGGACCGGCGCAGTCGTGCATGCCGCAGAGGTCCCGCTGCTGCCCGGGGCCAGATCCCTGGCCGCCGCCGGCCACGTCCCGGGTGGGACGGGCCGCAACGTCGCCGCCGTCCGGCGCCGTCTCCACGCCCGTACCGGAGAGCCCGACGCGGAACTCCTGAACATACTGGCCGACCCGCAGACCTCCGGCGGCCTGCTCCTGGCGTGCGAGAACGGCGCCGCTGATGACCTCGTGGACGCCCTCGTCGCATCCGGTCACAGCGCCGCAGTCATCGGCGAGACCACCGGCTCGGTGCCCGCGGGGCGAATCGAGTTGGTTCTCGAGCCGTGAGCAGTCCCGGCGCGGGACCCTCCACAGCCTCCGGTGCGGCGGGAAGCCCCCGTCTCTGGACCGCCGCCGGTCGCCTCGCCGTCCTAGCGGCGGCGCTCGCAGTGCTGCTGTCGGCGGCTTCGCTGCTGGTGGCACAGGACTACCTCGCCGCAGAGGGGGCCAGAGTCGTGATCGTCTCCTTCGCGCTGGGTGCGATCCCGTTCTCCAACCTGCTGGCGCAGTCAGTAGCGGCGACCGACCTGCGGACCGTCGGCAGCGGCACCGTTTCCGGCACGGCGCTGTACCGCGTGGCCGGCTTCGCTCCCCTCGCCGTCGGCGGGATCATGGACGTCGCCAAGGCGGCGCCGGGGGTCTTCGCCGCGGGTTCGGCCCCTGTGGTGAGCGCTGTGGCCGCGGGCGCCGCCGTGGCCGGGCACAACTGGTCGCCGTTCCTGCGGGGCGCGGGGGGCCGCGGCGTCTCGCCGGCCATGGGGGCGTTGGCGGTGGTCCACTGGCCCGGGGCCGTGCTGCTGTTAGCGGGGCTGGCCGTCGGCCGGGCGGTGCGCCAGACGGCGCTGGTGTCCTTCGGGGCCATGGCGGCGCTGCCATTCCTCGCGCTGTGGTGGGGCGGGCGCGACGCCGCTCTGGCGGGCGCCGCGGTCACCGCGGCGATGCTGCTGAAGCGGCTCACCGCCAACAACACCGTGCCCCCGGCGGGCCGGCGGGCGCGCGTCACGCTGCGGCGCCTGCTCTGCGACAACGACGGAGCGCCATGAGCGGGCGCCGGTCGAGCGCCGCGGGCACCGGGGGAACACCGTGAGCGCGCTGCGCCGCGTCCTCGGTGGCCAGGACTTCCGGCGGCTGCTCATCGGCCAGGGTGTCTCGGGCCTGGGGGACTGGATGGCCACGTTCGCTCTCATGGCGCTGGCCTGGGAGGTGACCTCCTCGACCAGTGCCGTGGGCGGCATCCTCACGCTGCGCCTGCTGCCGGCGGCGCTCGGCGGCACAGTGGCCGCCCGGGTGTCGCTGCGCTGGGACCGGCGCCGCACCATGCTGGCGACGGACCTCCTGCGGCTGGGGATCGTGGCGATCATCCCCCTCATCGCCCAGCTCTGGTGGATCTACCTGTGGGCGTTCGTGCTGGAGGCAGCGAGCGTCATCTTCCTCTCCGCCCGCGACGCCGCCGTGCCGGAACTGGCCGACGCCGACGACCTGCCCACGGCGAACAGCCTGATGCTGGGGTCGTCCTTCGGGAGCATCCCCGTCGGTGCGGGCGCCTTCGCCGTGCTGACCCTGCTGCCGTTCGCGGACGCGGGTTGGCTGGCGTCCCGCCCGCACGCCGTCGTGTTCTGGATCGACGCGCTGACCTATCTGGTCTCGGCCCTGCTCATCGCCCGCATGGCGCCTCTGGGCCGGACGGCGGGCAGCCCCTCCACCGTCAGCGACGCCGGACGCCTGCGCGACGCGGCCCGCATCCCCCTCGTTCGCACGGTCATGCCCGCCGCCGCGGCCGTGGCGCTCGGCCTGGGGGCGCTCTTCTCGCTGGGCCTCAGCCTGGTGCGCGAGGAACTGGAGGCCTCGGACCTGGAGTTCGGGGTGCTGATCGCCATCTTCGGCGTCGGCGCCGGGGCGGGCCTGATCCTCGTCACCCGACTGTCCGGCCCGCTCCTGGGCACGACCCGCCTGGGCACACTCGGGATGGGCGCGCTGGTGGCGTGCATGAGTCTCAGCCCCATGCTCTGGCTCACCTACTTGGGGGCGTTCGGCTTCGGCCTAGCGGCGACGGTCGCCCTCACCTCGGGGATGACGGCGCTGCAGTCCGGCACCGACGACGCTGAGCGCGGGCTCGCCTTCGCCGCCTTCCATATGGTCATCCGGATGGCGCTGGGGCTCTCCGCAGCCGGCGCCGGCGCCGTCGGCGACGCCCTCGACGCGGTGAGGATCTTCGACGCCTGGACTCTCAGCGGGACCAGGCTGGTGCTGCTGGCCTCGGGCATCCTCGTCGTCGCGAGCGCGGCCGCGGTCCGCTCGACCTCCGGCGCCGGGCAGTCCGGGGGAGGACAATGACCGCCACCGCACAGGCCGGGGGCACCGCGGGGCCGTCGGGGGCGCCGTGACCGTCTCCGTCGTGACCGACAGCGCCGCAGCACTGCCCGTGGACCTGCAGCGGGAACTCGGCGTCACGGTAGTGCCGATCCTGCTCACGGTGGACGGCGAGGAGGTCGCCGACGACGCTCTGTCGCCGGCCGAACTCCTCGCTGCGGGAACCTTGAGCACGGCCGCCCCCGGTCCCGGGGCCTTCGCCCGCGCCGTAGCGGAGTGCCCGAGGGGCGACGGCGTGCTGATCCTGACAGTCTCAGCCAAGTTGTCGAGCTGCCACCGAGCGGCGGTTATGGGGGCGCGGGAGGCCGGCCGGCGCACGATCGTGGTGGACACCGCCAACGCCGCCGGCGGGCAGGCCCTAGCGGTGCATGCGGCCGTCAGCGCGGCGGGGCGCGGGGCGCCGCTGGAGGAGGTCGCGGCGGCGGCCCGCCGCGTCGCCGCCCGCGTCCGACTGATGGGCGTCCTCGGCGGCCTCGACCAACTCGTGCGCAGCGGGCGGATACCCGCCGCGGCAGGACGGGCAGGCGACCGACTCGGCGTGCGTCCGCTGTTCGACCTCCACGACGGCAGGATCCGCCGGCTGCTGCCGAGCCGCAGCACGGCGGGCGCCCACCGGCGCATCCTCGAGCAGATGCGCCAAAGCCGCCCGGCGGAGGTACACGCCCTCCACGTCGCGGCGGTGCATGCGGACGCGCACCACGACGCCCGGTCGCTCCTCGCGGCGGTCGAAGCGGAGAGCGAGCCGGCCACCGCGTTCGTCGGCGGGTTCGGCGGAGCGCTCGTGGCGGCAGCCGGCGTCGGCGTCTCCGGCCTCGCCTGGTGGTGGGAGCCTCCCCCCTACCGCCACGGCTAGAGCCCACGACCGGGACGGCAGCGGCCTAGGCGCTCCGGTCGGGGCTCAACCGCTCCCGCGGCCGGGCACCGATGCCGCGGACAGCTCGTGGGCGCAGCGGCCGCCGCTAGTGGTGGTCAGGACCTCGGCGCCGTCGGAGGTCACCGCGAGCGTGTGCTCGAACTGCGCCGAGCGGGAACGGTCGGCGGTCACCGCCGTCCAGCCGTCGCTCCACAGATCCACCTGCGGGCCGCCGAGGGTCAGCATGGGCTCGATCGTGAAGGTCATCCCCTCGGCCAGCGGGACGGAGTTGCGCGGGTCGTAATAGTGAGGGATCTGCAGGCTCCCGTGGAAGTCCGGTCCGACGCCGTGGCCCACGAACTCGCGCACCACGCCGAGGCGGAGCGGGCGCGCCACCCCTTCGATGGCCTCGCCGATGGCGCTCACCGGAACGCCGGGGGCCACGACTCCGATGGCGGCCTCCAGGGCCCGGAGCGTCCCGCGTACCAGCCGTTCGCTCTCAGCGTCCACCTCGCCGACGCAGAACATGGCGGAGGTGTCGCCGTGAACGCCGTCGAGGTACACGGTCACGTCGATGTTCACGATGTCGCCCGCAGCGAGCGGGCGGCTGTCGGGGATCCCGTGGCAGATGACCTCGTTCACTGACGTGCAGACGGACTTCGGGAACGTCCGGTAGCCGAGCGGGCTGGGGTAGGCGCCCCTGTCGAGCACCTCGGCGTGTACGACCGCGTCGATGGCGTCCGTGGTGGTTCCGGGCGTGACGTGCCGCCCGGCGATCATCAGCACCTCGGCGGCCGCGGCCCCGGCCCGGCGCATCGCCTCGATCTCGCCAGTCGAGCGCACCGGCGCCATCCTCGACGGCCCGGGCTCGCCGCGCGCGTCCCTGGCGTAGGCAGGACGGACGATCCCGCGGGGCACCGGCCGCGGCGGACCCACGATGCCGGGCTGCACCGAGGCGGCGCGCTGCCGCGGTCGCCGCTTGCGCTTGGCCACTCCCCTACACCGCCGCCTGAAGCAGTGCGATGACGCCGTCCTAGCCGGAGGCCCGACGGGATGCCGCCGCCGGGTCGCCACTACGGGCGCCGGAGGCGGGCCAGACCGGTGAGCGCTTCTGCAAGAACGCCCCGATGCCCTCCTGCGCGTCGTCCATGGCGGCGTTGGCGGCCATCACCTCCCGGGTGTAGCGGTACGCCTCCGTTTCGGTGCGGTCGAGTTGGTCGTAGAAGGCGCGCTTGCCGATCGCCAACACGCCGGCGCTGGAGCGGCTGATCCGATCGGCGAGGTCGGACACCGCCTCCTGAAGCTCGCCCGCCGGCACGACCTTGTTCACCAGACCCCAGTCGGCGGCGGTCGCGGCGTCGATGGGATCGCCGGTGAGCAGCATCTCCATCGCCCGCTTGCGACCGATCGCGCGCGACAGCGGCACCATCGGCACCGAGCAGAACAGGCCGATGCGTACGCCGGGCACAGCGAAGCGGCTTCCCTCGGTCGCCACGACGAGATCGCAGGCCGCCACCACCTGGCATCCCGCGGCCGTGGCGATCCCGTCGACGGCGGCCACGACTGGCTGCGGCACCTCGCGGATCACCGCCATGAGCTCACAGCAGGCTTCGAACAGTTCCTCGTAGAAGTCGTCGGGACGGTCCACCATCTCCGCTAGGTCGTGGCCAGCGCTGAAGGCCGGCGGCGTGGCCGCGACAACGATGACCCGCACCGAAGGATCGTCGCCGAGCGCGGCGACGCGCTCGCTGAGGTCGCGCATGACCGCCAGGCTCAGCGGGTTGCGGCGTGTCGGATTGTCCAGGACCACCTCGCCGATGCGGCCGTCGCGACGCAGGCGAACGCGGCAGCCGGACTGCGAGCCGTTGCTGTCAGCCATGCCCCCAGCCTAACGGTGGACCGGACGGGCCGCCCCGACGAGTCCGAGGTCCTGCGACCACAATCGACATCGAACTCGCACTGACAAATAAAATATAATTCCATAATCTTCAAGTGTCTCTGGTGTTTTTGTCCGATCTGAGTGTAGTCTCGGACTATCGAACCATCTGAAAGGCCTCTGAACTCCACGAGACGCTCCGGCAGGAGACTCGACGCGGTCCCCCGTCGCGCCGTCGTCGGGCTGCTGCTGGTGCTCCTCCCCGCGTCCGGCTGCGCGGGGGCGGATGAGCTGGGCCCGCTCGGGCGGCGGTTCGACGAGGTAGTCCCCGCCATCTCACCGCCCGACGCACAAGCGCAGGGCGCCGCGACCGAACCGCAACCGGCGCCCGAGGACACGGCCGCGGCGCCGGGGGCTGCTCCACTAGCCGCCGCACACTCCGAGACCGACCCGCCGGCCGCCCGCTCCGGCGGCCGCGCCGTCAACGACCCGGGTGACCGGGCGGGCGCGGCGCCAGACGCTGCTCTCGACGCTGCGGGCGCTAGAGGCGTCGAGGCGCAGGGCGCGCCGATTCCTCTGGGCGCCTCAGACGACGGCGGGGCGCCCCCGCCCGAGGTGGCCACGGCGATCCTCGGCGCCTACGCCGCATTCTGGGACAACTATTGGGACGCAGCGAGCCACCCGGTAGACCCGACGCACCCGGGGATCGCTCGCTTCAGCACCGAGCCGCTGCGCAGCAGAGCCGCCGGCGTCCTGCTCGGACGGGCGACCGAGGGCATCGCCCTGCGCCTTCCCCCAGACCACGGCGAAGGGCGGATCGTCCGCATCGAGGGCTGGGACCGAGACGGCGCCGAACTCCTGGACTGTTTCGTCGACACCGCCGTTCTCTACGAGGTCTCGACGGGCCGCGTCCGCAACGACGAGCAGGCCACAGTCGTGCATCTGGCGCTCATGCGCCGCGAGGGCGGCTCTTGGCGGGTCGCGGAGATCTTCGAGCAGGCCATTCACACAGGGAGGACTGAAGGATGCATCATGCAGGCGAACACACCCGACACGTTCGGCCCGACCGCGCCGTCGCCCGACGGAGAGGCAGACGGCGCGGCGCGCGCGCATGCGTCGGCCTGGTGACCACGGCCGGCGTGCTGGCCATAGCCGCGGGCGGAGTCGCCGCGGCCGACACGACCGAGGTGGAGGACTGCAGCGACGGGCACACCCTCTGCACGACGCTGACGGTGGAGCGCCCGACGACCGTGGACCCCGCCCCCAGCGGCACACGGGCCAGACTCAACTTCTGCGGACCGATCAGGCTCCAGAGCGACGGCAACGTCACAGCCGATATCTGCGACAGCGACGACAACCTCATACAGACCCTCACCCTGCCTGCGAACAGAACGCGGACTCCTCCCAGCAAGTCCTCGGTCGTCTCCTCCGCGATGGGGGCCTTGAACCCGCCGGCGCCGACCATCCACACTTCGCCGGGCTACCGGAAGGGGTTGCTGGTGCAGACCCCGACGTGGCTCTGGCTGCCGCCGTCGTACTGGCGCACCTACAGCACCACGATCATGGTCTGGGGGTACGTGGTCACGATCTTCGCCACACCCACCGTGGTGCGTTGGAAAATGGGCAACGGCGACTCGATCACCTGCCTGGGCCCGGGCACCCCGTGGATCCCGGGTTTCAGCGACACGCTCAGCACCTGCAGGTACACCTACCGGCACTCCTCCGACGGTGCCCCGAGGGACCGCTACAAGATCACCGCCACCGTCACCTTCGTGGGCAGTTTCACGACCGTGGGCCTCGGCGGCATGCGCGGCCCGCTGGGAGCGGTGACCCGCAGTTCGTCCGTCTACGCCCCCGTGGCGGAGATCCAGGGTCTGGTGGTGTGAACCTACGGCAGTCGGCGGGGAGCCTGCGGCCCCATAGGCTCGGGCCGTACCCGCCCAGGCGCCCGGGAGGCCCGCATGTTCACCGCCCTGCTGCTCTCCAAGACCGAAGACGGATTCCAGCACAGCATCAGCCGGCTCGCCGAGGATCAGCTCCCGGACCACGAGGTGACCGTCGCCGTGGACTATTCCACGGTCAACTACAAGGACGGCCTGGCGATCTGCAACGGCGCGCCGGTGGTGCGCAACTGGCCGCTCGTGCCGGGCATCGACCTGGCAGGTGTCGTCGAGGCAAGCGATCACCCCGACTGGCAACCCGGCGACCGCGTCACCGTCAACGGCTGGGATCTCGGCGAGAAGCACTGGGGCGGCATGGCCACCAAGGCCCGCGTCGAGGCCGGCTGGCTGACGCGCCTGCCCGCCGGCATCGACACGCGCGCCGCGGCCGCCATCGGCACCGCCGGCTACACCGCCATGCTGTGCGTGATGGCCCTGGAGGACCGCGGCGCCTCGCCCGGCGACGGACCGGTGATCGTCACCGGCGCCGCCGGGGGCGTCGGCAGCGTGGCGGTCGCCGTGCTGGCCAAGCTGGGCTACGAGGTGGTGGCCTCCACCGGTCGGGCGGACAGCGAGGGCGACTACCTGCGCAGCCTCGGCGCCGCGGCGATCATCGACCGCAGCGAGTTGAGCGAGCCCGGCGGGCGACCCATGGCGAGGCCCCGCTGGGCGGCCGGCGTGGACACCGTCGGCAGCCACACGCTCGTGAACCTCATCGCGGCGCTCGAGCCCGAGGGCTGTGTGGCCGCCTGCGGCCTGGCCGGCGGCTCGGATCTCTCCGGCACCGTGTTCCCGTTCATCCTCCGGGGGGCGAGCCTGCTGGGGGTCAACTGCGTCTACCAGCCGGCCGCGCGCCGGACCGAGGCCTGGCAGAGGCTGGCCACCGACCTCGACGGAGGCACCCTGGAGTCCATCACCAGCGAGGTGCCCCTGGGGGAGGTGCCCCGGGTGGCCGCCGACATCCTCGCCGGGGCGGTGCGGGGCCGGGTCGTGGTGGACGTGAACGCCTGAGAATCAGACCCGGCGAGACGGTACGCTGCGGATCGGCGGCCCGGGGCGGCCACAGTCCCTCCCGGCGGCTGCGGGAACGCATCGAGCACGAGGAGAGACCCGATGGGCTACTTCGCACGATCCTGGGAACTCGGCAAGACGTCCTGGCGCGTCCTGCGCAAGGACAAGGAGCTGCTGTGGCTGCCGGTGCTGGGCGGCGTGGCGTCGCTGGTCATCGCGGGGATCGTCTTCGGCCTCATCGTGCTCGTCGACTACGACCCGTCGGTGGGGTGGACGGACTTCGAGCCCAGCGGGGGCTCGGTGCTGCTGGTCATCCTCGGCGTGATCGCCAGCGCCATCGCCGTGTACTTCTTCCAGGGCGCCCTGGTTGCCGGCGCCCGCGAGCGGCTCACCGGCGGCGACCCCACGGTGGCCAGCGCCATCCGCGGCGCTTCGGGCCGGATCGGCGCCATCGCCCCGTGGGCGATCGTGGCGCTCGTCGTGGGCTTCATCATCAACACCATCCAGGCGGCGGCACGCGACCGCGCCGGCTTCGTCGGGGCCCTGTTCGGCAGCCTCCTGGACTTGGCGTGGCGGGTGATGACCTTCCTGGTCATGCCGATCATCATCGCCGAGCGCGTCGGGCCGTTCCGGGCGCTCGGGCGTTCCAAGGACCTGCTGCGGCGGACCTGGGGCGAGAACCTCGTCGCCCAGGCCGGGCTGTCCATCGTGGGCTTCGTGCTGATGGCGCCCGGGCTGCTCATCGCCATCTTCCTAGGCTCGGGGGCGCTGGGGGTCTTCGGCGTCATCGTGGGCGGCCTGCTGATGATCCTCGGCGCCGTCGTGGCCTCGGCGCTGAGCGCCGTGTACCAGACCGCCCTCTACGAGTACGCCACCACCGGCGAGTCCCCGGCCGAGTTCGCTGAGGTCGACCTGGGCCGGTCATTCGGCCACCGCGACCGCCGCAGCCGCTGGGGCCAGCCCGGCCAATACCGCACGTAGCGCTCCCGCTCCCCCGGTCGGGGGGCGGACATCACACGTCGAGCCAGTCGGGGCGGTCCGAGACTCCCTGCACGGTCCAGCCGCCGTCCACGACGATGCACTGGCCGTCACACACCCGATGGCGCGTCCTCACCGCTCCCGCGAGACCGGCAGGGGGCGCGCACGCAACGAACCATCGCTCGTATTCGCGGCGAGCCTGCCGCCTCCGGCAGGGGCGGGGCTCGGGCTTACGCCTGCTCGCCCAGCCGGGCCCGCAGGGCGGCTACCTCGGTCTCGGCGGCGCGTCGGGCGGCGGCCTCGGCGTCTCGCTCATGACTGGTCGTGTGAAGAGCCTGGCGCAGTTGGTCGTTGTCGCGGCGGGTGTCGTCGGGGTCGGGTAGCCATCGGCCGCTCCGGGGGTCGCGGAAGCGCAGTCGGCGCCCCTCGGCGCACAGGTCGAGGCCCAAGACGCTGCTGCGGCCGCGCAGGCCGCCTCCGCCGTCGGCGCCCACCGCTATCGGCGCCCAGGCGCCGCCCTCCCGGCGGTCGCCCTGCAAGGCGGGGGAGTAGAACTCGCCGCCGGTGGGGTCGAGGCGCCAGTACTCGCTGACGCCCATCTCCAGATACGCCGCGGGCTTGTCGTCCAAGTCGTTCCGGTAGGTGCGCTCCGAGGCGACCTCCAGCACGAACGCGGGCGGCGCGCCCACCTCCCAGAGCCGGTAGCTGGCCGCCTCCTGGATGCGGCGGGGGTCCACGCCGAAGCACACGAACACGTCGGGCGCGACCACCCTGCGGGCCGGCAGCGGGCGGTAATAGACATTGAGGTCCTGGCCGACGAAGCAGCCCCGGAGCCCCGCGAAGTGCCCCCGCAGCGCGCCGTAGCACAGGAAGCGCACCAGCGAATGCAGGTCCGAGTCAGGCACGCTGGGAGTGGCGGGGTACGCCACGTCGGGATCCAAGTCGGCCAGCACGCTCATCGTCGCCTCCCCTCCCGCGGCCCAGCCGCCGCGGCCTCGACTGCCAGGCTAGTCCGACCGGCCCGCCCCCGCGGACGTTGTCTGCCATAAGCGGAGATTCTAATAGATATCATGGTGTTTCTAAACATGCCACTGAGGAGGATTGCGGCACGGCCCCCGCTAGGAGCGCCGAGCGACCCACCGCCAGCCTGTCGGGGCAAGACGACTGGCCTGCCCACCGGACCGGACGCCGGGCCGGCTTGAGGGCCCGGTTCCGGCCGCCCCATCGGCGTGAGCCACGGCCGGCAACCGCCGGTAGAGCGGTTGGCGACCGCAGAGACAGGACGGCCACGGTGGTCACCACGTCGGGCAGCGTGCGTGTCCGAGATCTTTCTGATCGCTAGTTGAGTTGACATGTCCCCGGTGGCGGCGCCGCGGCGGGACGGCCCATGAGAGCGGCGAACCCGCCGGGGGGCACCGCCGCGCGCTATGCTCGCCCGCCGGCGAGGTCCCAGCAGCCGCCGAGACCCGCCGGCTGCAGCCTGCGCCCCCACCACAAGGAGAACACTCATGGCGACCAGTCCTGTCCCCCGAGCGGCCGCGAGGCGACCCCTCGCCGCGCCGCGCACAAACCCCCCCCCCCCCGCAGGACGGCGCCTTCGAGCTAAGGCGCTCCTAGCCGCCGCGGCGCTGCTGGCGGTCCTGGCCGGCGCGCTCGCCTCGACGCCCACCGCCGCCCAAGACACCGGCGGCGAGGTCCGCATCGTCGCCCGCAAACACACCGACGGCAGAATCGAATTCGCACTCCAACAACGCCAAGGCGACACCTGGGGAGACCGACAACTCCCCCGCTCCCGCTACTTCCCCACCACCGCTCCAACCGGACGCTGGCTCGCCAGCACACCCGTAGACGCCGCTGGCGGCGAGGTGCGCATCGTCGCCCGCAAACACACCGACGGCAGAATCGAATTCGCACTCCAACAACGCCAAGGCGACACCTGGGGAGACCGACAACTCCCCCGCTCCCGCTACTTCCCCACCACCG
>JAPOYM010000166.1 GCA_026706565.1 bacterium
ATCAGCGGCTCGGTGAGGCGTGCGGGCATCGTGAGGCCTCCTCGGTCGTCCCGGCACTCCCCCAAAGCTTACGAGCCTCAGCGGATAGGCAGCCATTGCCGACCGAGGATTCCAAGGTGCTTCTTGGGGGCCTCGCGGGCCACGACCCGCGCGTGCGCGGCGTTGATCTCGCCGGCGCGCATCGCCTCAATCGTGTCGCTGAAGCCCTGCTCCTTCAGCTCCAGGGCCGGCCGCGCGTCGCTGCGCGCGGCCGCGGCGGTCATGCGGTTCATGTCCCGAAGCCGGGGCGCGGCGCCTTGGGCACCCGAGCGGGACGCCAGTTCGCCCAGCGCCGCCAGGTACTCGCCGTCCAGGCGCGCCCGCGCCTCGGCCAGGTCCACGACGCGGTCCTGCAGCTCGCCGAGGGACATCGCCTCGGGGTCCTTGCGGGATACCCGGACAATCGCCGCGCACTCCCCGCAGCCCACCTTTCCGGTGCCCTCGCCCCACTGGTGCTGGGATAGGAACGTCGTCCTCGTGCCTGTCTCGGTGACCTCCGCGCGCCGCTGCGCGGCCAGCCCCGACGCCCGGTAGCGCACCGTGCCGCCAGGTACTCGCCGTCCAGGCGCGCCCGCGCCTCGGCCAGGTCCACGACGCGGTCCTGCAGCTCGCCGAGGGACATCGCCTCGGGGTCCTTGCGGGATACCCGGACAATCGCCGCGCACTCCCCGCAGCCCACCTTTCCGGTGCCCTCGCCCCACTGGTGCTGGGATAGGAACGTCGTCCTCGTGCCTGTCTCGGTGACCTCCGCGCGCCGCTGCCACGCCACCTCGTCCCAGAACCGCTCCAGGCTCACCCGCTCGCACCGCGCCGGCCCGAAACTCGGATGCCTCGCACTCCCGACGAACCCCATGACCGCCATGTTAGCAACATTTGTATCACCACGTAACCCAATAGTCAGCCCAATAGCGGCATCCGCAACAACTCCCAACAACACATAACCCCTCCCAACAACACTTAACCAACAGCACTGATACTCCGACGCGCCGGACACTCTCCGCCCGGCCAGGCTCGCCCGAACCGACCGCGATCCCAATCCCGAGCGCCTCCCCAGATCCCCCGCGGGGCGGAGCGCGGTAAGCCTGCAACGCGCGGTCGCACTCCCTGACCTGCGATAACGACACCAACAGGCAACCCCAGCAAGCCAGCATCGAGACCACTCCCAGGGCCCAGCCTGCGAGGTTCAGCAGACCCCACGACAGCGATCCAGGCACCCTGAACCGACCCCAACCCCACCCCCCAGCGAGCGCCAGATAACACGAAACAGCTAACGAACCCACCCCCAAACGCCGGAAAGCGCGGTTATGTCCCCACCGAGCCCCCCGCCACCCCGGCGAACCCCGGACCCCACACGCCCGAGCCCGACGCCCCGCCCCCCGCCATCCCGGCGAGAGCCCGAACCCACTCGCCCAAGGCCCGCTGGGTCCCTGAGCAGGAACGCAGAACACAAAGGAGCACCCCCATGGCCCGCACCAAGACAACGCCCCGGCCGCAGCCGCCCGCCGAGCCCGCGCCCCCCCGGCCCGCCAGGCGCGGCGACCGCGGCCTAACCACCCTCGAATGGCTCCTCATCGTCGCCGCAGTAGCCGGCCTCGCCGCCCTCGCCGTCGTCCTCGTCCAGAACGTCGTAGACGAAACCGCCGAACAAATCAGCGGCAGCAACGCCCGCCTGACAGCTGTCCAAGTCGCAGCACAAGAGATAACCGATGACGCTCTAGCTGCTACCAAACGGATTGACAATGCCCAAGGAAAAGCCAAATGCGAACGACTCAAAATCACATACGGCGACGCACTCACGAACGAGAAGAAGATCGTCGTTTGGAACGCGACCTCCGGTGACAAGACTGGCGATGGTGGTGGTGTGAAAGGCGCGTACGGCGAAATGTGCCAAGTCCTAGACGCCTAGCAACCAAACCCGAATAAACAACGGAGAAGGAGTTGACACACCGGTCAGGTCGTCAATTGGAATAGTCGGAAAGGTGGCTAAAATGGTAGTTAGACATACCACTACACTACGCAACGAGTCTGGCCTTACTACTCTTGAGTGGCTGCTGATCGTGGCCGCGGTGGCTGGCCTCGCCGCCTTGGCGGTTGTCCTCGTCCAGAACGTCGTCGACGAGACAGCGGAGCAGATCAGCGGGAGCAGCGCACGTGTGACGGCGGCCAGGGTCGCCGCCGAGGCGATCAACAACGACGATGATCCCGACAACCAGAAGCGTTCCGCTTGCAACCGCCTCGATATCACTTACTCAGACGCGTTCGCTGAAGACTCAGCCCGGAAACTGACGGCGCACTGGACGGACAAGAACACGACGGACAATGCCGGCGACAAAAACGGTGGAGTCTGCGCCATTGTCACCGAAGCGGTCGCCGCGGCGATGCTTACCAACTCTCCTGTCGCACAAGCGGCCACCTGCAATGGCATGGACACCGGCAACTCTGCCGTTCCCGAGGCGGACCGCGGCGGCAAGGGGATTGAACACGTCGCAGACACCGACGCGGGCACAAGCGTGACACCAGCCTGCGTGTTTTCGCCATAGGGGAGCTTCGGAATTAGCGGGGGTTGACTCCAGCGAGGAGGGCCGGTTGGGTCTACCGGCGTAGAGGAGGCCCGGAGGCGACGCGTCCGGCTCGGTCCACGAGGTCGTTGCTCGCGAATCCAGCGGCGTGCGCTGGTGAGGTTCGGCGGGACCGACGGGGGCCTGCGCGGTGCCTTGTTCTGGCAGGGGGACCGCGTAGCTCCGGCGGGCTGCCGCTGGAGGATCGCCGAGGGCGGCTCCGCCCACGGCAACAAGAGCGCTCGGAGCCCGCGACCGTCGGGCGGGCGGTTTGACGCCATCCTGGCCGGTCTCTGAGCCTGGATCCACCGATGGGGGTCGATGGGGGTTGTCGGGTGGGTGGTTTGGGGGGTTGGGGGTCGGTTCGGGGTGAATCGCCCTGGGTTTTGTGGAGGCTCCTTGAGGTTCCCCCTGTTGGCTTGACATCTTGATTAGGAGGTGGTCATGTCTGTGATGCGGGGGCACACCCCGCCGTCGGGGGGAATCGGCGGCGGTTCGCGAAGGAGTTCAAGGCCGACGCGGTGGCGTTGGTCCTCGACGGTGACCGGTCGGTCGCGTCGGTGGCGCGGGATCTCGGGATCGGGGAGACGAATCTGGGGAACTGGGTTCGCCGGGCCCGCGTCGATCGGGGCGAGAAACCGGGGCTCACGACTTCTGAGCGCGCCGAGTTGGCGCGGCTGCGCCGGGAGAACGCGCGGCTGGGTATGGAGCGTGAGTTGCTCAAACGAGCGACGGCCTTTGGGGTCAGGGAGTCGGGACAGTGACCCGTTGTCGGCGGGTCGCTGCCCGGAAGGCCGAAGGGTTCCCGACAACGATGGTGTGCCGTGTCGCGCGGGTGACCCGCCAGGGGTTCTACGCCTGGTGTGGCCGCTCGGCGCCGGCCCCAGTGCCGCCGAGTCCGCCGAGGCGGAGCTGGTCGCCGAGATCCGGGGGATCCGCGCCGATTCCGGCGGCGCCTACGGGCCGCCGAGGGTCACCGCCGAGTTGCGCCGCCGCGGCCGCCGGGTGAACCACGAGCGCGTCGAGCGGCTCATGGCCAACTGGGGCATCGTCGGCGTGCATGTGCGGCGCCGGCGCCGCTCGCGTCCTCGCGGTGAGTGCACTGAGGCGCCGGCGGATCTGGTGCGCCGCGACTTCACGCCAGGCGCGCCCGATGCCGTCTGGGCCGGCGACATCACCTTCGTTCCCACCGCCGAGGGCTGGCTGCACCTAGCGGTGGTGCTGGATGTCGGGTCGCGGCGCCTCATCGGCTACTCCATGGCCGCCGACATGCGCGCCCGCCTCGTCGTCGACGCCTTGGAGATGGCCGCAGCGGCCCGCGGCGGACACAGCGCCGGGATCATCTTTCACTCCGACAGGGGCCCGCAATACCTCAGCCGGCAGCACACCGCTGCCCTCACCCGACACGGCCTGCGCCCCTCGGCGGGCCGGGTCGGGAACTGCCGGGGCAACAGCGTCGTCGAGTCGTTCTTCTCGAGCCTGAAGCGCGAACTCGTCTCCCGGCGCCGCTTCGCCACCCGCGACCAGGCCCGCCGAGAGATCTTCGCCTGGATCGGCCGCTACAACACCCAGCGGCTCCACTCCAGCCTCGCCTACCAGACCCCGACAGAATGGGAGGACCACCACCGGCCGACACACGAACTAGACCAAGCCGCATAAACCACATGTCAACCCAACGGGGGGAAGCTCAGCCATTCGAGTCATTCGATGGGCCGGTTCGTCGGGTTGTTGCGGGGGGCTGGGGTTGAGGTGGTGGCGGATGTTCGGTCGCTTCCGTTCTCAGCGTTCGCGGGCCAGTTCGACCGGGTCCCGCTGCGGCGTTCGCTGGAGGGGGCGGGCTTGGATTATGTGTTCTTGGGGCGCGAGTTGGGGGGGCGGCCCGCCGAGGCGGAGATGTACGACGAGCAGGGCCGGGTGCGCTACGACGCGGTCGCCGCGACGGCCAGGTTCGAGGCGGGGCTGGCGCGCCTCGTGGCGGGCGCGCGGCGTTACCGTGTGGCGTTGATGTGCAGCGAGGAGGACCCGGCGGAGTGCCATCGGAGCCTCCTGGTAGGCGAGGCGTTGCGCCGAGCGGGCCTGCCTGTGTCTCTGCGGCACATCCGGGCTGGCCCGCAGCCCGAGCAGTTGAGGATCGTCGACCCGGGGGAGGCGGTGCTGTGGAGATCCGCACGATCGGTTTCGCCGGGCACTCCGCTGCAGGCTTCTTCGGCCTCCTGAGGGCCGAGCGGGTCGGGCGGCTGATCGACGTGCGCCTGAACAACACCGGCCAGCTCTCGGGCTTCGCGAAGCGCGACGACCTGCGCTTCTTCCTCGACGAGCTGTGCGGCGCGGAATATCTGCACGAGCCTGCCCTGCTCGCGCCGACCGGCGAACTGCTCAAGGCCTACCGGGGCGGGGAGATCACCTGGGGCGAGTACGCGGACCGTTTCGAGGGCCTTCTGGCGGCGCGGAGGGTCGAGAGCGAGCTCTCGCCGGACCTCGTCGGCTCCGCGTCGGCGCTGCTGTGCAGCGAGCACACCGCGGACCGCTGCCACCGCCGGCTGGTGGTGGAGTACCTGGGCCGCCACTGGGGGGACGTCGCTCCCGTCCACCTGCCCCGCGCCGCGGCCGCCTGAGGGGCGACGATGCCCGCCGTGGAGATGCTCTGCCTCGCCAACTCTTGGAAGCACGGCGGGCGCTGCGTGGCGGGGATCCTCGACGACGGGTCCTGGATACGCCCCGTGTCGGCCGCCGGGGACGGCGGCTTGGAGGCGTCGGTGTGCAGGCTGGACTCCGGCAGGGCCGTCGACGCCCTCGACGTCGTCGAGATCGCCTTGGCCGAGCCCTCCCCGCTCCCGCACCAGCCCGAGAACTGGACCGTCGCCGACGAGACCTGGAAACTCGTCGGCAAGCAATACCTCCCCTATGTGGCGGACGCGGCCAGGCTGCTGGCGCCGCCCCGGCCCCCTCTACAGCGCCGCCGACTGCGGCCCCCGTCGGCGCGCTCAGGCGGGCGGGCGGTCGCCCGGCGCGTTCAGGCGGTCGGGGGGCCGAGCCGTCGGCGTAGGGCCGCGAGTTCCGCCTCCGCTGCGGCGGCTCTGGCTTCGGCGGCCCGTCGGCCTGCGGCTTCGGCTTCGTGGGCGTCGTGGAGGTCGTCGGCGTCGAGGAGCCACGCCCCCGCGGCGGGGTCGTAGAGGCGAAGCTTGGGGGGCTGCCAGTGCAGCTCCAAGCCCAAGACGTCGCTGCGGGCGGTGAGCGTCCCGTCGGCGTCGGCGGCCACGGCGATGGGCTCCCAGCGGCCGCGGCGGCGCCGCTCGCCCTCGAGCGGCGGCTCGAAGTAGTCCCCGCCGGTGGGGTCCAGCCGCCAATACTCCGCCACGCCTAGCTCGGCGAAGCTGGCGGGCTTGGCGTGCAGGTCCCTCTTGTAGGTGCTGTGGGAGGCGATCTCCAACGCCCACGCCGGCGGCGCCCCCGCCTCCCACACCTTGTAGGTCCTGCGGCCCTCCAGCGCCCCGCGGTCCACGCCGAACGCGACCGCCACGTCCGGCGCCACGACCACGTCCGGCTCGCCCTGGCGGTAGTAGATGTTGATGTCGCTGCACACCCACGCGTCGGGCCGCGCCGCCAGCCAGCGGCGCAGCGCTATGACCAACTCCATGCGCCGGCGCGTCTGCAGGTCGCCCTCGGGCACTCTGGGCCCCTCCGGGTACTCGATGTCGACTCCGAGCGGGCCTGCTACCACCGTGCTCATACGAGCGCACACCCTAACACGCCGCCCACACTACCCGCCACCGCACACAAACACAAC
>JAPOYM010000078.1 GCA_026706565.1 bacterium
GGATCCTGACCCCGACCGCCTTCTCGCCGATCCAATGAGCGCCCCGGAGGGCAGCCACATGGCCGAACTCGTGACACCGAGCAACGAAGACTTCTCGCTGGCGGGCCAGACCGCCATCGTGACCGGCGGCGCCAAGGGCATCGGCCGCGGCATCGCCGACGGCTTGGCCCGCGCCGGCGCCCGCCTCGTGATCGCCGACCTGGCCGGGGCGCAGGAGGCCGCCACCCGGTATCCCGACGGCATCGGGGTGACCGCAGACGTGTCGGACCCCGGCGACATTGACGCCATGGTGGAGGCCGCCGTCGAGGCCACCGGGCGAGTCGACATCCTGGTCAACAACGCTGGCATCTACACCTCCCTGCCGATGCGACCCTTCGAGGAGATCCCCGTCGAGGAGTGGCGGCAGGTCAATGAGGTGAACGTCATCGGCACGTTCCTGGCCACTCGCGCCGTCGTGCCGCACATGCGCCGCCAGGGCGCCGGGCGCATCGTGAACATCACCTCCGGCACGATCTTCCGCGGCGTGCCGTTCCTGCTGCACTACGTGGCCAGCAAGGGCGCCGTGCTGGCGATGACGAAGGCGCTGGCCCGCGAGGTCGGCGGCGACGGCGTGCTCGTCAACTCGGTGGCGCCGAGCTTCACCATCTCCGACGGCGTGAGGGAGAACCCCGCCGGGGTGGACTTCGAGACGCTCAGCAAGGTGTCGATCGCCAACCGGACGCTGAAGCGGGACCAGTATCCCGAGGACGTGGCCGCCGCGGCGGTGTTCCTCTGCAGCCCGGGCTCGGAGTTCATTACCGGGCAGACCATCATCGTCGACGGCGGCCAGCACTTCCAATAGCCGAGCACTGCGCAGCACCGTGGACATCATCCCGAGTGTCATTCCGGCGGAAGCCGGAATCCAGCGTCCCGCGACTTTGTCCGCACCTCCGGTCGACTGCCCAGCAGTCACCTAGCAAGGCTCCCTCCCGATGCACTTCCTGCTCGTTCTGCACGAACATCCCGTCGGCGTCACGGTGGGTCCGGGCAGCCGGGTTGTGTACGACCTCGTCGCCGACACGGCCCACTTCGGCGGCGCGACGGTGGCCGGCCCGGCGCTCTCGTGGGAGCTGGTGAGCGGCGCGGACGTTGTCGACGAGCCGGCCGGCGCCGCCCTCGTCGCCGCCGTCGAACTCGACGACGCGCAGCAATGGCTGATGCGCTGTGACCGGGTGGACTTCCCGCCCGGCGCGATCGCCTGCCGGCACACCCATCCGGGCCCGGGCATTCGCCGGCTGCTGTTCGGCGAGTTGACGATCACGACCGGCGGCGGCGCCACCACCTACCGGGCCGGCGGCGCCTGGTTCGAGAGCGGTCCCGAGCCGGTCCACGCCGAGTCCTCCGCCACCGAGGAGTCGGCTTTCGTGCGGGTGATGCTGCTGCCGGCGGAGTGGGCGGGCAGGCGCACCATCCGCTATACCGACCCCGCCTACGCCGACCGGCCCGCCCGCCAGCGTGCCCGCGTGTTCCTCGAGGAACCGCTGGCGTGAACCCCGCGGTGCGCCACGGAGGGCGCGTGCTGGTGGACCAGCTCCGCCGGCACGGCGTGGAGACGATCTTCACGGTGCCGGGTGAGAGCTTCCTGGCCGTCCTGGACGCCCTGCACGACGAGCCGGCCATCCGCACCGTGGTGTGCCGCCACGAGTCCGGCGCCGGGATCATGGCCGAGGCGACCGCCCGCCTGCGCGGCGACTTGGGCGCAGCTTTCGTGACCCGGGGACCGGGGGCCGCGCACGCCTCGGTGGCGGTACACAACGCCTCGATGAGCGGCGCCGCGCTGCTGCTGTTCATCGGCCAGGTCCCCACCGCGCACCGGGGGCGCCGCGCCTTCCAGGAGGTGGACTTCGAGGCGTTCTTCGCCCCGCTGGCGAAGTGGGCGGTGGAGGTGGACCGGCCGGAGCTATTGAGCGAGACCGCCGCGGAAGCCGCCCGCGTGGCGCGGGAAGGGCGGCCCGGACCCGTGGTGGTCTCCTTGCCGGAGGACGTGCTGGCGGCTGAGGTGTCGGTGGCTGACGCCCCGGTGGCGCCCCCGCCGCGGCGGCCAGCACCGTCGCCGGAGGATCTGGCGGAGTTGGGTGCGCTTCTTCAGGCCGCCGCCCGCCCACTGGTGGTCGTCGGCGGCGGCACCTGGAGCGCGGACGCCGGCCATGCTCTCGGTGCCTGGGCCGAGCGCAACCGCCTACCGGTGGCTGTGACGTTCCGCCGCCAGGACTACATCGCTAACGCCTCGCCCAGCTACGTCGGCTACCTCGGCGTCGGCACCACGCCGGCGCTCGCCGACCGGATCCGCCGGGCGGACCTCATCGCGGCGGTCGGGACCCGGCTCGGCGACACCGCCACCGGTGGCTACACCCTCCTGGAACCGCCGGTCCCCCGCCAGACCCTCGCGCACATCCACCCCGATGCGGCAGAGATAGGGAGCGTCTACCAGCCGCATCTGGCCATCTGCGCCGGCGCCCCCGAGACGGTCACGGCCCTGGCGGCGATGGCCGACCTCGACCCGACGCCGTGGCAGGAGTGGACGGCGGCGGCCCGCGCCGACCACGAGGAGTCACTTAGCCGCCGGCCGGCGCCGGGCCCGGTGGACTTCGGCGAGGTGATGACCTATCTGGACCGGTGCCTGCCGCCCGAGGCCATCCTCACCAACGGGGCCGGCAACTTCTCGCTGTGGCCGCAGCGCTACTACCGCTTCAAGCAGTACGGGACCCAACTCGGATCCCAGAGCGGCGCCATGGGCTACGCCGTCCCCGCCGCGGTGGCCGCCAAGCTGCACGCTCCGGAGGCCCCGGTGGTGGCCTTCTGCGGCGACGGCGACTTCCTCATGACCGCCCAGGAGCTGGCCACGTCGGTCCAGTACGGGGCGCCGATCATCGTCGTGGTTATCAACAACGGCATGCTCGCCACGATCAGGATGCATCAGGAGCGCACCTACCCCGGCCGGCCCAGCGCCTCGGACCTCGCCAACCCCGACTTCGCCGCCTACGCACGGGCGTTCGGCGGCTTCGGCGCGATCATCGAGCGCACCGAGGACTTCCCCGAGGCGTTCGAACAGGCCCTGGCCTCCGGTGTGCCGGCAGTGCTGGAGCTACGGGTAGACCCCGAGGCCATCCTCCCCCACGCCACCCTCAGCGAGATCCGCCGAGCCGGGGCGCGCTAGCCCGAGCCGCAAGCATCGGACAAGGGCGCCCCGTTGGGGCAGACTCTCGGCGGTGCAGTCCCCACCGCGGGCAGCTCCGCTGCTGCAGGTGCGCAACCTCTCCGCCGGATACGGGCATGTGAGGGTGCTGTTCGGCGTGAGCTTCTCGCTGGCGCAGAGCGAGACGTTGGCCCTGCTGGGCGCCAACGGCGCCGGGAAGACCACGCTGCTGCGCACGCTCGGCGGCCTGCTGATGCCCACCGACGGGTCGGTGCTCCTAGAGGCGAAGGACATCACCCTCGCCGAGCCCGAGGCCCGCTTCAGGGCGGGGATGGTGCAGCTGCGCGGCGGCGAGGGGACCTTCGCCGAGCTCAGCGTCGACGAGAACCTGCGGGCGGCGCTGATCGGCGCGGGCCTCCGCCGCGCCGAGGTGCTGGAGCGCCGGGAGGAGGTGCTGGCCGTCTTCCCCGCCCTCGCGGCGCGCCTCGCCGATCCCGCCCGGGACCTCTCAGGCGGTCAGCGGCAGATGCTGGCGCTGGCGATGGTCCTCCAGCACCGCCCCGAACTGCTGCTGATCGACGAGCTGAGCCTCGGCTTGGCGCCGATCGTGGTGCAGGAACTGCTGGGGGCGCTGGCGCAGCTCCGTGAGCAGGGCCGGACGATGCTGGTTGTCGAGCAGTCCGTGAGCCTGGCCCTCGACCTCGCCGACCGCGCCATGTTCCTGGAGAACGGGCGGGTGGTCTTCGAGGGGCGCTCGGAGGAGCTGCGCAAGCGTGACGACCTCTTGCGGGCGGCCTTCCTGGGCGGATCGGAGGGGCCCTCCGCGGCGGCGACGCAGGGGACGGTGGCGCCGTGATCGAGGTGATGGGCTGGGGGGTCTCCCAGCAGGACCTCCTCATCGGCGGCGTCACCGGGCTCACCTACGCCGCCCTCGCCGCCGGATTCGTGCTCGTCTACCGGGCCAGCGGGATTCTGAACTTCGCCCACGCGGACGTGGGCGCGCTCTGCGCGGCCACGTTCGTGCTGATGCTGGCGGGATACGGCCTCAACTGGTGGACGGCGTTCGCCGCGGCGATCGTGGGCGGCTTCATCGTCGGCGGCGCCATCGAGCTGACAGTCATCCGGCGGCTCTCGCAGTCCTCGCGGCTGGTGCTGCTCATCGCCACCATCGGCGTGGGTCAACTGCTCGTCCTGGCCCGGATCAACCTGCCGTCGGTGCTTCGGCCCGGCCCCATCCCGCCGCCCTTCGACCTGCGCTGGGAGGTCACCGACGATCTCCGGATCCTGGGGCGCGAGCTCATCGTGATCATCGCCGTGCCGGTGATGGTGGGCCTCCTGGGATTGGTGCTGCACAAGACCCGCTTCGGGCTGGCAGCACGGGCGGCCGCCGCCAATCCCGAGACCGCCCGCACCTACGGCATCCCGACGCGCCGGATCTCGACCGCGCTCTGGGGCATCGCCGGGTCGCTCTCGGCTGCCACCGCCGTGTTCTTCGCACCGCTGGAGGGGGTGAGCGCCGCCCAGACCGGCACCGCCGCCCTGGCACCCCCGCTGCTGTTGCGGGCCCTCGTCGTCAGCCTGATCGCCAGGATGCGCTCGCTGCCGATGACGCTGGTCGGCGGCGTCGGCGTCGGCATCGCCGAGAAGATCGTGCGCGACAACGTGGCGTCGGCCAACCGCTCCATCGTGGACCTGTTCCTGTTCGGTGCGGTGGTGGTGGCGGTGCTGTTCGCGGTCCGCGCCCGCCGGGACGAGGCGGGCTGGTCGCTGTCACCCAAGCTCCGGGCGGTGCCGAGAGAGTTCGGCGACCTGGCGATCGTGCGCCATCTGGGCACCATCGGGCTGGGCGGCATCTTCCTGTTCCTGGGCCTGCTCGGCTGGCTGCTGGATTCCCCCACGTCCCTGTGGCTCTGGACGGGGATCCTCATCCACACGATGGTGGCCCTCTCGCTCACATTGCTGACCGGCTGGGCGGGGCAGATCTCCCTGGGACAGTTCGCCTTCGTGGGCCTGGGGGCGTTCTGCCTGGTGGCGCTGACCAGGGGGCATGACATCCCTGTCCCGTTGAACGCCTTCGACCTGTCGCTGCAGCTGAACTGGGGCCTGGCGGTGGTGCTTTGCACGCTGATCGGTGCGCTGGCGGCGCTGGTCATCGGCGTTCCCGCCCTGCGGGTGCGCGGCCTGTTCCTGGCGGTCGCCACGCTGGCCTTCGCGGTGGCGTCGGCCAACTGGATCCTGGCACAGGACGTCTTCACCGGCGGCACCACCGCGGTGCGCCCCGTCAGCGAGCCGGTGCTGGGACCGTTCGACTTCGGCGCCTCCCGCAAGTCCTTCTACTTCCTCTGCCTGGCGTTCCTGATCGTGGTGACCGTGCTGCTGGCAAGGTTGCGGCACACGGGCATCGGACGCTCGCTGCTGGCGGTGCGGGAGAACGAGGAGATGGCTGCGGCCAGCACGGTGTCGGTGACCCGCATGAAGATCATGGGTTTCGCCATCGCCGGCGCGGTGGCGGCCCTGGCGGGCGCCCTCTACGGGACCCTGCAGGAGAACCTCAGCCCCGCCAACACGTTCGCACCCGAGTTCTCGATCGACGTGGTGGCCATCTCGGTGATCGGCGGGCTGGGCTCGATCGCCGGACCGTTCCTGGGTGTGCTCTGGGTCAAGGGCATCCCGGCGCTCTTCGACCCGACGGCGCCCCCGGAGTCGATCCGTCTCGTCACCTCCGGCATCGGCCTGCTGCTGTTGCTGCTCTACCTGCCGGGCGGTCTCGTGCAGTTCCTCTACAACGGGCGCGACTACCTGCTGCACATGATCAGCCGCTCGCGCTTCGGGGCGCGCGCCTCGCCGGAGAAGTCCGCACCGCTACCGGTCTCGGCACTCACCGTGCCCCCGCGCCCGGCCCTTCCCGACTCGCCGGTGTGGCTGCGCACCGAGGCGCTCAGCGTCAGTTTCGGCGGCAACCGGGCGGTGCGGGAAGTGGACTTCGAGGTGCGCCGTGGCGAGCTCGTGGGCCTCATCGGCACCAACGGTGCAGGCAAGTCCACCCTCATGAACGCGGTCAGCGGGTTCGTGCCGGCCTCGGGCGCCGTGGAACTGCTCGGAGTCGACGTGTCGGACCTCAGGGCGCACGCGCGTCACCGGCGCGGCCTGGGTCGCACGTTCCAGTCGGCGCGCCTGTACCCCGAC
>JAPOYM010000118.1 GCA_026706565.1 bacterium
GGTTGCCGCCGGTGCGCATCCGCACCGGGATCATCAACGCCTTCGGCGCCGCGGCTCCCAGGTTCACCGTCACCGTCAACGTCGAGCCCTCGGTCACGTTCCCGCCGCCGCTGACCGCGAGGCTCGCCTCCACGCCCTCCACCGTGAACACCGGCGACATGCCGAAGAAACGCGCCGGGGTCGCGGCGTTCGTACGCGTCCGGTAGAACGTGGTCGAGTGGCTCGTCTGGGCGTAGGAGACCTGCGTGCCGCCGAAGGGATCTCTGGTGGTGCCGTCGTTGTCAGTGCCGGTGTAGACGTTGAGTGCCGCCGAGCCGATCCCCATGGCGGTCTCGGACCGGGCGTCGCTCTGGCGGGTGCCGTCCCAGGTGCCGTCGTAGAAGTCGGTGTAGTCGTCGGCCGCCTTGGCGGCGGACGCGCCGCCCAGCCAGTAGATCGAGATGCCCGTGCCGGCGCCCGTCGTGGCCGTGTTGGTGCGCGCGTTCACGCTGTTGGTGCTGCCCAGCACCTTGACGAGCCCGGCGTAGGGCTTGATGGAACTGTGGCCTTTGGTCACTATCAGCCGTTGCAGCCAGTCGTTGTACTCCTCGATGTTGCTGGACTGCGCGTTGCGCGTCGCCGTGCTGACGAACAGCAGGCGGAACTTAGCGGCGGGGCTCACGGCGGTGGGCCTGAGCGCCCAGTCGCGGGGCACTTCGATGTCGCCGGTCTCGTCGTCGACGATGACGAAGAAGACGTCGCCGGTGTGGTCCCCCATGGTGATGTAGCCCGTCTTGGTGGGCGCCGAGGGGAGGTCGATGAGCACCGCCGGCTGGGTGCGGAGCGTGTTGTTCACCGGCGTGAAGCGCAGCGTGGCCATCGCCGCCGCCCCCGCCGCGAATTTCACCGCCGGGTTCTGCATGCTGTAGGAGCCGCCGCTGGTCAACAGGGTCACGCCGGACTGCGACGAGGGCTCCAGGGTGAACGTGTAGTCGGTGGTCACCGTGGCGCCCTGCACCCGCAGCGGCACCGTCACCGTCTCGTTGCCCGTCAGCGTGTGGCCCGCCAAGGTGACGGTCACGTCCTTGCGCCCCGACGCGCCGGAGGCGCCCTCGGTCACGTCGTTGGCGTCGCCGGCGGCCAGGGTCACGGTCACCTCGGGAGCCGCCGCCCGCTCTGTGATCGTCACGTCCAGTCTGTCCAGCGAGAGGGTCGTGTCGTAGATGGAAGAGTCCTGCGTGGCTTGGACCGCGTGCGTGATGGTCGGCGTGTCATCGACCGCCGCCCCGGAGGCGGCGGTCACCGTGAATGTCTGCGGCGTATCGAAGTCGTTCGAGTTGAAGTCCAGATCCTGCGGGGAGACCGTCACCTTGTTCGTGTCGCTGGAGGTAGCCCGGATCGTCACGGTGCCCGCGCCGGGCCGCTGCTTCAGGCGGACGGTGTAGCTGGCACTGCCGCCGTTGTTGGGCACGTCGAGGCTCGTGGTGCTCAGCACGATGCCGGAGGTCACATAGTTGGTGCCGCTGCGGCGGATGGCTATGCCGACGCTGGCGGGGCTGCCCGCGGACACGTCGTCCGGCAGGGTGCCGAACTCCAGCGTCAGAGTCTCGCGCTGCTCCTCCGTGCCGTCGTCGACGGCGGTGAAGGTGATCTTCCCCTCGGTCTCCCCCGCTTCGATGACCACGTCGCCGTCGTCGGAGATCGTGAAGTCGGCGGTCGACGCTGTGCCGCTGTCGGGGCGGCGGCGCACCGGGATCGTCACGTCCTCGGCCAGCGTGTGGCTGAGGGTGACTTTCACGTCCACGGTCTGGCCCTCCCGCGGCCTGCTTTCGGTCGTGCTGAGGCTCACCTTGGCCTCGTCGTTGTCCTGGATGATGATGTTGACGGCCGGCACAGCCATGTTGTCGGGATAGTTCGTGCCGGCGGCGGTTATGGCGTGGGTGATGGTGAGGCTCTCGTCGGCCGCGTCGGTGTCGTCGTTCAGGGCGGTCACGGTGATCGACTGCACCGTGTTCCAAGTGCCGCCGCTGCCGCCGGTGAAGGAGAGCGAAGCGGTGGCAGCGGCGGTCCCGCCGGGGGCGTTGACGTGCGCGGCCATGGCGTCGCCGGAGGTGGCGGTGATGGTCACCGTCTGGCCGCTGCCGGGGTCCGAGTTGAGCCTCATGCCGTAGGTGCGGGCCATCTGGTTCACATCGCCCTCGATCAGCGTGAGGCTCCGGGTGGCGGGTGAGATGACGACGCCGGGCTTGTCGTTGTCCGCGATGGTGAGGGTCACCGTCGGCAGGCCCGTCAAGGAGGCGTAGTCGGTGCTGGTGGTGCCGATGCTGCGGATGGCGTGGGTGATGGTTACCGTGTCGTCGGTCTGGTCGTTGTCTTCTAGGGCGCTGACGCGCACTTGCTTCGGCGTGTCCCAGGTGAGCGCGTTGAAGACGAGCCGCCCCAGAGCGGTGGCTTTGGTGTCCGCGCTGACGGTGTAGTCGATGGTGACGGTGCCTGCGGGGTTCGAGTTGAGTTCGACCTCGTAGATGCCGCCGCCGCCCTCGGTGAGTTTGAGCGCCGTGGGGCTGATCCGCACCGCCGGCTCGTTGTCCCGCACCGCTACCGTCACCGTCTGCGCGGCAGTGACCGAGCCGTAGCCGGAGACGGCGAAGGTGACGGTGGTCTCCTCGTCGTCGGCGTCGTTGTCGTCTACGGGGGTGACGGTGATGGGCAGCCCTTCGGCGTAGTTGCTGGAGTTGAGGGTCACCGCGCCGGAGACCGTCGCGACGGAAGTGTCCGCGGAGGTGGGCGTGACGGTGACGTCGCCGCCGGGGTTGGTGGTCAGCAGCACCGTCAGTTCCGCGGCCTGGCCTCCTTCTCGCAGCGCGACGACGGGAAGTTCGATCACCTCCGTCTCGCGGGGCGGGTCGGCGGAGGGGTCGGCGGGCAGGACGGTCTGCCGCAGGGTCACGCCCCGGTAGATGACGCGCGCCGCGGGGTCGTCGTCGAGGGCGCGTACGAAGAGCTCCGGCCCGTCGGCGACGCCCGGGAAGCCCCTCACCTGGATCGTCACCACCGCCGAGTCGTCGTCGGTGTCGGCGTCCTGGGCGGCGGTCACGGTGAGGGTCTGCCTGGTCCGCCAGTCCGCCGTGGTGAAGGACATGGCGGCCGGGGAGACGGTCACGCTGGGATCGGTGGAGGCGAAGCGCACCGTGACGTTGAGCGGGTTGTTGCCTTCCACGGGCCTGCTGTTCAGCCTGATGTCGAAGGTCTTGTTGCCGCCCTCAGTCAGCGTCACCTGGAAGGGGGAGTCGACGATCTCGGCGTCGCGGATGGTGGTCCCTATGGTGGGGTCCAGCACCAGCAGCCGCTTCATGGGCAGGATGCGGACGGTGCGCGACTGGCACCGGCGGTTGGTGGGCGGGCACTCCCGGACGCGCACGCCGCCCACCTCGTCGCGGGGCGTTACCGAGCCGTCTGGCGAGTAGGCCTGCGCGAGGGCGACGTTGATGTTGCCGGCCTCCTTCCGCTTCGCCGTCACCTCCAGGATGACGCTCTGGAAGGCCGGGCCGGGAGTCGAATCCCCCGAGGGGGCGATGCGGATGGTGACGGGGGTGGTGGTGCTGCCCGAGGAGGCTTCGGAGACGTCCAGGGTGGTCGTGAAGTCGCTTCCCTGAGGCTGAACCGGCAGCGACACTGTGTAGTCGTGGTCGGTGCCGTATGCGGCGCCGGTGATGCTCAGCCTCAGCGCCACGCTCTCGCCGGGGGTCAGCGGGTTGTTCAGCGCGTAGCGGATCTGCGCCTTCTCGTCCTTCTGGATGGCGGTGCGCTTGCTGAGGATCCGGTCCACGTTGGCTGTCAGCCCCTCGGCCCTCCCGGCGTCGTCGTCGGTGAGGTAGAGCCGCGTGGGGTTCGCCCGCTTCTGGTTGTAGGGGTGCGACTGACTGGGGTTGCCGCCCACCACGACGCTGGTGGTGTGGCGGATCAGCACGTTCTGCTCGCTGTCCTTGTCGGTGTCCTCGATGGCGTGGACGCCGACGAACTGCACCGTGTCCCAGTTGCCGTCGCTGCCGCCGGTGAAGGTGCGCGTGACGGTGTAGGGCGGGGTGGCGCCGGCGATCCGCACCGCGTCCCGGTGGTCCTCCGCCAAAGTCGCCGTCACGGTGACGGTGGCGCCGGCCCCCGGATCGGACCTCAGCTTGACGCCGTAATGCTGGACCCGGCCGCCTTCGGGCAGGAACATCTCTGGGCGCGTGATCACTAGGAGACGGTCGCTGCCGGTGAGGTTGACGTCGACGTCGGCGTCCCGCACGGCGACCGCTAGGACGTGGGTCTTTTCGTGGTAGTCCCCGCCCGGCTGCTTGGCGGTGTGCGTGATGATCCCCTGTTCGTCGGCGGTGTCGTCGTCCTCGGCCACCGTGACGGTGATCGTGCGCCAGACATTCCAACGGTTGTTGTCATTGGCGCTGCTGTCCCCGGTGCCCCTGAAGCGGAAGATGCCGGGCTTGATCGACACGTCGGTGTCGGATCTGGGGCGGACGAGCACACTGTTGGCGCCCGGGTCGGTGGCGAGCTTGAAGCGGTATTGCGTGCTCTGGCCCTCGACGGCGACGATCTCGGTCACGCCGTCGAGATCGATGCCCGCGCCGTCGTCGTCGTTGACGTAGAGGATCGTCTGGTTGCGGTCGCCCACGGTGTAGCCCGTGCCGGGCCGCAGCGTCAGGGTGAACGTGTCGGCGGGCTCGTCAGTGTTGTCGTTGTTGACGGTGTAGGGGATGTTCGCCGTGGTCGAGCCGCTGGTGACGGCACGCATGTTACCTGTCGGGGACCCGCCGCCGGCCCTGCTGATCCGGTAACTCACCATGATGTCGGTGGCTGGCGCTGGCGAGAGGGTGATCGGCAGGTTCACCGTTCCCGCGTTCTCGGCGACGACTAGCAGCTCGGAGGTGAACTGGACTACGCTCTGAAACGCAGTCACCGTGACCGGCACCGACGGGATCGTCAGCGAGTCCGGGTAGTTGGCCGTGTCCGCGCTGGTCTGCACGCTGTGGGTGATGGATGTCGTGCCCGGTGCCACGCCCGTCACGGTCACGTCCTGGGGCGTCTTCCAGTTGTCCCCCGAACTGGTGAAGGTCAAGTCGCCGCTCACCGTGGCGCGGGCCGGATTGTTCGAGGCGGGCCGGATCACCACGTTGCCCGAGGGCCGGCTCTTGAGGCGGATGCTGTAGGTCTTGGTTCTGCCCGCCGCCACCGACACCGGCCCCCCGGTGACGATCACTCCGTGGCCGGCGTCGGTGACGTCCACCTCCACATTGCCCCAGGTTCCGCCGTGGTACGTCCCCGAGTTGTTGTCGATGGTCGTGCCGTGGGTGATCCGGACGTCCTGGAGGTCCGTCGCGTCGGGGTCGCGGAGGGCGGTGACCGTCACCGTCTGCGGCGTGTTCCAGTTGCCGTCCGAGCCGCCGGTGAACGTGAGCGTCGCGGTGCTGCCCGCGGTGCCGCCGGGGCCGTTTACCTGCACCGCGGCGTTACCGGAGGTGGCGGTGACCGTCACGGTGCGGCCGGTGCCGGGGTCGGCGCTGAGCGCGACCGTGTAGGCGCCGGGGGCGCCGCCCTCGGTCAGGGTTAGCGAATCGGGACTCAGGACGAGGCTGTCGGAGTCGGTGATGGAGATGGCCAGCTCGGGCGGGGTGGTGCCGGAGGTGAAATGGGTCGGGCAGCTGTCCGCCGGGCAGAGGAACAGCGTGACCCTCCCCCCGTCTCGGACGGCGTCCGCCAGAGCCTCGAAGGTGAACTCCTTCGTCTGCTCTCCCTGCGCGAAGGTCACCGACGACGGGACGCTGTAGTCGTCGGGCTGCAGGAAGGCGTGTTTGGCCCGCAGTCCGATGGGGATTGTCACGGGGTGCGGGGCGGCTCGGCTCAGCCCGACGGTGAAGACCTGGCTCTGTCCCTCCCGGACCGTGAAGGACGTGCCCGCCGGTGTGCCGGTTCCGCTGCCCCGGTACCAGCTCACCATGGTTTCGGGGATGGCCGTCTCGGTGATGGTGACGGTGGCGGAGGTCCGCGAGCCGAGGACGGCGTGCTCGGGGTTCGACAAGGCAACGGTGAAGGCCTCGTCGCCCTCGGAGGTGCTGTCGGTCACGAGGGTGATCGTGAAGCCCCGCTCTTGGCGGCGGTGGCCCACGAAGGCCGTGCCGGTGGCCGTCACGAAGTCGCCGGGGGAGACCGCGGTGCCGGGGCTCGTGGTCCATGTCACCCATCCGGGCCGGGCTGCCTTCTTGCCGGACTTGATGACGGCCAGCGTGACCTCGCTGCCGGACTCGGTGGCCTTGTAGGTGGCGGAGCTGAGCTGCAGCGTCGGGCGGTCA
>JAPOYM010000059.1 GCA_026706565.1 bacterium
CCCGCCGGGGACACCGAACAGTATGAGTGTCATTCCGGCGAAGGCCGGAATCCAGTGCTGGACCAGCCCATGACCCTCGGCCCGTGGCTGCGGGCCTGTGCCGAGCGCAACGGCGACCGCGAGGCCATCGAGGCCATGGGCGCGGCGAAGTCCTACGCCGGGCTCGACACCGATGCCGACCGCCTGGCCGCAGGACTGACCGCGGGCATCGGCCTGGCGCCCGGCGATCGGGCCGCCGTCATCATGCGCAACAGCCTGGCCTGCGTGGACACCTGGTTCGCCATGGCCCGCAGCGGCATCGTCGACGTGCCGGTGAACGTCGCCCAGCGAGGCGACGGACTCGCCTACGTGCTGGGCCAGTCCCGCTCGCAGGCCGTGGTCTGCGACATCGAGTTCGCCGACCGCTTGGCGGAAGTGACGCCGGAGCTGGCCGAACTGCGCCACGTCGTCCTCCACCGCCCGGATGGCGGGGACCCGGGCACGCCGGAGTTCGGTCGCGGCGTGGCCGTGCACGAGTTGCCGTCGCTGTACGGCGACGCGGCGCCGGACCTGCCGGCGCTGGAGGCCACCGATACCGCCGTGATCCTCTACACCTCGGGCACCACCGGGCTGGCCAAGGGGGCGATGCTGAGCCACGCCGCCAACCTGCGGCTGACCCGCCAGACACGCTGGCTCATGGGCTACGGCCCGAACGACGTCCTGTACACGGCCTTCCCGCTGTTCCACATCAACGCCCGGTACACCACGGTCACCGTCGCCATGGAGGCGGGCGCCCGCTGCGTGCTGGAGCAGCGTTTCAGCGCCGGAGCCTTCTGGGACACGTGCCGGGCCAAGGGAGTCACGGCCTTCAACTACATGGGCGCCCTGCTCATGATGCTGTGGAAGCAGCCGGCTCGGCCCGACGATGCCGACCACCCGGTGCGGCGAGGGTTCGGGGCACCGTGCCCGCCGGACATCTGGGAGCCGTTCGAGGAGCGGTTCGATGTGCGGCTCACCGAGGTGTACGGCTCCACCGAGGTGCCGATCGTGACCCAGAACGGCATGGCCGCCGCCGAGGGGGCCGACCGCCGCATCGGCACCGCCGGGCGGCCGTCGGGCCTGTACGACATGCGGATCGTCGACGAGGCTGGCGTCGAGGCGCCACCCGGGGTGGCGGGGGAGATCGTGGTGCGCTCGCAGCCCGAGAACGCCACCTTCAGCGGCTACTACGACATGACCGAGGCCACCGCGGAGGCTTGGCGGGGCGGCTGGTTCCACACCGGAGACCGGGGCGTCGTGGACGCCGACGGCTACCTCACGTTCATCGACCGTATGAAGGACTGCGTGCGCCGCCGCGGTGAGAACATCAGCTCCTGGGAGGTGGAGCAGGCCATTGCCCGGCATCCCGCCGTTCTGGAGGCCGCGGTGGTGGGTGTCCCCTCGGAGCTCAGCGAGGAGGAGGTGCTGGCCTGCGTGGTGCTGAAGCCGGACCGCATCCTCGGCCCCGACGAACTGATCGAGCACTGCAGTGGCCGGATGGCGCACTTCGCCGTGCCGCGCTATATCCGCTGGATGGACGAACTGCCCCGCAACGCCTCCGAGCGGGTCCAGAAGTTCCAACTCCGCGCCGAGGGCCTCATCTCTGGCACCTGGGATCGCCTCGCCGAGACCGGAGCCCGCCGATGAGAGTTGTGGTCCTGGGCGCCGGCGCCCTCGGATCGGTCTACGGGGCGTGGCTGGCCGACGCCGACGCCGAGGTGATGCTGGTGGCCCGCCGCCCGCACGCCGAGGCCGTGCGCGAGCGGGGTCTGGAGGTCCGCTCGTTCGACGCCGGAACGAAGACCTACCACGTCGACGCCACCGACGATCCCGCCGCGGCCGGCGACGCCGATCTGGTGCTCGTGGCCGCCAAGTCGTTCGACGTGCCCGCGTTGCTGGCCGCCTACGGTGGCCGGTGCTCCATGGCCTTCTCGGTCCAGAACGGGGTGGATCAGGCCCTGCCGCTGGTGGAGCGCTTCGGCCCGGCCGCCGTCGAGGGGGTGTCGATGGTGGGCGGCACGCTCGTGGGGCCCGGGGTGGCCGAGCACAGCTTCGGCGGGGCGACGTACGTGGGCGACATCGCCGGGACGGCGCCAGGCGCTGCCGCCCGGATAGCTGACACGCTGCCCGAGCGCATCACCGAGCGCGCCGACATCGGTTCGGTGCAGTGGACCAAGGCCACCCT
Source organism: bacterium (assembly GCA_026706565.1). Taxonomy (GTDB): domain Bacteria; phylum Actinomycetota; class Acidimicrobiia; order Acidimicrobiales; family CATQHL01; genus VXNF01. The sequence goes on from JAPOYM010000059.1 coordinate 2,204, forward strand.
GGCCGTGGCGGCCATGGGCGTGGTGGCGCTCACCCGGTCGATCTACCACCGCATGTTCGTCACTCCGGCGCTGCGGGAGGCGTTCTTGGACCTGATGTGCGAGGCCGCGCTGGTGGCCCGCAGCGAGGGCGTGCCGCTGATCGACCTGCCGGGTCCCATGCGGGTCCGCACGTTCACCACCCTGCCCCGCGAGCAGGCCCTGGAGGTGCTGCGCGAGTTCGGTGAGCACCTCGTCGCCACGGGACAGACAGGCGTGAAGGTGTCGGCCCTCCAGAGCATCGAGCGCGGCCGGCCCCTCGAGGTGGACGCCGTCTTCGCCCCGTTCGCCCGGCGCGCCGCCGAGCGCGGCCTCGACGTGCCGCTGCTGGCCGGCGTCACCCGGATGATGTTCGGCGTCGACGCCGCGATCCGCGAGGATGTCGAGGCAACTGCTGAGTGATGCTGCGAGGCAGCCGTCCCGTCGTTCCGGCGGAGGCCGGAAGTCATGTGCCGGCGGCCCTGCCGGTGCTGCGGGCGGATCGCCCGGCAGGCTGCTCATGATGTCGGTTGCGCCTCGCCCGTGCCGTCGCAGCACCAGGTCGGACCGGAGACGCGTGTCGTGAAGCCGGGCGAGTTCCTCCGGCTGGTGCGGCTGCGGCCGCGCCCCAGCCCGCCGCAGACCTACGACGACTTCCGCCGCCTGGCCCGGCGGCGGCTGCCCCGTGTCGTCTACGACTTCGTGGAGGGCGGCGCCGACGGCGAGGTCACGCTGCGCGCCAACCACGAGGCGTTCGACCGGGTGCGATTCACGGCGAGCTCACTCGTGGACGTCAGCGAGCGCGACGCCGGTGCCACCGTGCTGGGCCGGCGCCTGGGGGTGCCGTTCATCTGCGGTCCTGCCGGCCTTGCCCGCCTGGTGCATCGAGACGGCGAGCTTGCCGCGGCACGGGCGGCCGCCGCGGCGGGCACCGTCTTCGTCATCAGCACGGCTTCCAGCTACAGCATCGAAGAGATCGCCGCCGCCTCCGACGGACCGCTGTGGTTCCAGCTGTACCTGTGGCGAAGCCCCGAGGTGGTGGCGCGGCTCGTGGACCGGGCAGCGGCCGCCGGCTGCGAGGCGCTGGTGCTGACCGTCGACGTGCCGGTCATCGGCAAACGCGAGCGCGACCTGCGCAACGGCATGACGGTGCCGCCCCGCGTCGGTCCGGCGCAGGCGCTGGAGGCTCTCCGCCGGCCCCGCTGGCTGTGGCACTTGGCCGCCGGCCCGCCGGTGCATTTCGGCTGCCTCGTGGACGAGCTGCCGCCCAACACCGACATGTCCTCCATGGCCGCCTACCTGGACCGTGAGCTGGCCGATCTGTCGAAGACCTGGGAGGACGTGGCCTGGCTGCGGGAGCGCTGGGACGGGCCGCTGCTGATCAAGGGTGTGATGAGCGCAGCCGACGCCCGCCGCTGTGTCGAGCAGGGCGCCGACGCCGTGGTCGTGTCCAACCACGGCGGCCGCCAACTCGACGGCCTGCCCGCCGCCCTCGACGCGCTGGGCCCGATCGTTGAGGAGGTCGGCGGCGAGGCCGAAGTGATCCTCGACGGCGGCGTGCGCCGCGGCGCCGACCTCGTCAAGGCCCGGGCCCTCGGCGCCACCGCCGCCATGGGCGGTCGGGCCTGGTTCTGGCCGCTCGCCGTCGGCGGCGAGCAGGGCGTGGCGCGGATGCTGCAGATCCTCCGAGCCGACGTCGAACGCACCCTCGCCCTGCTGGGCCGCAACACCTACGAGGAACTGGACGCCTCCGTCCTCCACTAGCGGCCCCGGTCCGGCGTGCGGTGGTCCGGGCGGGGGCCACCGGTGGCCGTCGGCGGATCGTCTGGCGAAATCGACCCGGCGCCGTCCCCCGGCGTCCCCCGCCCTCGGTTGTCGCCAGCGGTCCGAATACGGGGCCGGGGTGTCGCTCTGCTCCTCCACGCATGGGCCACGAGTCGTCGCAGCCCGACCAGCAGGCCCCGTGCCCTCGTTCTGTGATGCGTCCCCATCCCTCGGGTCGCGGTTCCGACGCCTGCCCCGCACCATTCCAGCGAGGCCGCGCGTCAGCCGGTGCGCAACGGCAGCGACTCGACGACTTGGCGGGCTTCGGCGATGGCGTCGCCGATGGTGCGCGGTGTGCGGGCGTCGCCGATGCGCACCGTGTGGACGCCGGCGGCGTTGTGGCTGCCATCGGTGCCACCGCCGTGGGGTGCGAGGGCCGCCGGGACCGACGGTCGCAGGGGCTCAGCCACGACGATGCTGCGCGCCGGCAGCACCGACCGGCCGCCCGTCTCGTCTAGCCATTCCACCCCCGCCTCGGTGATGCGGGTCGCCCGGCCCCGCACGGCAGTCGCAGCCAGGCGGCTTAGGTAGGCCCGGCGAGCCAGCCCCGAGGTGTCGTGGCCGATCCGCTCGACGCTCAGCATCGACACCCGGTAGCCGCCGCGGCGGCACCACAGGGCGATCGCCAGGGCGCGGCTGCCCCCGCCGAGGACCGCCACCGGATCGATGAGATGCCATGTGCCGTGGCTGGAGGGTCGGCCCGCCAGCAGGTCTTCCAGCGTCCATGCCGGCAGGTGCTCATAGCCGTCGAGCACTTCGGGGGCGGTCTCCGCGCCGGTGGCGAGGATGAGGTGGTCCGCCGGGATCCCCGCCAGGTCGTCGGCTGCGCTCACTTCGGTGCCGAGCGACACCGTGACGCCGAGCCGATCCATTTCGCCGGTGTACCAGTCCGCCAGGCGGGCCACATGGGCGAGGCCGGGAGTCGCTGCGGCCAAGCGCAGCGCCCCGCCGAGCCGGTCGGCGCGATCGATCAGGTGGACGGCGTGGCCCAGCTGCGCGGCCCGCCGGGCGGCTTCCAGGCCGGCAGGGCCGCCGCCGATCACGACGACGCGCCCGGGGGTCGCAGCCTGTCGCACGGGCGGGCGAGCCTCGCGCCCCACCCCGGGGTTCACCGAGCAGGAGATCGCCTCGCCGTACTGCAAGCGGCCCGCGCAGCCCTCCACGGTGGCGATGCACGGGCGGATCTCGGCGGGGCGACCACTGGAGGCCTTGGCGACCCAGTCCTCGTCGGCCAGCAGTGCCCGCCCCAGCCCCACGGCGTCGCAGCGCCCGGCGGCCAGCGCCTCCTCGGCGCTCTCGGGGGTTGCGATCCGGCCCACGCCGACCACCGGCACCTCCACGCTGCGGCGCACCTCGGCGGCGAGAGCCAGGAAGGCGCCCTCGGGGTCGTCCAGCAGGGGGATGGTCCACGGCACCGAGCCGTACACGCCCGCCGAGACGACGAAGGCGTCGGCGCCCGCCTCGGCGAACCGCTGCGCGGCGATCACGGCGTCGGAGACCTGCAGGCCGCCGGGAACGAGATCCGAGCCGTTGATGCGCACTACCACGGCCAACTCAGGTGCGGCCTTGCGTGCCGCCTCGATCACCTCGCAGCCGAAGCGGCTGCGCTCGGCGACGGTGGCGCCGCCGAAACGGTCCGTGCGACGGTTGGACTCGGCCGACAGGAACTGACCGATGAGGTAGCCGTGGCCGCCGTGGACCTCCACCGCCGCGAAGCCGCTGCCGGCGGCCCGCCCGGCGGCCTCGCCGAACGCGGCCACGATCTCTTCCACCTCGCCAGGCCGCAGCGGCCGTGGGGCGATCCGCACATGGGCACCCGCCTGCACCGCCGACGGCGCCACGGGCTGCTCGCCGATCACCTCCGGCGAGACTTGGCGTCCCCCGTGGCCGAGTTGGATGCACGGGTGCGCGCCCACTGACGCAATGGCCTCGGCGAGCGGCGCCAGCGCCTCCGACGCGCCCTCGGGCCACAGCCAGGCGATGGCGTTCTCCACCCGTCCCGCCGGCGCCACCGCCGAGAAGCCCACGGTGGCCAGCGCCGTGCCCCGGCTGCGGGTGCGGTAGTAGGCCAGCGCCTCGTC
>JAPOYM010000069.1:0-40000 GCA_026706565.1 bacterium
GACGACCGGCACGCTGCCATCGGGCCGAGCCACTTCATGAAGTCCGGCCTCGACGCCGAGGCCGTCGAACGCATCTGGACGCACAGCGTGCTCCCATACGTGGAGGAGTGCCTCTACGGACAGCACGACCGGCTGAGCGAATTCGACCTCGACGCGCTGCGAAAGTCGGATGGACCGGGCACGCCACAGGCCGACGGCGAGCCGCCCGACGAGCACGCCCCGACGAGGGCTGACGGTGGACCGCCCGTCGAACAAGCCACACAGGCTCGTGACGACCCCGGAGACGGCTCGGTGGCCGAGCGATGAGATCTCGCCAAGGACGACGGCTGCCCCCGGAAGAGGTGACCACCCGACGACAACGAGGGGCCCAGGCGTGAGGCGCCGGCTGAACCTGCGGGAGCACGTCCCAAGCGGGCCGCACCGTCTGTCCATCGAACAGCGCGACGCGCTCCAGGAGGCCGGGCTGTCGCTGACGATGGAGCCCGCTGCGGGGACCGACGGGGCGTACCATCTCACACCTGGTTCCGTCGTCGGAGCAGTCGAGGTCGGCGACCTGTCGGTGCTCATCGCGCCGAAGATCGACATCCCGCAGCTGCTGACGCTCGTCTGCTTCGCCACCGGCACCTTCGAACCCAGGCGCGAGTTGTTCGACTATCCGCGCGATGAGGCGCCGGCCGACATGCTGGCCTTGGCGCTGGGGTCAGCCGCCCGCCGGGCCTTCGGGCGCGGCCTGCTCCACGGGTACCGCAGCGAGGACGACGCGCTGCCGACGGTGCGCGGGCGGATCAGGATCGACGAGCAGATCCGTCGGCGGCACGGCATCGCACCGCCGATCGAGGTTCGCTTCGACGAATTCACCGACGACATCACAGCGAACCGGCTCGTGAAGTCGGCGGTCGGCATACTGGGCCGGATGCGGCTCCGCTCGCCGGCCGCCCGCAGGGAACTCGGCTGGATCGCTGGGATCCTGACGAACGTCTCGACGGTGGAATATCCGGCCGGCGCCGTCCCGGAGGTTCACTTCGACCGGCTGAACGAGCACTACCGCGAGGTCGTCGGGCTGGCTCGCCTGGTGCTGCAGCACTGCGCCTTCGAGTCGGGCCGCGGCGGCGTGCGGGCGTCGGGGTTCCGGGTGGACATGACCACCGTTTTCCAGGATCTCGTGACCACCGGGCTCCGGCAGGCGCTCGGACTCTCCGCCGAGACATTCGGGGAACAGAAGATCCGGAGCCTCGACGAGGGCGGAGCGGTGAGCCTCCGACCCGACCTCACCTGGCGCCACGGCGCTTCGGTGGCGTTCGTGGGCGACGCCAAGTACAAGAACCTCGCCGGGGGCCTGCCGAACGCCGACATCTACCAACTGCTCGCCTACGTCACCGCCGCCGACCTGCCCGGCGGACTGCTCGTCTATGCCAAGGGCGAGGCCGAACCCGCGATCTACCGCCTCAGGGGATCACACCGCCGACTCGAAGTCGTCGCCCTCGACCTGTCGGGGACATTGGACGAGGTGCTGGAGCGCCTCAGCGCGATCGCGGACAGAGTGAAGGCCCTGCGCGACGAGGCAACAGCGTGGCCGAACGCCGCCTGAGCCCGACGACTCGTCGGAGCGCACTGTTCGGATCGACCCTGACCCACATGTAGGAGATTCTGACGGCCACCATGCCCCTGTGTTCGTCAGCCGGTTGCCTGCATCGGTTCGGCGGGCTGCACTCGGCGCGCGATTCAGCCGGGCGCTGTGCGGGCGATGAACCAGGCGAAGATGGGGTCGGGCTCTGGCAGTAGTTCGGGGTGCCACTGGACGGCTACCACCGGGGCGTCGCGGCACTCGAGGCCCTCGACGGCGCCGTCGGGGGCCTCGGCGGTGACCTCCAGGCCGGCACCGAGGCGGTCCACTGTCTGGTGGTGCAGCGAGTTGACCATCACCGAGGGGCCGTAGACCCCTGCCAGCACTGAACCCGGCGCGAACGTCACCTGATGCTGGAGTTTGTCGGGCGGCTCGTCGAACAGGCCGTGTTCGGGGACGTGCTGGTGCAGGGTCCCGCCGCGCCACACGTTCACCACCTGCAGGCCCCGACAGATGGCCAGAACGGGCACCCCGGCCGCCGCGGCCGCGTCGAGCAGTGCCAGTTCCTGGGCGTCGCGGGCCGGTTCGGGATCCATGAGATCGCGGTCCGGCTCGGCGCCGTACAGGGCAGGGTCCACGTCGGTGCCGCCCGGCAGCACGATCCCGTCGAGACGCTCGACGACCTGGGCCGGGTCGGTGTCGAGGGACAGCAGAACGGGCAACCCGCCCGCCTCGGCCACCCGCCGGGCGTAGTCCCGGAAGTACACCTCCAGTTCCAGGTGTGACATCGAAGCCAACATCCCCTCGACGCCGCCGGCCGCGCGGCGCCGCCCCGGCAGCCCGATCAGCGGCGGGCGGTCCGCCGCGGTCTCCCGCACGGACGGGCCGTTCGTCACGACGGGTGCCCGCTCAGGATCGCCACGAGACCTCCGTCTACCGGTGGCCGGGGGGCGGTCCACTTCCTCCCGAACGACATCACGGCCAGTGTAGGGACGCGGCTTCGAGCAAGGCCCGGCTCCCGCTCCCCGCATGACCTCCGGATCCGTTTGACAGACACGCAGCACTCAGCCGGCCGGAAGCCATCCGGGGCCTGGACGTAGTGTGTCCACCGGTGAGCGATCATCGAGGTCTCCGGAGCTTTACGCCATGACCGATGTCGAGTTCATCGGCGCCCACCTCGTGCCGTCGCCCGAGCAGTTGTTGCGCCTGCAGCGGGTGGCCGCCGGCGCCGAGCCAGCCGACCTGGCGATCCGCGACGGGACGGTGCTGGCGCTGCACGGGCGCGAGCTGCTGCGCCGGGACGTGCTGGTCTGCGGTCCCCATATCGCCGCGGTCACGCCGCCCGGACGCCTGGCCGCAACCAGCGAGATCGACGCATCCGGCTGCTGGGTGTCGCCGGGCTTCATCGACACCCACCTGCACATCGAGTACACGCTGCTGACGCCCGGCGAGTTGGCCCGTCTGGTGGTGCCCCGGGGCACCACCACCGTGCTGGCCGACCCCAACTGCCTGGCCAACGTGCTGGGGCCTGTGGGCATGGACATCGCCGGCACCACCGGAACCCCGCTGCGCATCTTCCGGCAGGTCTCCCACAAGGTGCCCCGCACCCCCGCACTCGAATTGGGAGGCGGCACGGTGCCCGAGGCGGAGATCCTGGCGCGCCTCAGCGACCCGCTGGCGGTCACGCTCGGCGAGAGCAACCCGTTCGACCTGGAGGCCTCGGCGGCTCGCAAGTCGCACCGGGCACTCGCTGCGGGGCGCCGCATCACCGGCCACACGGCCCGCATCGCCGCCGAGCCGCTCTGGGCCTACGCCGCAGCCGGCATCTTCGACGACCACAACGCCTTCGACCCCGGCGAGGTGATCGAGCGGCTGCGCCTGGGCATCGGCATCACCGTCATGTCGGGCTCCATGAACGACAACGTGCGGCCGCTGTTCGCCGATCCTGCGAGGGTCGCCTGCGGGTTCGACCAGTTCACCTTCTGCGCCGATGACCGACATGTGGGCGACCTGGCCGACGAAGGGCACATCGACCACCATGTGCGCACCGCCATCGACTGCGGTGTCGAGCCCATCGAGGCCTACCGCATGGCCACGCTCAACGCGGCCCGCTCCTACCGCCTCGACCATGTGCTCGGATCCATCACGCCCACCCGGCTGGCAGACCTGATGCTGCTGGAGGACCTCACCGACGTTCGCCCCCGTCTAGTGCTGGTGGGTGGCGAGATCGCCGGCCGGGACGGCGCCGCCACGTTCGCCAACGACGACGTCCTGCCGGAGTCCTGCCGCGGCACTGTCCGCCTGCACTCCGACATCGGTCCGGCAAGCTTCCGCGTGGAGGTGACCGGTGCCGCACCGGGGCAGGTGGCCGTCGTGCGGGCGATGGAGATGTACGACGGCTACTTCAAACGGGCCTTCGAGGCCGAACTCGCCATCGTGGCCGGGTCGGTGGCGGCCGGCCCGGCCGCCGACGTCGCCAAAATCGCCGTCGTGGACCGCCACCACGCCACGCGGACACTGGCGATGGGCTTCGTGCGGGGATTCGGCCTTCGCCGAGGCGCCATCGGCATCACCACCAACTGCGAAAATCAGAACCTGGTCGTACTCGGCGCCACCGATGACGAGTTGGCAGACGCGGCCCGGGCGCTCGAAGCCATCGACGGCGGCTACGTGGTTGTCGCCGGCGGCGACGTGCTGGCATCGCTTCCGCTCCCCTACGGCGGGTGCATGAGCGACCGCCCGTGGGAGGAGGTCTACGACGGCCTCGCCGGTGTGACGGCGGCTGCCCGGTCACTGGGCTGCGAGGTTGCCTCGCCGTTCATGATTCTGTCGTTTGTGGGACTCGCCGGCGTGCCGGACTACGGACTCACGGAGAAGGGACTCATCGACGCCTACACGCAGACGTTCCTACCCGTGTTGGTCTGCTGCCGCTGCCCGGCGCACGCGGGCGCCTGACGAAGCCTCCTCGGCGGCGACGCCGCGGCCGCGGCGCGGAACCGGCGACGCCCACCCGCAACCCGACCGAGCCCCCGCCCTGCGGCGGCCGGGGGCTCGGAGGTCGGCTCGGTGACCGATCGTTGCCGAGCGTCGGTCAGAACGGGAACGGGATCTCGATCTCCCCGGCCACCACGGCGGCCACGAAGTCGTCGAGGATCTGCTGCAGCTCCTCGAGGCTCTTGGCCGTCTCGACGGTGGCGTCGGTGTTGATGGGCAGCACCTCGATGCCGCCGTTCTGCAGGCTCCCGGGGTAGAAGGCGTTGCCGAAGGTGCCGTCACGCACCGTGTCGAAGTAGGTCTGGAACAGCTCGCTGAGGCGGATCACCGTGGCGCCGATGTAGACGTCCGGTGCGGTCTCGTACTGCGAGCCGAAGCCCACCAGGATCGGCACACCGGCGGCGGAGGCCGACTGGGCGGCGCCGATGCAGATGCCGTCGCCGGAGCAGTAGATCATGTCGGCGCCCTGGTCGATGAGCGACTTGGCGACCTCGGCGGCCTTCTGGACGTTCACGAAGTCCCCCGCGAAGCCCTCGAGGAACTGGACGTCCGGGTTGACCGAGGCCACGCCCTGCTGGAACGAGAGGTGCATGGTCTTCACGAAGTCGAACTCGGGCCCGCCGACGATGCCGATGGTGTCGCCGATCAGGGCGTTGGCGGCCACGATCCCGTTCGGGTAGGCCATGTCCTGCACGTTGTAGAGCCAGTCCACGACGTTGTCCTGCGGATCGGCGCCCTCCACGAGCACCCCGCCTGTCATGGCGAAGTCCACGTCGGGGAACTCCGAGTAGAGCTCCATGATCGGGTCCACGTACTCGATGCCGTGGCCGATGATCAGGTCGAAGCCCCGGCTGGCGAAGCCCCGGATGGCCGGCAGCGAATCGGTGGGCTCGATGATCTCCTCCAGGATCTGGTACTCGGCGATGTTCCCGTCGGCCGCCACGGCGTCGAGGATGCCCTCGGCGGCGGCCTGGCTGAAGGAGTTGTCGTTCTTGATGCCCGGCAGCAGCAACGCCACCCGCAGACCCTCGTCGCCGGCGGCGGCCGGGGCCGGCTCGGGCGGCGGCGGAGGCTCGGGGGCCGGTTCCGGAGCCGGCGCAGGCTCAGGCGCGGGCGCGGGCTCAGGCGCGGGTTCAGGCGCGGGCGCCGGAGCGGCAGGCTCGGGCGCAGGGGGCGGCGCGGCCGGCGCGTCGTCGTCATCCCCGCCGCAGGCGGCCGCAACCAGCGCCACCGCCAGCAGGGCCATCAGCAGGCCGGCAGGGCGCCGCCGTGCCCGTCGCCTCGTCGTGCATCGTGCAGTGGATTCGTTCAAGGTGTCCTCCCCTCGGGCGCCCCGCCGGGACGCTTCGATGTTCGGCGCTGAGCCCGACGCCACACCCCGATGTGTGGCCTCATCGCGGACCAGCGGCCCGTGTGCTAGTCGCCGTGGTCGCAGCCGGTACGACCAGTACGGCAGGCTACTATCCGCCGCGCCGGAGCGACGGCGTGCAGCGGGGGCCAATGCGGTCCGTCGGCGTCCGGCGCCGCCAGCCACGAACCCCGACCGGAGAGAGCAAAGCAACGATGCTGCCAGAAGGAATGCACCGGATCCGCGTCCTGTTCGCCGACCAGTTCGGCTTCGCCCGCGGCAAATACGTGCCTGCCGCCGCGGTCACCGGCGAGGTGGGCTTCTCCGTGACCATCTTCGGCGTCGGCTACGACCGCGACCTCATCCCGGCGCCGGGAGCAGAGGTGCTGGAGGGCATGGGAGACCTTTCGGCGCTCTACTCGCTCGAGGACGTGCGTCCCAGCTGGGACGAGGGCACGGGTGTCGTCATCGCCGACCTCGAGCGGCTGGGCCGACCGCTGGCGATCTCGTCGCGCCTGGCGGCACAGCGCGCCATCGAGGCGCTCGCCGCGGCCACCGGCGGCACCCCCAAGATCGGCGTCGAGTTGGAGGCCTACGTACTGCAGCCCGACGGCTCGGGGGGCTGGGAGCCATGGGACACGCCCGGCGCCTACTGCTACGGCACCGGCGCCGTCGTGGATCCGGTCGGCTTGTTCGACGACATCCTGGCCGCGGCGGCGACCTGTGGGATCGGCATCGAGACGGCGGGCAGCGAGTACGACAACCCGCAGTTCGAGGTGGTGGTCGGCTACGGCGATGCCCTCGAGGCGCTGGACCGTGCCTTCCTGCTGAGGCAGCTGTGCCGTGAGGTTGCACTGCGCCACGGCCTGCTGCTGACCTTCCTGGGACGTCCGTTCCAGGACCGCGGCGGCAACGGCACCCACTTCCACCTCAGCGTCACCGCTGACGACGGCCGGAACCTCTTCGACGACCCGGAGAGCGACGACGGGCTGTCGGACATGGCTAAGGGAGCCATCGCCGGCGTGCTCGCCCACCATGAGGCGCTGACCGCCCTGTGCGCGCCCACCGTGAACGCCTACAAGCGCCTGAAGCCCGGCGAGTTGGCGGGCTACTGGGCCAACTGGGGCTACGACCACCGCTCGGTGGCGGTGCGGGTGCCCTCGGGGCGGGGGCCTGCCAGCCGCCTCGAGCACCGGCTCCCCGATGGCACCGCCAACCTGTACCTGTCGGCGGCGGCGCTGATGGCCGCCGCCCGACTGGGGATCGAGGCCGGCGATCCTCCGCCGCCGGCGGAGACGGGGGACTCCCTGGAGACCGCCAATACCGAGCGCTGCTGTCCGGAGAACCTCTCGCTGGCCCTCGACGCCCTCGAGGCCGACGAGGCGCTCTACGAAGCGGTCGGCACCGAGATCACCGACCACTTCGTGGCCATGAAGCGCGCCGAGTGGGCCCGCTACGCCCGCGCCGTCACCGACTGGGAACTGCGGGAGTACCTCGCCTTCCACTAGCCCGACCGGGCGGCCCGCAGTCCTGCGCCGCCGGGTACGCCCAGATATGCGGCGAGCGTGCTTCAGACCCCGCGGTGCTCAGTCGGCCGCGGCGACACTTCCGGGGACAGTGCCGGGCGGCAGGCTGATCACATGGGCGGCGACGTCCTCGGGGCGGGCCAGCCACACGTCGCCGCGCCGCGCCGCGATGTGTTCGAGGGCGGCGCGCAGGTGCTTCAGGCGGAACGGCTGGCCGACCAGGAAGGTGTGCAGCGAGACCGAGTACACAAGCGGCTGCTCGTCGGCCAGGCGCAGCATCTCGTCGAACTGATCCATCATCATCTCGGCGAACACCGGCGCAGAGTGGTGCCGCCGCACGTAGACGCCCACATCGTTCAGTTCCAGCGGGTACGGGATGCTGAGCAGCGGTCCCGACCTGGTCCGCAGCCAGATCGGCTGGTCGTCGCAGGGGGACTGCAGCGTGTACTCGTAGCCGGCCTCGACGAGCAGGTCGCTGGTGACGGCCGACTCGGCGATGTACGGCCCCATCCAGCCGCTCGGCCGGCGGCCCCAGTGCTCGGTGATGACGTCGGTGGTCTCGGCGATGAGGCGGGCCTCGTCGGACTCCCAGAGGCCGTCGCTGCGCTCGGAGTTCGTCCGCCCGTGGGCGATGATCTCGTCGCCGCGCTCGATGATCTTGGCCACGATGTCGGGGTAGAGCTCCATCACCGTCGAGTTGACGTTGTGCGACCACGGCAGGTCCAGCTCGTCGAAGGCGTCGAACATGCGCCAGATGCCGATCCGGTTGCCGTAGTCCCGCCAGGCGTAGCTGCGATAGTCGGCCGGCGCGCTCACCGCCGAGTCGTTGAGGCCCAGCCCGGCCTTGTAGGAGAAGTGCTCGACGTTGTTGGACAGGCAGACGGCGAGGCGGGTGCCGTTGGGCCAGTCGTAGGGCACGCGGTCCTTGATGGACACGTAGTCGTAGCGGTCGTTGGTCGGCAGCTTCATGCGAAGAACTCCTCGAAGTGGCCGGCGATCTCGTCGGACGCCGTCGTGAAGAGCTCCAGCACATCCGTGAGATGAGGGAGTGTGAGCACCCGTGCCTGCGGGGGCAGGAGCGGGATCGCCCGGGCGGTCTGCTCGGTGAGGTCGTCGTGGACGTCGATGACGAGGAACGGCTGGCGGATCCTCGAGACGAACTCGCCGGTCGGGTGGTCGAAGACGGCGTGGTAGGTCATCCAAGGATCGGGCTGCGCCCCCAGGTGATCCATCATGAACTCGTGCAGCAGGTCCGCCGGCCAGGCGCGCGAGCGCTCGGCGGCGCCGCCGAACCCGCCGTCGCGCCACCAGCGCCAGTACCAGTCGAGATGGGCGCCGTCGGCATCGGGCTTCGGTTCGTGCAGGTAGTTGTCCTTGTACTGCGGGATCTCCTCGGCGGAGAACACCGGCACGGTCACGACGGCGACCCGCCGGATCCGGTCCGGGTAGCGCACCGCCAGATCGATCGCCTCGCACGAACCGGTGTGGACGCCGGCCACGTCGAACCGGCCGATCCCCATAGCGTCGAGTGCGTCGATCGTGGAGTCGGCGTAGTCGCCCAGGGACAGGCCGGGCCGAGGGTGGTCCGAGCACCCGAACCCCAGGCGGTCGGGCACGATCACCCGGCGCCCGGCCGACAGCCGCGGCGTGATGTGGCGGTACATGCGACCCGACGAGAGGCCCATGTGCAGCAGAACGAGCGGCGGCTCGCCCTCGCCGTTGCTGCGCACATGCACATGGCCGTGGCGAGTGCTGATGAGCCTGCGGCTCGTTCCCTCCGCTTCCAGCATCGTGATCCCTCCGCCACCGGCCCCTCAGCCGCCAGCCCCTCCGCCACCGGCATCGGGTGCGCGGGGTACTGTACCCCGCGTCCTGCACCCGGACTGTTGCGAGGGGGACTGATGAGGCGAGGGTACGCAGACACCGCGGTCGGGCAGGTTCACTACGTCGAGGCCGGCGAGGGGCCCCCGCTGATCCTGCTGCACCAGACCGCCAGCAGCTCGGTCATGTGGTTGCGGGCGATCCCCTACTTCGCCGAGCGCTACCACACGATCGCCATGGACACGCCCGGCTTCGGGATGTCCGACCATCCGGCCGAGCAGCCGACCGAGGGCATCCCCTACTACTCCCGGGCCGTCATCGGCCTGCTGGACCATTTCGGGTACGAGCAGGCGAACCTCGTCGGCTTCCACACGGGCGCCAGCATCGCGGTGGACGTGGCGGCCAACTCGCCCGAGCGGGTCAAGTCGCTGGTCATAGCGCCGATCCTGGCCGTCGACGACGAGGAGGAGCGCGACGACTGGCTGGCCCGTGACGACTTGAAGTCGGGATGGGTCCCCGACGGCAAGGGCGAGTTCCTGGCGAACGACATCCTGGACTACGTGGCCCACTTCGCGACCGAGAACGACGGTGAGACATACCTGCGAGAGCTCATCGCCAAGCTGCAGGCGGGCCCGAACTACTGGTGGACCTATGTCGCCGTCGTGCAGTACGACCACTACGCGGCGTACCCCCAGCTGCGGTGCCCGGTCCTGGTCCTCAACGTGGAGGAGGAGGTCCTGTACTCCTACACCGTCAAGGCGCACGCCGCGATCCCCCACAGCGAGTACGTGGAGATCCCCGGCCCCGAGCCCAACATCCGCGGCTGGGTGGCCGTCGTGCCCGAGTTCCCGAAGGAGTTCTCCGAGGCCGTGATGTCCTTCGTGGACCGCATCGAGGGAGAGTGACCAGCCCGGCGCGGGTACATCCCGACCGCGCATGACAGCTGAACGATCCCACTGGTGGGTGACGGCAGCAGGAGCACTCACCAGCCTCGTCCTGAACCTCGACCAGGCGACGGTGCTGCTGGGGGCGCCGACCATCGCCGAGGCGCTCGGCGCCGACCTCTCGGCGACCCAGTGGATGTTCTCGGGATTCCTCCTTCCCTTGGCGGCGTTGGTCATGCTGGGGGGCGGGCTGACGGACCGATTCGGCGCCTCGTTGATGCTCCGCTGCGGACTGGCGCTCTTCATTGCCGGCACGGTGGGCAGCGCCTTCGCCGGCGACATGGGGCTGTTGATCGGCCTGCGGGCGGTGTCAGGCACGGGCGCGGCGCTGGCCTTCCCGGCCTCGGTGGCGCTGCTGCGGGTGCACCTGCCGGCCGGTCGGCCGCTCAACGTCGCGCTGGGCCTGTGGTTCACCGGTGCGCTCGGGGGCTCGGCTATCGGCCCCCTCATCGGCGGGCTGTTGCTGCGGGCTTGGCCGTGGTGGTCGATCTTCTGGCTGTCGTGCGGCTTCGCATTGGCCGCGCTGGTGCCCGTGCTGATCGGTGTGGGGGAGGATCCGGCGCCGCCGGCCGCGACCGACCTGCGGGTGCTGCCCAGTCTGGCGGGCGCGGTCGGCCTGGCCCTGCTGATCTGGGGCCTCATCAGCGCCGGCCGGGAGGGCTGGGGCTCCGGCTCGGTGCTGTGGCGGGTGCTGGGAGGCCTGGGGGTGCTGGCGCTCATGGCGGCGGCCCTGCGCCGCGGGGCCGCCGCCCGCCCGGAGGCAGGGATCGACCGCCGGCGCCTCGCCGCGGGCCTCATCATCATGCTTCTGGCGATCGTCTCGGTGGTCGGGACGATGTTCTTCGTGATCACCTACCTGCAGTCGGTGCTCGGGTTCTCGCCGCTGGTGGCCGGCGCCGCGTTCATGCCGTTCGGCGTCGTGGCCGCCCTGATCTCCCCGTTCGCCATGCGCCTGCTGGAGCGGTTCGGCTTCGGCCGCATGCTGGGGTCGGCCGTGCTGTTGGAGGTGGCCGGCCTCGTGCTGGTCTCCCGGATGACCCCCACGTCGCCGTATCCCCTGGTCGGCATCGCCTTGGCGCTGGTCGGCGCCGCGATGTCGGTGTTCCCGGCGGTCTCGCTGCATCTGGCGCTCAGCGCCGCGCCGGCCTCCCGCGGCGGGATCGTCTCGGGCGCGCACACCGTGGCGATCCAGCTCGGCCAGCTCCTCTCGATCGCCATCATCGGCTCGCTGGTCGCCTCGCGGGTCGGCGGCATCTACCGCTCGCTGGTGCGGGATGCCGGCCTCGACCCCGACGTACACGCCGAGATCACCACCGACTTGGCGTTGGGGCGCAGTGCGGCGCCGCCGGGCGTCTCGGAGGCGGACGGCCTGCTCTACGAGATCGCCGGCGAGAAAGCGTTCACCACCGCCGTCGGCCAGGCCGCCCTGATCGTGCTCGCCGCCATCGCCGTCGTGGCCGTCGCCGCGCTGGCCGTCCTGAGGCCGAAGCGGGCGCCCTCCCCGGCCGTCAGTGCGACAGAGGAGCCAGTCCCCGGAGCCGATCGATGACCGCCGCCGTCGGCAGCACGTCGGCGTACTTGGCGTCGAGGTCGAACAGCCCCACGTCGTGGCTGGCGCCGATGCGGTCGTACACGCACTCCTCGGGGACGATCGTCCGGAAGTTGTAGGAGAAGGCGTCCACGGCCGTGGCCCGGATGCATCCGCTGGTGGTGCAGCCGGCGAGGATCACCGTGTCCACCCCGAAGTCCACGAGGTAGCTCACTAGGGCCGTGCCGAAGAAGGCGCTGGCGTGGCGCTTGGGCAGCAGCACGTCGCCCTCCTCGGGGGCCACCTCGGCCACGAACTCGTAGCCCCGCTCGCTGATGGAGGTGATGGCCGGGTTGATGCTGCCGAAACGCCCCGCGTCGACGGCCTTCTTGGGCGCCACGTACGGGTAGAGGATCGGGATCGCGGCCTCCCGCGCCGCGCCGATGAGACGGGCGATGTGCGGCATCGCCGCCCACGCCCTGTCGCCGCAGGCCGTCGGGTACATAGTGGTGATGGCTTCGCGGATCGGCACGGGCCTGTCGCCGGCCGTTCGGTACTGCACGTCGATGACGAGCAGCGCGGGACGCTCGCCGAAACCCGAGGCCCCGCCGAATCCCGACAGTTCGTACACGTCGAGGTCGTCGCCGGGGATCGAAGCCAGCCACGACCGCCGCTCCTCGGGCTGTCCGCTCATGGGACCTCCCTATCGCTCAGTCGATTCATTGCTCAGTCGATTCTCGAGGTCGTCGAACCGCTCCAGATCCACCAAGGCCTGACGCTGCGCCCAGCCGAGCACGCGGTCGCCCAATTCGGCGGAGTCGCCGTGCTCGTATAGGTGCGCCAAGGCGTCCTCGCCGGCCTTGAGCATGACCCGCAGCAGCAGGTTGGCGTGCAGGACCAACCGGTAGCCCATCTCCTGCAACTCGTCGAGGGGCAGCTGCGGGGTCTTGCCGCCCTCCACCACGTTGAGGAGCACGGGCGCGCCCCCCGACTCGGTGGGAATCCTGCGCAGCTCCTCGACGGTCCGCGGCGCCTCCACGAAGATGACGTCGGCGCCGGCATCCGCGTAGAGGCGCGCCCGGCGGATCGCCTCGTCGAAGCCCAGCACCGAGCGGGCGTCGGTCCGGGCGATCAGGACCAGGTCGGGGTCGCCGCGGGCGCTGAGCGCGGCGTCGATCCGGGAGAGCATCTCGGCGGGCGCCACGAGCCGCTGCCCGGCGAAGTGCCCGCACCGCTTCGGCATGGCCTGATCCTCGATCTGGACGGCGGCGGCCCCCGCCTTCTCCAAGAGGTGGACCGTGCGCATGACCGACAGCGGTCCGCCGAAGCCGGTGTCGGCGTCCACGATGACCGGGATGTCGACGGCGTCGCAGATCTTGGCGGCCTCGGTCACCACCTCGGTCATCGAGACGAGACCGAGGTCCGGCAGCCCGAACTGCGAGTTGGCGAGCCCTGCCCCGGTCACGAAGCAGCAGTCGAAGCCTGCCCGCTCCACCAGGCGGGCCGACAGGGCGTTCACCGCGCCGACCACGACGGTGGCCTGCGGACGCGCGAGCAGGGCCCGCAGGGCGGCGCACCGTGACGGAATCGGCGGCCCCCCGACCCCCCGGGGAATTCCGCCGGTCTCCGAGCCGCCTGCCTCCGGGGGATCCATCAGCGTTGCCGGATCGACCCGTTGCGGACCGCTGACCGGGCGCCGGGCAACGGACGGCAGGCGCCACCGGATCCCTTGAACCCTGGATTCCGGCCTTCGCCGGAACGACGCGAAGGGCGACTCGCAGGATTACGCAGCACAGTCCCGACGCGCCGCGCCGCGGCGGCTTCCCGCACGGAAAGCTCCCGGAGTACGGTTGCGCCTCGTGCGGGAGGCACTGTCGTGAGGGCGCGGCAATGGGCGTGGCTCATCGTCAAGCGCATCCTCTTCATGATTCCGATCCTATTCGGCGTGGCGACGGCGACTTTCTTCCTCACCCGGCTGGCCGGCGGCGACCCGGCCTATCTGGTCGCCGGCTCCTTCGCCACAGAGGAGGTGATCGCCAGCGTCCGGGCCCAACTCGGCACGGACCGGCCGCTGGGCGAGCAGTACGCCGACTTCCTGGGCGACACTGTCCGCGGCGATCTCGGCACGTCGCTCTTCACCGACCGCCCCGTCACCACCGATCTGGCCGACCGGCTGCCCGCCACGCTGGAGTTGGTCACCCTGGCGCTGGCCTTCGCCCTCGTCTTCGGTCTGGCGCTCGGCAGCTACGCGGCCCATCGCCGGGGCAGGGGCGGCGACAGAGCGGTCCGCTTCGGCAGTTTCTCCGCGCTCTCGGTGCCCGACTTCTGGCTGGGGCTCGTCCTGCTGTTCGTCTTCTTCTTCAAGCTCGACATCGCTCCGGGCCCCACGGGACAGCTAGCGCCGGGGGGACCCGCCCCGCGCGACGTCACCGGCGCAGTGCTCTTCGACGCGATGATCGCGCTGAACGGCGAGGCGTTCAGGGCATCCCTGCACCACATCTGGCTGCCGCTCATGACGATGGTGCTGATCTTCACCGCGCCCATCGCCCGCCTGGCCCGCTCGGCCGCCATCGAGTCGCTGACGTCGGACTCCATCCTCTTCGGGCGGGCCTGCGGCCTGTCCAACCGCAAGCTCTGGGTGTACGCCACGCGCGGCGCCCTGCCGCCGGTGGTGACCTTCGTGGGAATCCTGTTCAGCGTGCTGCTGGGAAGCGCCGTGCTGGTCGAGACGGTGTTCTCGTGGGGAGGGGCCGCCCAGTACGCCGTAAACGCCATCCGCCAGAGCGACTTCCCGGCCGTGCAGGGGTTCGTGCTGGTCGCCGGGGCGCTGTCGGTAGCCATCTTCTTCGTCGTCGACCTGCTCTACCGGGTCATCGACCCCCGGGTGCGACTGTGAGCCCGCCTCCAGAAACCTCCGGCGGCGTCGCAGCGGAGTTCGTCTTGCCGCGGCACGCCGAGGGCCTCGCCAAGCGGCTGCGACGGCACCTGAACCCCCCGCTGCTGTGGGGCGCGTTCATTATCTTCGTGCTGGCGCTGGGCGCCTACGTGGTCCCGGCGGTCTGGCAATTCGGCGCCGAGATCGCCAACCCGCGCGAGGCGCTGCTGCCGCCCAGCGCCCGGCACCCGTTCGGCACGGACCGCTCGGGGTTCGACATCTTCGTGCGAGTGTTCCACGCCCCGCGGATCGACCTGACCATCGTGGTGCTCGGCGTGGGCCTCGGCGCGCTGATCGGCATCGTGCTGGGAGTGGCCGCGGGCTTCTCCCGGCGCCTCATGGGCGAGTTCTCGATGCGGCTCGCCGACATCGTGCAGGCCTTCCCGCTGCTGATCCTGGCGATCGCCCTCGTGTCGCTGGGCGGCAACGACCTGACCAACGTGGTGTTCGTCCTGGCCTTCGTGAACGCACCGGTGTTCCTGCGGCTGGTCCGCAGCCGCGTGCTGACCGTCCGCGAGCAGCGCTACATCCAGGCCGCCGTGGCGCTGGGCAACTCCACGACGCGCCTCGTGTTCCGCCATGTGCTGCCGAACTCGCTGGGTCCCGCGGTCGTGCAGTTCGGCGTCTCGATGGGCTACGGGATCCTGACCCTGGCGGGCTTGGCGTACCTAGGCGTGGGGGTGCAGGTGCCGACGCCCGAATGGGGCTCGATGATCCTCGGAGGCGCCAGCTACATCACCACCGGCCAGTGGTGGATCTCGATCTTCCCCGGCATCTTCCTGGCCTTCGCGGTGTTCGCCTTCAACCTGCTCAGCGAGGGGATCGAGCAGGCCCGCGAGGTGCATCTGCGGTGACCGGACCGGCCCTTCAGGTGAGGGACCTCAGCGTCGAGATCGCCGGGCGCGACGTCGTCACCCCCGTCCTGGACGGCGTCGGCCTCGAGCTCCGGAGGGGCCGGATGCACGGGCTCGTGGGCGAGACCGGCTCGGGGAAGTCGATGACGGCGCGCTCGGTGATCGGGCTCCTGCCGCCCGGCGGGCGGGTCACCGCGGGCTCGGTGCAGCTCGGCGGCCGGGAGCTGCTCGGGCTCGGCGCCGACGAGCTGCGGGAGCTGCGCGGGGCGGCGATCGGCATGGTGTTCCAGAACCCCCGGACCGCGCTGTACCCGTTGATCACCATCGAGACCCAGATGGCCAACGTGTTGAAGGCCCACCTGGGCCTGGACCGGCGGGGGCGCGCCGCCCGGATCCGCGAGCGGCTGCGGCTGGTCGGCATCGACGACGTGGACCGGATCGCCCGCTCGTACCCCCACGAGCTGAGCGGCGGTCTGGCGCAGCGGGCCGTGATAGCCACGGCGCTGCTCTGCGATCCGGAGGTGCTGATCGCCGATGAGCCCACCACCGGCCTCGACGCAACGATCCAGCGCCAGATCCTGGAGCTGATCGCCTTCCTGCAGTCGGAGCTGTCGCTGTCGGTGCTCATCATCACCCACGACCTGGGCATCATCGCCCAGTACTGCGACACGGTCTCGGTCATGCACGACGGGCGGGTGGTCGAGGACGGGGACATGCGCCGGGTCCTGCTCTCGCCGCAGCACGACTACACCAGACGCCTCATCGCCGCATCGGCCCTGCGCGGGTTGCGCGAGGAGCGACCGCAAGGCGCGGGCCGATGAGCGACCCGACCCACAGCGACGCATCACAGGGCGCCGCGGGCCTCGACAGCGCGGTCGCCATCGCCGTCGAGGGCCTCAACAAGACCTTCCCCTCCCGTCGCGGCGTGCCCGACGTCGTCGCCGCGGAGGACGTCGGCTTCACGGTGCCCTACGGGCGGACCCTCGGCATCGTCGGCGAGAGCGGCTCGGGGAAGTCGACCGTCGCCCGCTGCATCCTGGGGCTCACCCCGGTGGACTCCGGCAGGATCGAGGTGCTCGGCCGCTCCATCACCGACGCCGGGGCCAAGGCGCTCCGCTCCTGGCGCAGCGAGATGCAGATCGTCTTCCAGGAGCCCTACGAGTCGCTGGACCCGCGCTATCACGTCTGGGAGGCGGTCGCCGAGCCCCTGCTCCTGCACACCGACCTGCGCGGCGCGGACCTGGCTCGGCGAGTCCATGAACTGCTGGAGCAGGTGGCGCTCTCGCCGGATCTGGCGGGCCGCTATCCCCACGAGCTCTCCGGGGGACAGCAGCAGCGGGTCAACATCGCCAGAGCGCTGGCGACCTCGCCGCGTGTGCTCATCCTCGACGAACCGACAGCCTCGCTGGACGTGTCGGTGCAGGAGGGCGTGCTGCGGTTGCTGCTGCGCCTGCAGCGGGAACTGAACCTCACCTACGTGCTCATCTCCCACGACCTGAAGGCGATCCGAGCCGTATGCGAACGGGTGGCGGTCATGTACCTGGGGCGGCTCGTGGAGATCGGCCCCACCGATGAGGTCCTCTCCGACCCGAAGCACCCCTACACCGAGCTCCTCATCGGCGCCGAACTGTCGGTGGACCCCGATACAGCCCCCGCGGCGAGCGTCGTGCGGGGCGAGGTGTCCAGCGCCGAGAGGCCCGCAGGCTGCGTCTTCACGGCGCGCTGCCCGCTGGTCACGAGCGCCTGCCATGAAGCGCAGCCAGCGCTGGTCGAGGCGAGGCCGGACCACGCCGCCGCCTGCATCCTCGTCCGCTCCGGGAGCGCCGCGTCGCAGGGCCCGGGCGCCGACTGAGCCCGCAGCCGGCGCTGCGCACCCAGTACCCCGCGGCGAGGATCCCGGGCCCACGGCTCTTTGCCCGGCCCATGCCTGACGACTAGCCTTCCCGCGTCATCTCCGAGCCTCCGGCTGTCCGATCCTCGACGGGGTTCGAGCGCGGGCGCCTCGGGGCAGAACTGATGGGGAAGGGAACCATGCACCAAAACTCCAGAACGTCGAGCAAGCCCCGCCGGGGAGAGTCCGGCCGAGCAGGCTGGATCGCCGTCCTGAGCGCGCTGGCGCTGCTGGCTGCAGCCTGCGCCGCGGACGAAGGCGCCTCCGAGGTCGCCGAGGAGGCGACGGGCGAAGCGCAGGCAGCACAGTCCGAAGCCAGGGTGGCGCTCGCCGACGCGCAAGCGGCCTCCGCCCGGGCGGACGCGGCGCTCGCCGCCGCCGAGGAGGCCCAAGCAGCGTCCACCCTGGCGCAGGCCACCGCGGAGGGTAACCAGGAGGCCGTGGCCGAGGCCGAGGCGGCGCTGGCCGAGGCGCAGGCAGCCGCGGAGGCGGCGCGCTCGCAGGCGGCCGCCGCCCAGAGCGAGGCCGACTCGGCTCGGGCCGCCGCCGAGGAGGCCCAGGCCGAGGCCCGAGCAGCCGCCGAGCGCGAGGCCACCGCACCCGCCCCGGCGCCCGAACCCCCGCCGCCGGCGCCCGCCGCCGCGCCGGGAGTGCCCGAGGAAGTGGTGTTCGCCCTGGCTGGACCCGTGCTGGCCATCAACCCCGACGGCCCCGGACAGAACAACCTGCCGTCGGTCGGCATCTTCTTCGCCACCTACGACAGCCTCACGAACTGGGAGATCCCTGCCGACCGCGACGCCCTCTACGCCAGCCTCGAAGACGGCAACGCCGGTCAGGCCCAGCCCGAACTGGCCGAGAGTTGGGAGATCTCCCCCGACGGCAGCGTGTACACCTTCCACCTCCAACAAGGAGTGATGAGCGACTTCGGCAACGAGATGACCGCGGAGGATGTGCGCTGGTCGCTCGAGAAGACGATGTCCGGCTTCACCACGGGCGCCTTCTGGATCTCACTCGCCGGCCTAGTGAGCATCGATCAAGTCGAGGTCGTCGACGACCACACGCTGCGGATCAGCGGGATCTTCGGCGACAAGCTCCTGCCCTCGCTGGGTTCGGGCTGGCTGGTCGTCTACGACTCGACCGAGGTCCGCCGGCACGCCACCGAGGAGGACCCCTACGCCAACGAGTGGCTCAACCAGAACACGGCCGGCTTCGGGCCGTACCGGGTCACCGACTTCGGCCCCGGCGGCGACGAGGTCACCCTCGAGGCGCGCGAGAACTACTGGGGCCCGCAGCCGGCCCTGCAGCGGGTCATCCAGCGCAGCGTGCCCGACGCCAACTCGCGCCTGCAGCTCCTGCTCGCCGGCGATGTGGCCTTCGCCGCAGAGCTGACGACGCTCGGCGTCGAGCAGGCCAAGGCCACCGAGGGGGTTGCGGTGACCCGCATGCCGACCACCACCGGGGCGTTCCTGGCGCTCACCTACGAGGCGCCGTTCGACGATCCGGCCGTGCGGGCGGCGATCGCCCAGGCGATCCCCTACCAGGACATCGTCGACGTGGTCTTCCAGGGCGAGGCCCTCATATGGGACTCGATCCTGATCCCGCCGACTCCCGGCTACACCGACGAGTTCTTCCGCGGCTACGACATCGAGGCGGCCGGGGCGGTGCTCTCGGGCATCGACGCGCCGCTGACGCTGGCGTACGCGGACGGCCTTCCGCTGGACGAGGAGATCGCCATCTTGGTGCAGAGCTCGATGCGCGAGGCCGGATTCGAGCTCAACATCGAGAAGCAGCCGCGCGCCACCTTCGACGGCCGCAAGTACGGCCGCACCGGGGAACTGCAGTTCTTCGTCGACGTGATCGACACGCCGGGCTACTACGACGCCAACTACTACGGCTTCATCTACGGCGGTGTCGGCGGCTTCCTGAACTGGTTCGGCTACGAGAACGAGGAACTGAACGCCGCCTTGGCGGCCACAGCCGATCCCGCCACAGCCGGCGAGGCGGCACGGGAGATCCAGCGGATCTTCGCCGAGGACTACCCGATCCACCCCGTCGCCTGGACCGGGCTCGATTACGCCCACGCCGACTACCTGAAGCTGACCCGTGCCATCACCGGCAACGGACTGGTGCGGATCCAGGACTTCGAGGCGGCGGGCGGCTAGGGACACGAGCCGCCGCGGGCCGACGTAGACGAGACCTCGGGAGACGAGATGCCTGAGCTGCCTGCTCCGACCCAGGAGCAGGCAGCTCACTTCGACTACCTCGAGGGCCTGCGGGGCTACAACTACACCGTGCACGTGAAGGGCATCCTGGATGCCTACGAGCGCGCGACCACCGCGGACCGAGCCGCGCCTGACACCATGGACGAGGCTGGCGTGATCATCGCCCCCAGCCCGCTCTACCGGTTCGCCGCGGCCACACAGCACTTGGCGCAGAAGATGGGGTGGGCCGCAGCGAGACGCTCGCTCGAGGGCCACACGAACCAGCTCGCTGATGTTCTGAACCGGATGCCGGCCGAACCCCGCGGGCGGCTCGTGCTCGACCCCGCCTTGGAACTGCCCGAGTACTACACCGAGCGTGACAGTGAGGGCCGAGACGACATCCATCTCGTGCCCGGCGGGTACTGGGGCGACCCGCTCGTCGGCCCTGTCTACGAGCGCGGCGGCGCCCTCTACCGGATGGCGTGGCGCACGGGCTATACGGGCAGCCCGCCGGGTGCGCTGGTGGCGTTCGCCAAGGGCGCCCCGTCGGACGACTACCGGCGGATCCTCGACCTGGGATGCTCGTTCGGCGGGCTCACGATGGCCCTGCGGCAGGCCTACCCGGACGCAGAGGAGGTGGTGGGCATCGACATCTCCTCCGCCGCCCTGCGCTGGGCGCACCTCACCGCCGAGGAGCGCGGCCTGGCCATCGCCTTCGAGCAGCGGGACGCCACCGCAACCGGCTACCCCGACAGCAGCTTCGACCTGATTTCCGGATTCCTGCTGCTGCACGAACTGAGCGCGGAGATTCTCGACGCCGTCATGGCCGAGGCGTACCGGCTGCTGCGGCCCGGAGGTCACATCCGCTTCCTGGACATGCCTCCCTACGCGGCGCTGCCGCCGGAGCGGGCCTTCCTGCAATCCTTCGACTGCGAGGGGAACGGCGAGGCGTTCTGGGACGAGTTCCTGTCCCGGGACTTCAAGGCGGTCCTGCGCGCCTGCGGCTTCGTACACGTCGCCGACGGTCCACTCGACTACGAGGAGCCGAACTACTGGGGCACGGCGGCGCTGTTGCGCACCGGGGAGTTCCGGCTCGAGAACCGCTGGGTGAACCAGGCCGACAAGCCCGCCGGCTGAGAGTCCCTTGTCCTCGCCGCCGGACCACCCCCCCGAGGCCGCCGCCGGCCCGGCAGCCCGGGGGTACCACGCCTTCGAGGACCCCGTCCACGACCGGCTGCTCGGAGTCATCCTGGCTCTGGGAGCGGAGGTGTGGAATCTCCGCGAGCGGCTCGGCCTGCTGGAGAGCGCCCTGGCCCGCCAGGGCGTCGAGGTCTCCGCCCTCATCGAGGAGCTGGCGCTCGACCCGGAGAGGGCGCCGGCGATGGCCGCCGACCGGGACGCCTTCCTGGCGCGTTTCCTGCGCGCCGTCAGCGCCGACTGAACAGGGAGCGCGTGAGCCCGAGCCCCGACCGACGAGTCGCACAGTTCTTCCAGATCGACGACGTCCCGCCGGCGCCGGTCTCCGAACCGGGACAGCTGGCCGGCTGCGACGGGCGCCTGCTGTCCGGCGATCCCGCAACCGGCCAACAGACACTTCTCCTGGAGATGCCCGCGGGCTGGTCGGCGCCTGTCGGCGGCGGCGGGGGAACTCTCGAACTCCTGATCCTCGAGGGCTCGCTGACCGTCGACGGCAGGCGACTGGGCGCCGGGGGTTTCGCGGCCCTTCCCACAGGCTGCGGTCCTCTGGTCGTGACCGTCCGCGAAGCGGCCCGGAGTGTGGCCGTCTGGAGTCCCCACTTCGGCCCTAGCGACTACTACGACTCGAGACCGCGTGTCGTACGGACGGTCGACCTTCCCTGGGAACCCACCGTGTTCCCCGCGGAGTTGCAGGCACCCGGGCGGCTGTACGGCGTCTGGTCGAAGTCCTTGCGCCTGCCCGACCCGGTCCGGGGGGACCTCCACGGCGGACCGAAGGGCTTGCTGCGCATCGTGGTCCTCGTGTCGGGCTTCGTGGGCGACCACCGCCAGGAGTCCCACCCGGGCTGCTGGGAGGAGATCATCTGGCTCGCAGGCGACTTCTTCATGCCCGGGACCGGCCGCCAGGCGGCGGGCAGCTACGTCGGGAACCCGTCACATCACCGCCACGGCCCGCTGCTGACCCAGCGGGGCTGCATCCTGCTGGTCCACACCGACGCCCCGGCGGACTTCTGCTTCCACGAACCGCCGGTCCCGGAGTCTCTGATCTCCGCCTACATGGACGGCGTCTCGTGGCTGGAGGATCCGGTCCATGGCCCGTCGCCGGAGGGATCGATGGCCGTTCCCCTGGGCGGAATGTCCCCTCCCGCCTCCACGGGCTAGATTCCCCGGCGAATCGCCGGCTGAACACGTCCTAGGGGGCAGGTTGCCATGTCAGAGGTATGGGTGGGAGTCGACACGGGTGGCACGTTCACCGACCTGCTGGCGTTCAACAGCGAGGGGCAGCTGTTCGCCGCCAAGACGCCGTCGACGCCCGACGACGACACCAGGGCGTTCCTGACGGGGCTCTCGGCGCTGCAGGCCTCAGCCGGATTCGAGCCGAGCGACGTCGTCGGCCTCCACTACGGGACGACGGTCGCACTCAACGCCGTCCTGCAGAAGCGCTGGCCCTCGCTGGGGTTCATCGTGACGCACGGCTACCGCGAGATGATCGAGATCGCCCGCCAGACGGTGCCGGGCGATTGGGGCGCCATCTACACCTGGGTCAAGCCGCCTCGCGTGGTACCCCTCGAGAACGTGCGGCAGGTACGTGGGCGCATCACCCACACCGGCGAGGTGCTCGAGGAGATGAGCACCGACGACGTGCGGTCCGCGGCCGAGTTCTTCAAGGCGAAGGGCATCAATGCCGTCGCCCTGTGCTTCATGCACAGCTACCTGGATCCCTCCCACGAGCAGCGGGCGCGCGAAGTGTTCCGCGAGATTCACCCCGACTGCTTCCTGACCATCTCCTCGGACGTCCTCCCGGAGTTCCGCGAGTACGAGCGGGCCATGACGACGTGCCTGAACGCCGCGCTGATGCCGCTTGTGACCGACTACCTCGACAGCCTCGACAGCCGCCTCAAGGGGGCCGGCTACTCGGCGCCGCTGCTGCTCATGCGCTCCTCGGGTGGGCTCTCCCAGAGCGACCGGGTGGTCGAGCAGCCCGCCACCATCGCCTACTCCGGACCGAGTGCGGGGGTACTGGGCATGGCGTGGCTGGCCGAGCAGATCGGCGAGGACAAGGTCCTCACCTACGACATGGGGGGAACTTCAACCGACGTGGCCCTCGTCGAGGACGGCCGGCCCCTGCTCACCACCGAGGGACTGCTGGACATCTACCCGATGGGAATGCCCTCGATCGACATCGTGTCCATCGGCGCGGGCGGCGGGTCGATCGCCTCGCTGGGCACCGGCGACCGCCTCCGGGTCGGCCCCGAGAGCGCGGGCGCCGACCCAGGGCCGGTGTGCTACGGGAAGGGCGGGACCCAGCCCACCGTCACCGACGCCAACCTCGTGCTCGGGCGGATACCGGACTACCTGCTCGGCGGGGACATGCCCCTGGACGCGCAGGCCGCCCTGGACGCGGTCGGCACCGTCGGGGGCAAGATCGGCCTGGCCCCCGAGGAGTTCGCCTACGGCATCCTGCAGCTGGCCGCCGCGCGCATGTCCGCCGCTGTCCGCCAAGTTTCGATCGCCCGCGGCCGCGACCCGCGTGAGTACGCGCTCTTCGCCTTCGGCGGGGCCGGCCCGCTGCACGCCGCCGAGTTGGCCGACCAACTGGGCATCCGCAGGATCGTGATTCCCCCGCGTCCCGGTCTCGGCTCCTGCCTGGGCCTGCTGGCGGCGGACATCCAGGCGAGCGCGGTGCAGACCGTGAACACGCGTGCCGAGAACATCTCCCCCGACCGGATCGGCGACACGTTCGCCGACCTCGAGGCGAAGGTGGTCGCCGACATCCGGGGCCAGGGCATCGCCACCCCCACCACGGAGCGATTCGCCGACCTGTGCTATGTCGGCATGGCCACGGAGTTGACCGTCCCGGTACCGGACGGACCGGTCTCGGACGCCGGTCTCGATGCCGCCGTGGACGCATTCCACGCCGAGCACAGGCGCACCTACGGCTACCACTACGCCGGCGAGCAGCCCGTGGAGTTCGTCAACCTGCGCGTCCGGGGAGCGGGCCCGCTGCCCCGGATCGAGTTGGCCGAGACCACTCCCCGGGAGGGTTCGGTCGACGACGCCGTCCTCGGGGACCGCGACGTCTACTACGGCCCCCGGCACGGCAAGCAGCGGACCCGCCTCTACGACCGCGACCGGCTGGCGGTCAACCACGAGGTCTCCGGGCCGGCGATCATCGTCGAGTACGACTCCACCGTGCTAGTGCCGCCTGCGGCTGTCACCCGGGTGGACGCCCTCGGCAACCTGATCATCCACCTGGGCTGACGACATCCGCGAGAACCCCGACGACGACCCGAAGGAGCCGACCAATGTCACCCACCGGGAACGGATCATCCAACGGCGACGGCTCGGACGTGACGACCGAATTCGAGCCGATCCTCTTCGAGATCATCGAAGGCGCCATCGAGTCGGCGCGCCGCGAGATGGAGATCCAGGTGGAACGCACGGCGCGCTCCACGATCGTGCGCGAGCAGCACGACCACCGGTCGGGAATCTTCGACTCGCACGGCAACAGCGTGACGGCCCTGTCGTTCGCGTCGGTGCCGACGCCGATCATGAACAAGTTCGCCGGCAACATCCACCGCGACGATGTCTTCCTCTACAACGACCCGTACAAGTCCGACGGGGGAATCACCCACCTCGGCGACATGTGCATCACCCGGCCGGTCTTCTCCGGTGATGAGATCGTGGCCTATGTGCAGGTATTCGGTCATGTCAACGACATCGGGGGCCTGACGCCGGGCAGCGTCCCGCTCACGGCCTTCGAGATCTTCCAGGAGGGCTTCGTCGTCCCGCCGGTGAAGCTCTACGACCGGGGGCAACTCAACGTGGCGCTCTTCGAGACCATCTTGAACAACTCGCGGTTCCCGGATGATCTGCGGGCCGACATCGACGCCTTCGTGAACGCCTGCGGCATCGGCGTCGTGCGTGTCGAGGAGTTGTGTGAGCGCTACGGCGCCGAAGCGCTGGCGCAGACCTTCCAGGGGCTGCTGGACCGTTGCACCCGGAGCCTCCGCGAGACGGTCCTGCCGATGATCCCCGACGGCGCGTACACGTTCGAGGACTTCTGCGAGTACGTGGACGTGCAGCCTCGCGAGCCGCGCCACTACGTGAAGCTTCGGGCCACCATGACGAAGACGCCCGACGGCATCAATTTCGATTTCTCCGGCACCGATCCGCAGATCAAGGGCTCCTTGAACTGGCCCGCGAACGGCCGCTACTACGCCAAGTCGCTCGGCACGCTCTTCTTGGCCTTCGCCCCGGACATGATCATCAACGACGGCGTTAACGAGGTCATCACGTGCACGCTGCCCGAGCGCACTGTGCTCAGCCCCGAATGGCCGGCCGCCTGCGGTTGGCGCACGTTCCCGCTACTGCGCATTCTCGACCTGGGGCTCGGCATCCTGGCGAAGGCCTCGGGCGGGTTCGTGCCGGCGCCGTCGGAGTCCATCTCCTCCTACGGGCTTTTCGGCCACAACGCCGACGGCGACTACTTCCTGCTGCGGGAGATCACCGGCGCCGGCTCGGGCGCCC
The DNA here is from genome assembly GCA_026706565.1 of bacterium. Lineage (GTDB taxonomy): Bacteria > Actinomycetota > Acidimicrobiia > Acidimicrobiales > CATQHL01 > VXNF01. Next base: position 25,334 of record JAPOYM010000069.1, read on the forward strand.
GCCCCTTCGCCGACGGGGCCGACACCGTGGACGTAGCGCCGGAGTCCAGGAACATGCCGGCGGAGTTCGCCGAGACGAACTTCCCGGTCCGCATCGTCCGGTTGGGCCTCCGCCAGGACTCCGGCGGCGCCGGGACGTTCCGGGGCGGCCTCGGCTATTTCAAGGACATCGAGATCCTCGTCGACGGGGAGATGCTGATCCACTCCGACCGGGCCACGCTGCAGCCGTGGGGGGTCAACGGCGGCTGTGCCGGCCTGGGCTCTGTCTGGCTCCTGAATCCCGACACCCCCGACGAGGCTGTGCTGCCAGGCAAGTCGGATTCGATACCCGTTCGCAGGGGCGACATCCTGCGGGTGCTCAGCCCGGGCGGCGGCGGCTGGGGCGACCCCCTGAACCGGGACCCCGAAGCGGTGCTGCTGGACGTGCGGCGGGGTCTGGTCTCCGCTGAGAGCGCGCGCGACGACTACGGCGTGCTGTTCCTGCCGACCGACGACGAATACGAACTCCGGATCGACGCCGAGGCGACAGCGGCCCAGCGGGACTCGCTCCGCGCCGAGCGGCCGCCGCTCAAGCTGTTCGACCGCGGCGAGAACTTCTACCGGCTCGTCAGCGAGGGCAAGATCACCCTCACGAGCGACGACGAGGAACTCGCCCCGGCCGGCTGATGCTGCGCGCCGCCGCCGTCCAGATCTGCCCGGTCGACGGGGACGCCGGCGCCACCCTTGACAAGGCCGAGCAGTGGCTCGCCCGTGCCGGCGAGGGTGGCGTGAAGCTGGCGGTCCTCCCCGAGGGCTACCTGCCGGGCTTCGCGACGATCCGGGAGGCCAAGGAGTCGGGCGACCCGCAGCGCCTAGCGGAGGTGTTCGCCGCGTTCGACACGGTGCCGGGGGCCGCCACCGGCCGTGTGGGCGACATCGCCCGTCGCTTCGGCATGGTGGTGGCCTTCGGCATGCTGGCGCGCGCCGCCGAGGGTGAACGGCCCACCAACGTCTCGGTGCTGATCGACGAGAACGGCGGCATCGCCAACGTCCACCGCAAGATCCACCTCACGCCCACCATCGAGGCCCCCGACTTCACCCCCGGCAACTCGCTCGCCGTGGCCGAGACCGCCGCCGGCTGCGTGGGGAACATGATCTGCGCCGATTTCTCCCTCCCGGAGACCACACGCATCCTGGCGATCAAGGGGGCGCGGGTGATCTGCGGATCCCTGGCGGGGTTCTACGTGCCCGGACCCGACGCCGAGCAGGTGGTGCTGCACCTCTTCGAGCATTCGCACACGTCGCCGACCCGCGCCATCGACAACTCCGTCTATCTCGTGCTCGCCAACATGGTCGGGCGCAGCGGCGACTTGGAGTTCTTCGGCAAGAGCCGGATCATCAACCCCGAGGGGCGCATCCTGGCCGAGGGAGGCGAGGGCGCCGACTGCGAGGAGCTAGTCATCGCCGACATCGATCCGAGCATTGACCGGGGGGACATGCCCTTCCGCCTCATCGACCGCCGCCGTCCCGACCTCTACGAGGACATCCTCCTGCCGAATCCCAACCTCGGGGCGGTCGAATGGCAGGGGTAGCCGAGGCCGTCACCCACCCCCTGGAGCCGCTGACGGCGAGCGAGATCGAGCGGGCCGCAGCCATCATCCGCCGCGAGCGCCCCGGCATGGAACGGCTGCGCTTCCCGCTGCTGATGCTCGCCGAGCCGCCCAAGCAGGAGGTCTACGCGTTCCGGCCCGGTGATCCGATCCGCCGCCGGGCGCGCGCCACCTTGCTGGACCGCGCCGACGGCAGCGCCTACGAAGCCGTGGTCTCGCTGGAGGAGGACCGGCTCGAGTCCTGGCGCGCGCTGCCGGGGGCGCAGCCTCCCATCCTCATGGAGGAGTTCGCCGCGGTCGATGCGCTCGTGAAGAGCGACGAGCGCTGGCGCGCCGCGCTGGCTCGGCGGGGCATCACCGACGTGGACCTCGTGCAGGTGGACCTCTGGTCGGTGGGCGACTTCCCGATCGACGGCGTCGATCCCGAGCGCCGCCTGGTCCGGGCGGCGTCGTACCTGCGGCAGCGGCCCACCGACAACGGCTACGCCAAGCCCATCGAGAACGTCGTCGCCATCGTGGACCTCAACGAGAACCGGGTACTGAAGATCCTCGACGGGGACGTCGTCCCGCTTCCCCCCGAGTCGGGCAACTACGACGCCGCCTCGGTGGGCGAGCTGCGCACCGACCTGAAGCCGCTCGACATCGTCCAACCCGAGGGGCCCAGCTTCTCAATCGAGGGGAGCCTGCTGCGTTGGCAGCGCTGGAGCATGAGGGTCTCCATGCACCCCACCGACGGGCTCGTCCTGCACCAGGTGGCCTACGACGACAGCGACCGGCACCGCTCGATCCTCTACCGCGCCGCCCTCTCGGAGATGGTCGTGCCCTACGGCGACGGCACCGACGCCTTCCACTGGCGCAACGCGTTCGATGCGGGGGAGTACGGCATGGGCCGGAACATGGGCTCTCTCACGCTGGGGTGCGACTGTCTCGGCGAGATCCGCTACCTGGACACCGTCACAGCCGACGACGACGGGCGCCCCGAGCTGTGCCGGAACGTCGTCTGCATCCACGAGGAGGACTACTCGATCCTCTGGAAGCACTTGGACCTCAGCACGGGTTCCAGCGAGGTGCGGCGCTCACGACGCCTCGTCGTCTCCTGCATCGGCACGCTCGGCAACTACGAGTACGGCTTCTACTGGTACTTCTACCAGGACGGCCACATCGAGTTCGAGATCAAGCTCACGGGCGTGGTGCAGACGCGCGCCCTTCCGCCGGGCGGCAGCGACGACTACGGCACGATCGTCTCGACGGGCCTCAGCGCCGTGAACCACCAGCACATCTTCAACATGCGCTTGGACTTCGACGTGGACGGCGCCGGGAACTCCGTCGTCGAGGTCGACACCGCGGCGCTGCCCCCCGGCGAGGCCAACCCGCATCTCAACGCCTTCGGCGGCCAGGAGACGCTGCTGGAGAGCGAGCAGCAGGCACAGCGCGTCATCGACCCCCTCAAGGCCCGCTACTGGAAGATCGTGAACCCCTCCAAGCTCAACCGCTTCGGCCGGCCGGTGGCCTACAAGCTGGTGCCCGAGGCGAGTTCGCTCATGCTGGCGTCGCCCGACTCGCGCGTCGCCGTGCGGGCCCGGTTCGCGCAGAAACACCTCTGGGTCACTCCGTATGACCCCGACGAGATGCACGCCGCCGGCGACTATCCCAACCAGAGCACCGGCGAGGACGGGCTGCCCGTCTGGACCGCGCAGGACCGCGGCATCACCGACACCGACGTGGTGGTGTGGCACACCTTCGGGGTGTCGCACATCCCGCGTCCTGAGGACTGGCCGATCATGCCGGTGGAGCGCATCGGGTTCCAGTTGCTGCCGGTGGGATTCTTCGATCGCAATCCGTCGCTGGATGTCGCGCCACCGCAGGCCGCCTGCCACACGAAGACCGCGTGCGGTGAGTGACGGTCCTCCGGCCGGGATGTTCCAGACGCGCCCCCGGGCGCGCCAGGAGGGATTCGACTAGAAACGACTCGCCCGGAGACGATTCCACCGGAATCCGGACCCGGCGACGGGACAAGGGAGGGAACAGCATGGACCATCGCAACCGTGACGAGCCGCAGTTCTTCGATGTGTGGGCGCTGCCCTGGGAAACGGTCCCCGGCACCAGGTTCCTGGCTGGCGCCGAGGTGCGAACCATGTCGGAGCGTCCCGAGACGGGAGCCGGCACCTACATGGTGAAGATGCCGCCGGGTTGGTCGTACGTCGAGCAGGCCGACGAGGGCGCGCTGGAGATCTTCGTCGTGGAGGGCGACCTCACCGCCAACGGCCGGACCGTCGGCGCGGGAGGCTACGCGGCGGTCCCGAAGGGGTGCGGCCCGCTGGAGCTCGCCACCGAAGGCGGCTTCCAGGCATACGCCTTCTGGAACCCCGTCTGGGCCGAGGGCTACTACTACGACAACCGGCCCTACGTGGCGAAGGTCTGGGAGATCGACTGGATCCTCACCGAGATGCCCGGCCTTCGCCACGGCATCATGCACAAGTCGTTGCGGTGGCCCGATCCGGCGGAGGGCCTGTTCCACGGCGGTCCCGGCGGGATGCTGCGTTTCATCCAGATGGCGCCCGGTTTCGGCGAGCCCCGCCAGGAGGTCCACTATGACACCTGGGAGGAGATGGTCTGGCTGGCCGGTGATCTGCTCATGGCCGAGCGGGGCATGCACGCCGCAGGATCGTTCCTTGCGAATCCCGCCGGCCTGAAACACGGACCGCTACTGACCGCCAAGGGCAGCCTGCTCATGCTGCACTGCGAGGCTCCCATGGGGGCTCAGTTCTCGGAGTTGACCAACGACGAGGGCGAAGAAGTGGGCACGGAACTGGTCCGAGCGTTCCATGACGGCGAGTCCTGGTTGAAGCCCCCGGTCCACGCCGACTGGGACCAGCGCCCCGAACAGCCGATCTATCCGAGCACGACACCGCTCTACGCCGTGCCGGACGGTGCCTAGGATCGACCACGGGAACAGTCAAGGAGGCAGCAGGCATGGCGGAGATGAGCAACGCTGACCTGGTACGCAAGACCTACGACGCTTTCAACAGCCGCGACTTCGAGGCGGCGATCGAGTGCGTACACGAGGACTTGGACTGGACCGAGGTGGCCAGCGGGCGCCGCTACCAGGGCCCGGAGGGAATGCTGCGGGAGTACCGCGAGTGGGCGCGGGCCTTCCCCGACGGCTCCGCCGAGATCACCAACCTCATCGAGGGCGGCGAATGGGTGGTCGTGGAGTTCACGGTGCGGGGCACCAACACCGGGCCGATGATGGGCCCCGACGGCGAGATCCCGCCCACGAACGCCAAGATCGAGCTGCAGTCCTGCGACGTGCTGCGGGTCACCGACGGCCGCGTCGCCGGGGGCCGCAGCTACTTCGACCTCAACACCGTCACCCGCCAAGTCGCCGGGGGCTGAGCCGGGCCCGGCCCGTGCGGCGCCGCGGCGAGCGCCTCAGACGATCCCGTCCGCCACGAGTCCGGCCACCTCGTCGTCGCTCAGACCGAGCAGGCCGTTCAGGACCTCCTCGTTGTGCGCGCCGAGTTCGGGGCCAGGCCAGCGCAACCGACCCGGTGTCTCGGACAGCTTCGGCACGACGTTCTGCATCGGCAGTTCGCCGATCTCGGGATGCGTGAGGCGCACGATGGCCTCGCGGGCCGCGAAGTGGGGGTCGCTCAGCATCTCCGGCGCCCGGTAGATGTGGCCGGTGGGCACGCCGTGCCGCTCCAAGAGGTCGTTCAGATCTCCGGCATCCAGACCTGAACTCCACACGGCGATCAGCTCGTCCAGTTCCGCCTGGTGGGCGCCGCGGGCCACATGCGTGGCGTAGCGCTCGTCGGCCGCCAACTCGGGGCGTCCCATCGCCTCGGCGAGGCGGCGGAAGACCGTGTCCTGGTTGGCGGCGATGATGACCATCCGGCCGTCGGCGGTGGGATACACGTTCGACGGCGCCACGTTGGGGAGGATGGCCCCCGTCCGCTCCCGGATGTAGCCCGCCACGGCGTACTCGGGGATCAGCGACTCCATCACCCCCAGCACGGCCTCGTAGATGGCGGAGTCGACGACCTGGCCTCGGCCGGTGCGCTCGCGGACATGCAGAGCACACAGTGCGCCGAGGCAGGCGAAGGTGGCCGCCAGGGTGTCGCCGATGCTGATGCCCACCCGGCTCGGCGGCGAGTCGGGATTGCCGACCACGTAGCGCAGCCCCCCCATGGCCTCACCGACGGAGCCGTAGCCGGGGCGGCCGGCGTAGGGGCCGGTCTGGCCGAAGCCCGTGACCCGCACCAGGACCAGGCGCGGGTTGACGGCCGAGAGCTCCTCGTAGCCGAGGCCCCAACGCTCCAGCGTTCCGGGCCGGAAGTTCTCCACCATGATGTCGCTGGAGGCGGCGAGGCGGCGCACGAGGTCCTGGCCGCGGGGCTCGCGCAGGTTGAGGGTGACCGACTTCTTGTTGCGGGCCACGACGGGCCACCACAGCGAGTGCCCTCCGGCGCGTTCGCGCCCCCACTGGCGCATGGGGTCGCCGACGCCGGGCTGCTCGATCTTGATGACCTCGGCGCCGAAGTCGGCCAGGAGCTGCCCGCAGAACGGCCCGGCCAACAGCACGCCCGTCTCCAGGACGCGCAGGCCGTCGAGCGCTGGGGCCATCGGTCACTCCATCGGTCACTGCTTGCCCGCCACGCCGTTCCGGGCAACGGGCAGCGGTACCATCTGCGCAGAGCACGCTACGAGTGAGCGCCTGAACCGTCAAGAACCCAAGCCTTCGAGAACCCGCAGCCTCGAGACCCCGCAGCCGCAGGGAAGCCGACCATGCAAGGGAGGTCGAGGATGACACAGCAGGACGCAGCCACTGTGGAGATCGTGGACGTGGCGCCCCGCGACGGACTCCAGGCCGACGATGCAATGGTCTCGACGGCTGCCAAGGTGGAACTGATCGGTCGGCTCGTCGACGCGGGCGTGAAGCGGCTGGAGGCCACCAGCTTCGTACACCCCGGGCGGGTACCGCAGATGGCCGACGCCGAAGACCTCATGGCGGCCCTCCCCCGGCCCGACGACGTGACCTACATCGGTCTGGTCATGAACCGCCGCGGGCTCGACAGGGCGCTGGAGGCGGGAGTTGACGAGATCAACGCCGTGGTCGTGTGCTCCGACACTTTCTGCGAGCGCAACCAGGGCACGACCACCGCCGGGGCCGTGGCAGTCTGGGAGGATCTCGCAGACGGCGCCCGGACAGGCGGGATCGGCGCCGGCGTGACCCTGTCCGCTGTGTTCGGCTGTCCTTACGAGGGGGCGGTCCCCGTCGAGCGCGTGGCGTCCGTGGCCGCCGAGGTCGCCAAGAGCGAGCCTGTCGAGATCGCCATCGCCGACACGATCGGCGTCGCCGTGCCTCCCGACGTGACCGAGAGAGTCGCGGCGGTGCGGGAGGCGGTAGGCCCCGACGTCCGGCTCCGGGCGCATTTCCACAACACCCGCAACACGGGCTTCGCCAACGTGGTGGCCGCGCTCGAGGCCGGCGTGGAGGTCCTCGACGCCAGCCTCGGCGGCATCGGAGGCTGCCCGTTCGCGCCCGCGGCGACAGGCAACATCGCCACCGAGGACCTCGTCTACCTGCTGGACCGCATGGGGGTCGGCAGCGGCGTCTCCCTGGAGTCGCTGTGCGAATCGGCCCTCTGGCTGGAGGAACTGCTGGGACGTACGGTGCCGGGCTACCTGTCCAAGGCGGGCGGCTTCCCCCGAAGCCGCGGGTAGCTGCCCGCTACAGGTAGCTGCCCGCTACAGGGCGCTGAGCGCGGCGTCGTAGTCGGGCTCGTCGCTGATCGGGTTGACGAGTTCGGTGTGCGCGACGTTGCCGTCGGCGTCGATCACCACGACGGCCCGGGCGCACAGGCCCGCCAGCGCGCCGTCGACGATCTGCACGCCGTAGGCGTCGCAGAAGTCCGGGGAGCGGAACGTGGAGGCGCAGGAGACGTTCTCGATGCCCTCGTCGCCGCAGAAGCGAGCGGCCGCGAACGGCAGGTCCGCGGACACGCACAGCACGACGGTTCCCTCGACGCCGGCGGCGCGTTCGTTGAACGTCCGCACCGAGGTAGCGCAGGTAGGCGTGTCGATGCTCGGGAAGACGTTCAGCACCACGCGCTTGCCGGCGAAGTCGCCGAGGCTCACCGCGGCCAGCCCGTCGCCGGTGAGGCTGAAGTCAGGCGCCGGCGCACCGACGCTAGGCAGGTCCCCGCCCGTGTTCATGATGCTCCCGAGAAATTCGATCTCGGCCATGGCAAATCCTCTCTTGTCGCCAACTCCGCGGCTGTTTTCTAGCCGATTCGCCGCCCGATGCCTCCCGCTACCGGTGCAGGGCGCCGAACCGATACCGTGAGCAGCGAACATCGCCCCTGACACCGTCGGCACCGCGCGCCCGAAGCAGCGGGAACCCGACGCCAGAGGAAGACATGACCACCTACCGCCCGCCGCTGCAGGACATGCTGTTCGTTCTGGAGCACATCTGCGACGTGCGGTCGCTGGCGAAGCTGGAGGCCTTCGGTTCGTTCGACCCCGACAGCCTCCCCGACATCCTGAGCGAGGCCGGCCGCTTCTTCTCAGAGGTCTTCGCGCCGCTGAACCGCACCGGCGACACCACCCCCAGCGTCCGCAACGACGACGGCAGCGTGACCACACCGCCGGGGTTCCGCGACGCCTACGAGGGCTACGTGGAGGCCGGCTGGGGTGCGGCCGCGTTCGGGCCCGAACTCGGCGGGGGCGGCCTCCCGTGGGCAGTCGGGCTGGCCCTGCAGGAGATGATGACGGCGTCCAACCTGGCGCTCTCGCTCTGCCCGCTGCTGACGCAGGGCGGCCTGCACCTGCTCGACCTGCACGGCAGCCCCGCCCAGCGCGCCGAATACCTGCCGAAGCTGGTCTCGGGCGAATGGACCGCCACCATGCTGCTGACCGAGCCCCACGCCGGCTCGGACCTGGGCGCCCTCACGACACGCGCCGAGCGCAGCGCCGACGGCAGCTACCGCCTGCGGGGCCAGAAGATCTTCATCACCTGGGGCGAGCACGACATGGCCGCCAACACCATCCACCTCGTGCTGGCCCGCACGCCCGACGCCCCCGCCGGCTCCCGGGGCATCTCCTGTTTCATCGTCCCCAAGTTCCTGCTCGACGCCTCCGGGAACCCCGGGGACCGCAACGACATCGCCTGCGTCTCCATAGAGCACAAGATGGGCATCCACGCCAGCCCCACCTGCGTCATGTCGCTCGGCGAGGACGACGGCGCCGTCGGCTACCTCGTCGGCGAGGAGAACATGGGCATGGTCTACATGTTCACCATGATGAACAACGCCAGGCTCGGCGTCGGGCTGGAGGGCGTGGGGGTGGCCGACCGGGCCTACCAGCAGGCTCTGGACCATGCCGCCGAGCGCCGGCAGGGGCGGCGGCCGGACACGGCGCCCGGCGAGCGTGCCGCCATCATCGAGCACCCCGACGTGCGGCGCATGCTGCTGACCCAGAAGGCCTGCATCGAGGCCATGCGCTGCCTCTGCTACTACAACGCCACCGCCCTGGACCTCGCCCAGCACCACCCCGACGACGCCGACCGGCTCGCCGCGCAGGAACTCTGCGACCTGCTGACGCCGCTGTCGAAAGCCTGGTGTACCGACGTGGCCAACGAGACGACGTCGCTGGCGCTGCAGATCCACGGCGGTATGGGCTACGTGGAGGAGACGGGGGCCTCCCAGTACTGCCGGGACGTGCGCATCGCCGCGATCTACGAGGGCACCAACGGGATCCAGGCGATCGACTTGGTGGGCCGCAAGCTGGCGGTGCGCGACGGGGCCGTGGTGCACGAACTGCTCGACCGCGTCGCGGAGACCGCCGAGGGGCTGCACCCCGACCTGGCGGCCCTGCGGGAGCCGCTCGCCTCCGCCGTCGCCGGCGGCCGCTCCTGCACCGACTGGCTGCTGGGGAATCCCGGCGACGCCGCGCTGGCGGGCGCCGCCCCGTACCTGCGCCTGCTGGCGAGCGTGGTGGGGGCGTGGCTGCTGGCCCGCTCGGCCGAAGCCGCCCGTGCCGAACTCGCCGCCGGGGCGACCGGGGCCGAAGCCGAGTATCTGAACGCCAAGACGGTCACCGCCGAGTTCTTCTGCCGGCAGCTGCTGCCCCAGGCGACGGCCCTGTCGCCGGCGGTCACCGGCGGGAACGCGATCCTCGCCGCCCTCAGCGCTGAACAGTTGCGCTGAGCGCGGTACACGCCGACGCTAGACAGTCGGTTCGTTGATGCCGAGGTGACCTTCAATGCGCGCCACACGCCCCTCTAGACGGCCCAATCGGTCACTCACGCGGCCGACGACGGCCCTGAGGTCGCGGATGTCGAGTTTCAGCCAGCTGAACAACATCACCATCAGGCCGGCCAAACCCGCGAACTGTCCCCAATCCATGTTCCCCTCCTCGGGATGTCGGTTGCCTTGGGGAAGCAACCCCGAGGCTACCCCCGGAAGGGACGGCGCTCTCAGCCGGCGGTGATCCGGCCCACCGGCATGGTCGCGTCCAGGGTGCCGTCGGGGGCGACGGCGGCGCACACGAGGCGGGTGAGGGGGGAGGACTCGCCGATCTCGGGGAACGTGACGACCATGATCCGCACGCCGTTGCGGGCCACGATCATCCGGTAACGGAAGTCGGCGGTGGCGTTCGGCCCCTCCTCGTCCTCGTGGCCGTCGTGGGCCAAGACGCCGGCGGCCAGCAGTCGCGGCCGTCGCCCGCTGTCGCCCGCGACGGGCAGGATCGCACCCCAAGCCCCCGAGTTCGCCGGATCGTCGGGGTCGTAGCCAGGGCTCGTGCGCAGCGTGACGCCCGCCTCGTCGGTCGCGATCACCTCGAAGTCGCTGTCGGTGGGGTTGGTCACACGGAAGACCACTCTCTCGCCCGGTTCCACGCTGAAGTCCAGCGGCTCGCAGCCGGCGGCGCCGGCGGTCACGTCCTCCGGGCGCGGCGGCGGCAGACCCTCGTCGTCGCCGAGGAACACGACCATCGCAACCGCGACCCAGGCCAGACCCACGGCGACGGCGACCCACAGCACGGTGCGCCAGAGGCGGCTGCGGTCGGGCCGCCGGCGGCGGCGACGACGCTGCGCTCCCGCCGAAGTCCCGTTGCCGCCGCGGCCGGTCTCGGGGCGTGAGGCGCCCCCTCCGCCGGAGCGGCGTTTCGGCGGACCGGCGCTCATCCCTGCTGCGGGATCGTCTCGGGATGCTCGGGAGGCACACCCACCGCACCCGAGCAGGACGCTCCGGGCTCGGGCGCCGTCGGGCCGTCGAAGAGGTACACGTCGAGGAACTGATCGAAACGGGGATCCTCAAGGGAGTCGAGGTGAAGTTGGCGCGCCCAGGCGCTGAGCACCAGCGGCGACGCTTGATCCTCGTACGGCGAGACCAGGATGTGCGACGACTGCACCGCCAGCACTTGGAGGTCGCCGCGCGTGGCAGCCCCCACGTCGGAGCGATAGGTCACCCAGACCACTCCGTGCTCGAGGGAATGGACGGCCAACTCGTCCAGGACGGGCACCGTGTAGAAGCCGCAGTTCAGCCAGATGCCCAGGTGCGGGCCGCCGGCGGGCGGCGCCGTCGGGTACTCCACGTCGTGGCGCACGTGGTCGTTGCTGGTCACCGGCACGACGACGACACCTTCGATCCCCTCGGGGGATCCGCCGGCCTCGCCCGGGTTCTCAGTCGGCAGCGGCGCATGCGACTGGACCATCGTCGAGACCGTGGGCAGGATGTCCTCGAGGTCGCCGCCCACCCTGCCGCCGGCCGCGGGCGGCCCGGCATCCGGGGCGTCCGGCTCGGGATCTTCGGGCGACGAGAGCGGGGCCGACCCGGCTGCCTCGGAGGGTTCTGCCTCGGCCTCCCCTGAGGGTCGGAACTCGCTGGCGGGGCTGCCGCTCGCCTGCGGCACCGAGTCGTCGCCGCAGGCGACTACCGGCACCAGCAACGCCAGCGCCGCTGCCGGCACGAGCCGCCTCAAAGTCGGCGAGCGCTCTTTGAACATCGTCATTTTCGTCCTCGCCCCTGTAGTCGCCCTCTTGTCGTGGTCGCGTGCGGTCGGACGCCGCTGCGACCCTACGGGAACTTCGGCCGATACGGCGGACTGGACACCGGCAGCGCGGTTCGGGGACCAGACCGGCGCCCGCCCGCGGGCCATGGACTCCGGCCCCCGCTCCGAAGCGGCGCCCAGGCCGGTCACTCCGCCGGCTCCACCAGCGCCGCCAACGCCGCCATCACCGCTGCTGCCACGCGGTCGCGGTCTTGGCGGTCACCCGGCGCCAGCGGCGGGAGCGACTCCACCAGCACCCGCACGGTGGGGCGGAAACGGCCGAAGCGCAGCCGCGGGAAGCGGCGGCCGAGGGGCCACACCTCGTCGCTGCCCGTGATGGCGCACACCCCCAGCGGGGCGTCGCTGCGAGCCGCCAGGATGCCGATGCCCGCGCCCGGAGGACCCACACCCCCCGGGCGCTCATCGGGGGGTATCAAGCGGCCCTCGGGCATGAGCACCACGGTCTCGCCGCGGTCCAGCGCCGCCAGAGAGGCCTTGACGCCGCCGAGGGCCGCCCTGCCGGGCGCCATCGGGATGAACCCCGCCGTCCGCAGCAGCCGCCCCATCAGCCAGTGGTCGAAGTAGCGCTTGGCGACCACGATGCGGACCGACGCCCGGCAGTTCCAGAAGACGTGGAACCCCACCACGATGTCGAACAGGCTGCGGTGGTTCCCGGCGAATATCGCCGGCGCCGGCAGCGGCAGCACCTCGGGGATGTCCCAGCGCGCCAGGCGCGCCGCAGAGAACCCCACGAAGGTCCCCAGCAGTCCGAATCTGCGATGGTCGCCGGTCCGGTGACCGCAAGTGGGCCGCATCGGCGGCATCGTAGAGGCCCCCTCGGCAGGTCCCGGACCCAATACGCTGGGAACCGAGCGGGAGGTGGACCACTGGCACCGACAGCACTCCCCGACGAGCGGCAGACACCGGGACCGCCGCGGCAGACCCGCCTCGACGCCACGGTCCGGGGAATGACCTGCGCCGCCTGCGCCACCCGCATCGAGCGCGAACTGCATGCCGCCGAGGGCGTCTCCGCCGCCCACGTCGACTTCGCCGCCAACCGGGCCAGCGTCACTTACGACCCGGATCTGCTGAGCGAACGCGACCTGCTGGATCGCATTCGCGGCCTGGGGTACGGGGCCTCGCCGGGCGTCCTCCACCTCGAAGGCGCCGAGCCCCACTGGGCCTCCACGACGGCACTCGTCGCAACGCTGCTCCTAGCGGCGGCCTCGATGGTGGTCTCGTCCGTCTCGGCCCTGCGATTCGCGGGCTGGGAGTGGCTCGTGGGGGGGATCACGGCGCCGGTGGTGCTTGCCAGCGGGATGGTGTTCCACCGGCCCGGCTGGCGGGCCGTCCGACGGGGACACGCCACCATGGACACGCTGGTGTCGCTCGGCTCGCTGGTGGCCTGGGGGTGGTCGGCGGTCGTGACAGTCGGCGGCCTCGACGGGCATGTCTACTTCGACACCGCCGCGGTGATCGTGGCGGTCGTGCTGGGGGGCCGACGCCTCGAGGCGCGCGCCCGGCGACGGGCCGGCGACGCCATCGGCGCGCTCGTGGGGCTCAGCGCGGGCACCGTGCGCCTCCCCGACGGCAGCGACGTCCCGCCGTCGCAGCTGGCGGTCGGCATGCGGTTCCTGGTTCGGCCCGGTGAGCGGATCGCCGCCGACGGCGTCGTGACCGAGGGCCACTCGGCGGTGGACACCTCGATCGTGACCGGGGAACCCGTGCCGCGGGAAGTCGGTCCCGGCGACGAGGTGACCGGCGGGATGCTCAACACCCACGGCTCTCTGGCAGTGGAGGCCCGCCGGGTGGGGGCGGACGGCACCCTGGCCCAAGTCGTGCGGCTCGTGAGCGAGGCACTGTCCCGCAAGGCGCCGATCCAGCGGCTGGCCGACCGCGTCTCGGCCGTCTTCGTGCCGGCGGTGGTCGTCGTCGCCGCCGCCACCCTGGTGGCCTGGCTGCTCGTGGGATCCGCCGGCGCCGCCGTCAGCCCGGCCGTAGCGGTGCTGATCGTGGCCTGCCCGTGCGCCCTGGGCCTCGCCACGCCGGCGGCGTTCCTGGCCGGAAGCGGCCGCGGCGCCCGCATGGGCGTCATCATCAGGGGTCCCGACGCCCTCGAGGCGGCGCGCCGCGTCGATGTCGTGGCGCTCGACAAGACCGGCACGGTGACCGAGGGCCGGCTGGAGGTCGTCGCGACCGAGACCGCCGACGAGGCCACCGCCGACGAGTTGCTCGCAATGGCCGCCGCCCTCGAGGCCCGTTCGGAGCACCCTGTGGCGGCGGCCGTCATCCGAGCGGCAAGCCTTCGCGGGGGCTCCGGCGGGTCATCGGGCGCGAACGGGCCGGCGGAACCCGTCGCCCGACCGGACGATCCGCAACCCGCGGCCGCCTCGGCGCCGACCGCCGCCGGCGCATCCGGGACGGCGTTGTCCGCCACAGCGTTGTCGGTGACGGAGTTCCGGAATCTCCCGGGCTTCGGCGTGCAGGGGCGACTCGTCCCGGTGGATCGCACGGCCGGCGCGCCCGCCCCGGACGGGACGGCCGAGAGTGGCGCCAGCCGCCCCACCAACGCACTCGGCGCCTCGACGGTCACCGTCGGTCGGCGGGAACTCTTCGACACCGTGCCGGCGGCGCTCGAGTCGGCGGCCGGAGCCCACCTCGCCGCGGGGCGCACTCTCGTTTTCGTGGGCAGCGACGGGGCCGCCGGCGGATTCCTCGCCCTCGCCGACACTTTGAAGCTCTCTAGCGCCGCCGCCGTGGCCGCCTGGAAGGGCTCGGGCCGCGAGGTCGTTCTGCTCAGCGGCGACAACAGGGCGGCGGCAGAGGAGGCGGGCCGGCAGGTCGGCGCCGACCGCGTGCTCGCCGAGCTGACGCCGGACGGCAAGGCGGCGGAGATCGAGCGCCTTCAAGCCGCAGGGCGGCGGGTAGCCATGGTGGGCGACGGCGTGAACGACGCCCCCGCCCTGGCCGCCGCGGACGTGGGGGTCGCCGTCGGCGCCGGCGCCGACGTGGCCGCCGAGGCG
>JAPOYM010000007.1 GCA_026706565.1 bacterium
GCTCGCGCCCGACGACCTGCCGCACCGGGTGGCCTGCCACGTGCTGCCTTTCGGACCTCCGGCGGAGGGCTAGCTGTGGAGTATGGGGAGGTTGTCCCGGATGGTGGAGGCTGGGGTGTTCCAGTCATGCCGTTCCGCCATCGCCCTCCAACGCTCGCTGCTGCCCGCCAAGAACACAACACGCGACTTCGCGATCGATACCACTGAGATGTCCTCACGCCGCGCCGCGCGCAGCCACGGCGGCGGGCCGCTCGGCAATTGGCTTGTAGTAGCCCAGCGGGCTGGGCTTTCGCGTCGGGCCGCCGCGGGGCTTGCGCCGCCGGCAGCGCCGCGGCAGCAACCGCCAGGACCCGGCGCCCGGTCGGGTCATAGCACGCTTGGTAGATCGTCTCGGCGCACACCCGCCGCGGCCCCCCGTCGAGGTCCGCGGCTGCGGCGTGGGGGGACCAGCCCATCGCCAGGCGCTCCCCGACCGCCGCCGCCAGGGCGGGACCGGCGGCGAGCTTGGGCGTCTTCGGCCGCCGCGCCCGCTCATCGCCGCCAGCCTGCGCCGCCGCTTCGTAGCAGCCGGCGGCGCCGCGTCGCAGCTCGCGGTACACCGTCGAGGGGTGCCGCCCCAAGCGGCGCGCCACCTCCCCGGCGCCCACGACCGCGGCGCGCATCTCCTCAATCCGGACGCGCTCCTCGAAGCTGACTCGCTGTGCCATGCTGGACACCTCCATCGGCTGGTTGCGGTTGGTACCAATCGGCCATCATGGCCGACCAGTCGCAACCACCGATGGAGTTCGCCACCCATCAGATCTCCTTCGGGTCAGCACCCAACCACGACCTGTCGCAGGAATCCTGACACGCGACCGGGCTGCCGTCCGCTTGCACACATCATGTCGGTCGACTACACTTCGACCGGTCAACGTGTCGGCTAGGAGGTAAGCGATGTTGAACACGATATTGACAGGGGGGGGGGTCTTCTAGAAAGGCCGTCGCTGTAGTGCTCGCCGGGCTGTTGACCGTCAGCGCGCTAATCTTTGTTCCTCTACCCTCATCGATTCCGATTGTCGGCAACAACACCAACGAAGCCTCTGCCCACAGCAAGACTCGGACGGAGTGCACTAATGAGCCGAGGTCCCGTCTCGTAACGAAGTATAAGTACGAGACGAGATATCGCACCGTATGGAAGTGGAATCGGTCGATTCGCCAGTGGATCCGCTCTCAAGAGTCATCCAGGGTGAGCGTTCCTTACACCGAGAGGTTCTACTACACCGAGCGGGTGTGTAGAAACGTCTCGGTTCCGCACAGCCACCCCTCGATATCGGAGACAATCAATGCAGGCGTCATCTGCACACTCGCTGGAGTGACCACCAAATCCGTAACTGTGGGCGTTGGCTGTTTTGTCTCCGTTGTGCCAAAACCTACGTTGTAAGCAACAAATCAGGTTGAAGCTGAAGAGGAAAGAGGATGAACACAATAAGCAATGTGAAGATGGCAGCAAAAAAATTCGGGCAGTACCTCAGATTTGAACCGACAGCCACGTGGCGTGCAGATCTGGTAATCGCAGTCGCTACGGCTAGTACTGCCGTGTTCATATTCTTCCTTAACAGGACCCTTGTCCTTAGTACAGGGTGGTACTGGACCGTGGTCGCCGCCGGTACGGCGACGATAATCGTCCTAGCCACTATCGCACAACGGCGGTGGGACAAGCCCAAGGTATCGCAGGAGACTCAAGAGGAGTCGTCCGCCGATATGCTCACCGCGTGATGGTGCGCGCCGCTGCGGCGGCTGCCGCCGTTGTGGCGGTGATTGCCGTCGCGTGTTCGTCGCCATCGGCAGAGGTGTGTGATACGGCGGCGGTGGCGCAAGCCGCTGCTGAGGAGCGGTGGACTGAGTTGCTAGAAGAGCACATGGCGGCTGATGAGGCGCTACAGGACAACCCTATGTCCAGAGACGCGCACGCGGCGCACGACGATTCAGCCAGCCGACTATTTGATGCCCGTGTAACGATGATCCTCGCGGAGGCCGAGACGCGGGCCCGCTGCGGTTAACCCACGCATGTGGAGTCTGTGCGAGCCGAGATTGCTGTCTGCCGTGACGCCACTAAAGGGCCTTCGCCGCCGGAGGAAGCCATGAAGTAGGGTCGGGGTGAGAGTCCGCGGTGGCATCTTCCTACCCATCCGCTGGTCGGCCACCGAACGCGGCCGTAGGATTTGTGTCGTGTGGAGAGGTTGTCGCGGGTGAGCGCCGAGACTGTGGGCGGCGGGTCATCGGCGGCCGAATCGCAGGCTCATGGAGGATCGGTCATGAGCCTGCCGCTGCGGATGTTTGTCGACGGTTGCTGGGTGGAGGCGGTCTCGGGGCGGACCTTCGACTCCATCGATCCGTACACGGGGCAGCCCTGGGCGCAGGTGCCCGAGGCGGGCGCCGCGGATGTGGACCGCGCCGTCGCTGCGGCTCGGGCTGCCTTCGATGAGGGGCCGTGGCCGCGGCTGGCGGGCGTCGAGCGCGCCCGGGTGATCCGGCGGCTGGCGCGGCTGCTCGAGGAGCACGCCGAGGAGCTCGGCGTCATCGAGGTGCGGGACAACGGGAAGTTGCTGCGCGAGATGGCGGGGCAGGCGGCGCTGCTGCCGGAGTTCTACGACTACTTCGCCGGCGCCGCCGACAAGATCGGCGGCGAGGTCCTGGACTCCGCCAAGAGCAACTTCTTCGTGTACCAACTCTTCGAGCCCGTCGGCGTGGTGGGCGCAATCACCCCGTGGAACTCGCCGCTGCTGCTGACGGCGTTCAAGCTGGCGCCGGCGCTGGCGGCGGGCTGCTGCTTCGTCCACAAGCCGTCGGAGCACACCTCGGTGTCGGCGCTGCGCTTCGCTGAGATCACCGCCGAGGCCGGCGTGCCCGACGGCGTCTACAACGTGGTCACCGGCGACGGCCCGAACGTCGGCGAACCGCTGGTCTCGCATCCCGGCGTCGACAAGGTGTCGTTCACCGGCTCGGTTGCCACGGGGATCCGCGTCTCCAAGGCGGCCGCCGAGCACCTGGCCCCGGTGTCGCTGGAGTTGGGCGGCAAGTCGCCGAACATCGTGTTCGCCGACGCCGACCTCGAGGCTGCGGCCAACGGCGTCGTGGCGGGGATCTTCGCCGCCTGCGGGCAGACCTGCATCGCCGGGTCGCGCCTGCTCGTGGAGCGCCCGGTGCACGACGAGTTGGTGGAACGGGTCGTGGGCCGGGCGCGTGACATCATCCTCGGCAACCCCATGGATCCCGCCACCGAGATGGGACCGCTGGCGTACGCCGCCCACTGGGACAAGGTCATGGGCTACATTGACATCGGCGTCGCCGAGGGCGCGGAGTTGGCCACCGGGGGGCGCCGCCCCGAGCGCTTCGGTGACGGGCTGTTCGTGGCGCCGACGGTCTTCTGCGGCGTGGACAACTCCATGCGGATCGCCCGCGAGGAGATCTTCGGGCCGGTGCTGTCGGTGATCCCCTTCGAGGGCGAGGCCGAGGCGCTGAGCATCGCCAACGACTCACCCTTCGGGCTGGCGGCGGGCGTGTGGACCCGCGACGTGCAGCGGGTGCACCGCATGGTGCGGTGGCTGCAGGCGGGGACCGTCTGGGTCAACTCCTACCGGACCCTCAACTACGACGTGCCCTTCGGCGGGTACAAGATGAGCGGCCACGGCCGGGAGAACGGTCTGGACGGCCTGCGCGAGTTCCTCCACACCAAGTCGGTGTGGGTCGAGATGTCCGGCGCCACACGCGACCCGTTCAAGCTGGGTTGAGCGGGCGACGCGTGCGAACCGCTGCGCTGGGAGACTCCCGGGTGATGATGCGGGATCAACTTCCGCCATTCCGTCGGGGGCCGGAATCCGCTGCGCAGCGGGCCCGGCGGGGGCTGGGCGTGGGCCGCTCAGCACACCCGAGCCGGGGGAGCCGAGGAGGTTGGTGATGAGCCAGGACAGCCGGCCGCAGGTCGTCTCCGGCCTCGAAGGCGTGCTGGCCTGCCACTCGTCCGTGTGCTCCATCGACGGTCCGGGCGGCGTGTTGACCTACCGCGGTTACGACATCCGCGACTTCGTGACAGACGCCTCGTTCTGTGACGTCGCCTGGCTGTTGTGGCACGGCGACTGGCCGGACGAAGCCGAGAGCGAGGCATTCGCCGCCGAGGTTGCGTCTCACCGCCACCTGAGTGAGGGCGTGTCGGCACTCCTGGCCGCTGCGCCGCTGGACACTGCGAACCCCATGGCGGTCTTGCGCTCGGCCGTGTCGCTGGTGGGCGCGGAGGATCCCACGGCCGACGACATCTCGCGGGACGCCGTGGTGGCGAAGGCGGCGAGGCTCGTGGGCTGCCTGCCGACGATGGTTGCCGCCATGTCGCGTTACCTCCAGGACGACGAGCCGATCGCGGCCGACCCGAGCCTCGACCATGCCGCCAACTTCTGCTGGATGCTGACCGGGCGGCAGCCGTCCGAGCAGGAGTCGGGTGCCCTGAACGCGCTGCTGAACACCTATGCCGAGCACGAGCTCAACGCCTCGACCTTCGCGGCCCGCACCACCGTCGGCACGCTCTCGGACTACTACTCGGCGATGGTCTCGGGCATCGGGGCGGTCAAGGGGCCGCTGCACGGTGGCGCCGTGGACGACGCCATGGCGGTGTTCTCCGAGATAGGCGAACCCGACGGCGTGGCGCCGTTCGTGGACGCCGCGCTGGCGGCCCGGCGCAAGGTGCCGGGGTTCGGCCACCGCGTCTACCGCACCCGCGACCCGCGTGCGATCGCGATGGACGTCCTGGCCGCCGAACTGGGTGAGCAGGCAGGTGAGCCGCACTGGTACGCCGTGGCGAGTTCGCTGGAGTCCGAACTGCACGAGCGCAAGGGTCTCAACGCCAACGTGGACTACTACTCGGCGCTGGTGCTGTACCACCTCGGCTTCCCGCTGAGCATGTTCACCAGCTTCATCGTGTGCAGCCGGGTGTCGGGCTGGACCGCCCATGTGCTGGAGCAGTACGCCGACAACCGTCTCATCAGGCCCCGGGCGCTCTACGACGGCTCACTGCCGCGGCCCTATCCGGCGGGCTGAACGTGGACCGGGCGGTCCCGGCGTCGTTCTGGCGGGGAGGCACCAGCCGTGCCGTCCTGTTCCGGGAGGACGACCTGAGCGAGTTCGGGCCCGCGCAGGTCGAGGCGATCATCCTGGCGGCGCTGGGAAGCCCCGACCCCGACGGGCGCCAGATCGACGGTCTCGGCGGCGGGATCTCCTCGCTCAGCAAGGCCGCCATCGTGGGGCCGGCCCCGTCCGGCAGTGATGCCGACGCGGCGTTCCGCTTCGCCCAGGTGGAGGTGGCCGAGCCGCGGGTCGACTTCACGGGAAACTGCGGCAACATCTCCGCCGCCATCGCCCCGTTCGCCGTGAACGAGGGTCTAGTGCCCACCGGCGAGTCTCCTCGTCATCCCGCCGAGTCTCCCCGTCATCCCGGCGAAGA
The DNA here is from genome assembly GCA_026706565.1 of bacterium. Classification (GTDB taxonomy): domain Bacteria; phylum Actinomycetota; class Acidimicrobiia; order Acidimicrobiales; family CATQHL01; genus VXNF01. The sequence goes on from JAPOYM010000007.1 coordinate 5,471, forward strand.
GCCTGCCCCGGACTCGATCCGGGGCCGGGATCCAGCGCCCGGTGTCCCCGCCGAGTCGTCCCGTGCCGCTGCCGGGTCTCCTCGTCATCCTGCCGAGTCTCCCCGTCATCCCGGCGAAGAGCCTGCCCCGGACTCGATCCGGGGCAGGGATCCAGCGCCCGGTGCCCCATCCGATCCCGTGGAGGTTGACGTCGTGGTGCTGAACCTCAACACCGGTCAGCGCTTCGCGACGCGGATACCGGTCAGCGCGGGCCGCTACGACCCGTCCGGCGACTTCGCCATCAGCGGGGTGCCCGGCACGGGGGCGCGGCTGACCCTCGAGTACCTCGAGCCGGGCGGTTCGATCGGCCGGGGTGCACTGCCTACCGGCCTGGTCCGCGAGAGTGTCGAC
>JAPOYM010000098.1 GCA_026706565.1 bacterium
ACCGGCGCGCTCAGCGACTCGCTCGTGGGCGGCAGCAGCGGCGTCCGGGGCGCCAAGTGCGCCTCGTCGGACTCGAAGTAGCCGCACCCGACGAGCAGAGCTGCCAGTAGCAGCACGCCCGCCGCGAGCGCCGCCCGGCGCGTCGGAATCACGATGGTCAAGCTACCCGCCGCCCCTGTTCGAGCCGATCCCGGCCCGAGGGCGGCTCACGTCGACGGTTCGGCGTCGGGCGCCCCCGGCGGCGTGAAGGCGGGGAAGTCGCCTCCCGCTATCCAAGTGTCGTAGGCCGGCTTGCGGGCGAGGTCCACGAGCTCGACCCACAGGCCGCTGTGCAGGCGGTGATAGCTGAACCCTGCGGGCCGGCCGTCGGGCGTGGCGGCGGTGGCGCCGCACGGGTAGCCGGCGGCCTCTAGGCGGGCGGCGTCGCCGGTCACGTCCTCGGACCAGAATCCCAGGTGGTGGACGCCGCCGTGGGCCGTCGCCGGGTCCCACAGCGTGCCGGGCGACGACTCGAGGATCTCATAGTGCGGCGGCCCCTCCACCGAGTAAGTGAGGCGGAAGTTCACCGTGACCGTGCCGTCGGGCTGGCGCAGGTCGAACTCCCGGCGCATGGGCTTGGCCCAGGTCAGGCCGCAGACCGCGCCGAGCTCTTCGCAGGTGGCGTCGAAGTCCGCCGCCACGATGCCCCAGTGGTAGAAGCCGTCGGTCGGCAGGAGGCCGGTCGGCGCTGAGGTGCGGGTCGACACCGGAGGGTCAGGCGCCGAGGTAGGAGCGGACCAGGTCGTGGGACTGGCGCAGCTCCGCCGACGGGCCGGAGATGTCGTTGTTGCCCACCTTGAACACGTAGGTGCGGTCGGAGATGTCCAGCACTTGGGCGTTCTGCTCGATGAGCAGGAACGTGTTGCCCTCAGACCGCAACTCGGTGACCAGAGAGAACAGCTCGTCCACTAGGAACGGCGCCAGCCCGAAGGACAGCTCGTCGATCATCAGCAGCTCGGGGCGCGTCAGCATGGCCCGCGCCAGCGCCAGCATCTGCTGCTGACCGCCTGACAGCGAGGAGGCCCCGTCGCGGATCTTCTCGGCCAAGTCGGGGAAGATCCCCAGCAACCGCTCCCGGTCGGCGTTGATCGCAGCGGCGCCGTCGCGGCGCAGCACGGTCCCTAAGTCGAGGTTCTCGCGCACGGTGAGGTTCTGGAACACGCCCCGGCCCTCGGGCAGGTGGCCCAGGCCGGCGGCGGCGCGGCGCTCGACGGACAGGCCGGCCAGGTCGGCTCCGGCGAGGCGCACGCTGCCGGACCAGGTGTCCAGCACGCCCGAGACCGCCCGCAGGAACGTGGTCTTGCCGGCCCCGTTGGCCCCTAGCACCGAGACGATCTCGCCCTCGGCCACGTTCAGGGAGATGCCGTGCAGCACCTCCAGGCTCCCGTAGCCGCTGACCAGGCCGTCTACTTCCAGCAGGGCCATCAGTCCGCTCCCGCTGCGGCGTCGGCCATGGCGACCCCCAGGCTCTCGGCCTCGAGCCGGGCGGCGAAGCCGTGCCCCAGGTACGCCTCGATCACGGCCGGGTCGTGCGTCACGTCGTCGGGGCCGCCCTCGGAGATGATGCGCCCGAAGTCCAGCACGGCGATGTACGGGCAGAGGCTGGTCACGAGCTGCAGGTCGTGCTCGATGATGACGATGCAGAGCTCGGACTCCGCGGCGATGCCGCGCAGCCCGCGCAGCAGCACGGTGACGTCGTCGGCGCCGAGGCCGGCCGCGGGCTCGTCCAGCAGCACCACCTGCGGCTCGGCCACCAGTGCCCGCGCCACCTCCACGAGCTTCTGGCTGCCCAGCGGCAGAGAGTCGGCCTCGGCGTGGGCCGCGTCCGCCAAGCCGAAACGCTCCAGCATGTCCATGCAGGTCTGCCGGGCCTGCCGCTCCTCGGCGCGGGCCCAGGGCAGGCGCAGCAGCTCCGCCAGGTGCCCCCAGCGGTAGCGCTGCTGCAGCCCCAGCAGCGTGTTCTCCATGACGCTGGCGTCGAGCACCAGCCGGGGGGCCTGGAAAGTCCGCCCGATGCCGGCGGCCACGCGGGCGCTCTGGCCGCGGTTCGCCAAGTCTTCGCCCGCTAGGAGGACCGCGCCCTGAGACGGGGCCACGTAGCCCGAGACCACGTTGAAGATAGTCGTCTTGCCGGCGCCGTTGGGCCCGATGAGGCCGTTGAACCCGCTGCCGAAGCCGAGGTCGACGCCTTCCAGCACGCGGTTGCCGCCGAAGGCGACATGCAGGTCGCGCAGCTCCAGGGCGGCGCTCATGGCGTGAACAGCCTGGCGAGGGGCATATTGCGCAGCTGCGTCCCGAAGCGGCTGTCCTGGATGCGCTTGGGGAGCGAGGCGAAGCCGTACGGCAGGGCCAGGATGGCGATCATCAGGGCGATGCCGATGATGATGAGGCGCAGGATCTGGAAGCTGGCGAGCTGCTCGCGGATGAGGATGTAGAACATTGCGCCCAGCAGCGGCCCCCAGATGCGCCCGACGCCGCCGAGCACCAGGATGACCAGCATGAACACCAGCATGTTGTCCTTGAACGAGGCCGGGCTCAGGAAGCGGATGTCCTGGGCGTAGAGGCCGCCGGCGATGGCGGCTACGAACCCCGAGATGCCGAACGCCACCAGCTTGTAGCGCGTCGAGGGGATGCCGATCGGCCCAGTGGCCACGTCGATGTCCTTGATCGCCTTGAGGGTGCGGCCCATGCGGCCCCGCGTCAGCACCAGCATCACGAGGTAGGTGACCAGCAGGATGATCAGCGCCGTGAAATAGAGAGTGAGGGGGCCGTTGCTCTCGCCGATGGAGAACACCTTCTTGACGCTGCGCCCGCCGCTGGCGCCGGTGTCGAGCCAGTCCCACATCTCGGGTCCCAACTCGATCAGCTTCACGAGCAGCTCCCCGAAGGCGAGGGTGGCGATGGCCAGGAAGAACCCCTTCAGGCGCGCCGCCGGGAAGGCGATCACGATGCCCACGACGGCACAGACCGCGCCCAGGATGACCATGGCCACTAGGTAGGGCACCCCGTCCTCGTACAGGAGCGTGGTGCCGTAGGCGCCGAGGGCGAAGAAGCCGGCGTGCGCCAGACCGAGCTGCCCGGCCCAGCCCACGAGCAGGTTGAACCCCATGGCCGAGATGGTGTGGATGAGGATGCCGGTCAGCACGCCGTGCCAGTAGGGGCCGTTGAGGCCGCCGTAGGGGAGGTGCGGCAGCAGCGCTGCGACACCGAACAGCAGCGCCACCGCAGCTGGCTCGCTGTAGCCCAGGATTCCCTTGGCCCGGGGCGCATACAGCGGGCGAGGTGGGGCCGCGGCGTCGCTCATCGCCTCAGACCTCCCGCGCCGAGCGCTCGCGGGTCAGGCCGCCCGGCACCACCAGCAGCACCACGACGACGACCATCAGGGCCACGGCGGCCTGCACGCTGGTGGAGATCTGCCCGCCGACGAGGCTCTCGCCCACGCCGATGACCATGCCCCCGGCGAAGGTGCCCAGCAGCGACGTGAAGCCGCCCAGCACCGCGGCGATGAAGCCCTTCAGGATGATGACGTTGGCGGTGGAGACGTCCAGCACCGCCGAGGTGGTGCGCAGGATCAGCGCGATGGCGCCGATGGCGACACCCATCGCCCAGGCCAGCAGCGAGATGCGCCCGCTGTTGATGCCCAGCAGGCGGGCGGTGGTGCCGTCCTCGGCGATGGCCCGCATGCGCACGCCCCACTTCGACTTGAAGAACACCCCCACGGCGATGGCGATGGCCAGGCCGGTGCCGATGGCGACGACCTCGTCGGCGCCGATGATGAGGCGCACCGAGCCGTCGGGGTTCGTGAGCTTCAGCGGCGTCTTGTCGTCCCACGGGGCGTCGAAGGCGCGGGCCTGCACCCCCCAGAGGAGCTGGTTGCCCGACAGCAGCGCCCAAGTCATGCCGATGGTCAGCAGCAGCAGCGGGAAGTGGTCCACCTTGGCCAGCGGCTTGACCCAGGCGCGGGCGGCCAGCAGCGTCAGCACCCCGGCGAGGATGCCGAGCGGGACCGCCGCGCCCCACGACCAGCCGCCGTCGGGGGTGGGGAACCAGTCCAGGAAGGTCGGCAGCCCCTCGCGGTGCAGGAAGTCGATGGACAGGTAGCACATGACGGCGGCGACGGCGTACGCCAGCGGCCGGTTCGAGAGCCCGACGAGGGGGCGGATCAGCAGGAACTGCGTGGCCGCGCCGAAGACGCCGGCGAACAGCAGGGCGACGATGATGGCCGCCCAGAACGGCCAGCCGACGCCCCCGTCGCCGGGGTCGGCCGACAGGAACCAGCCCAGGTAGGCGCACATGATGCCCATCTGCGCGATGGCGAAGTTGGGCACGTCCGTGGACTTCATGATGACCACGATGGCGAGGCCGATGAGGCTGAAGACGCTGCCGTCCTCAAGCCCGGCGATTATCTGCTGCAGTACCTGCACTGGTGATTCCTGAGCTGCACGCGAACCGGCCCGCCCGAGGGGTCCTGGCTAGCCGGGAAAGTGTAGGCGGCGAACCGCCGTGCGCGGAGCGGGGGGACGCTCCTCGTTGCGCACGGCGGTTCGCCGCTGAGTCGAGCCGGATTGGGGGACCCGGCTCAGATCTAGGACTTCGGCGCCCGGAACTCGCGGATCTGAGTCCAGGTCTGTGTCTCGTAGTCGTACTCCGAGAGCCCCGCACCGGAGGCGCAGGCGTGGCCGCCGTCGGCCCGCGGGCCGCAGGCGATGGGCGGCATCGCCCCCGTCTCGATGGGGTTGGCCCAGAGGTTCTCGGCTGTGGCGTGGAAGTTGTCCCAGCTCAGGTCACCGTCGAGGCGGTCGATCACCTCGAAGAAGGTGATGGAGTGCAGGTAGGTCTGCTCGCTGAAGTTGGGGGCCCGGCACTCGTCGCTGATCGAGTCGCAGTAGGCGTTGCGCAGGGCGCGCCACTGGCTCATCAGCGGGGAGTCGGTGTCGGGCAGGGCCACCTGCAGGCCGCCCAGGAAGCCGTCGGCGGCCTCCTCGGCGGGGCCGACGGCGTTCTGGCCGCCGGAGCCGGCGGCGCCCTGGTCGGAGCACAGCAGCGCGTCGCTGTTGTTCTCGGCCAGGATCTGCAGGATGAGGGCGTTCTGGATGTTGTCCACGCCGGCGACGATGCCTTCAGCGCCGCTGGCGATGACGTTCAGCACGGCCGGCCCCACGATCTCCGAGGCCGACTCCACCGTCTCCTGCGCCACGATCTCCATGCCGTTGATGGGCGCCTGGATCTCCACGCCGGCGACGACCTCCTCGCCCAGCGGGTTGGTGGCGCCGATGGTGGCGACCGTGGAGAAGCCCAGGTCGTCGAAGTGGTCGACGCAGATGCGGGCCTGCTCGGTCCGGCTGCTGGCCAGCCAGTAGACCTCTTGGCGCTCGATCTCGAACGGGGGCGAGATGGGCGCCCACATGATCACGCCGCTCTCGGCCAGGAAGTCGAACGTCCCGGGGATGGCCCGGCTGTCGGCGGGGGAGAGGATGGCCCACACGCCGTCGCGGTCGATCATGCGACGGGTCTGGTTGATGAGCTCCTCCACCTCGTACTGGGAGTTGTAGTCGACCAGCTCGATCGTGCAGCCGTCGATGCCGCCCTTGGCGTTGATCTCCTCGACGGCGATCTTGATGCCGCCGAGCAGCTCGATGCCGGCCACGACGGCGGCGCCGCCGACCGGCTGGACGGTGCCGATCTTCAGCACGCCGTTCTCGCTGTCCACGCCCTGGGGCAGGTCGCCTGCGGTGTTGCCGCCGCAGACGGGGCCTGCGGCAGCGGCGGCGGCCTCGGCGGCGGCGGCCTCGGCGGCCCGCGCCTCGGACTCGGCGGCGGCGGCCTCTTGTTGCGCGGCCTCGGCCTCGGCCTTGGCGGCGGCGGCCTCTTGTTGCGCGGCCTCGGCCTCGCCCTGGGCGGCAGCGGCCTCGCTCTGCGCGTCGTCGGCTGCGGCCTGCGCGGCGGCGGCGGCGTCCTGGGCGTCGGCCAGAGCGGCCTCGGCCTCGGCCACGGCGGCCTCGTTCCCGGAGGCCGTGGCCTGCGCCAGGTCGGCGGCGGCCAGCGCCTCGGCGGCGTCGGCGGCAGCGGAGGCTGCTGAAGCGCTGGCGGCTTCAGCGGCTGCTGAGGCCGCTTGCGCCTCGGCCATCGCGGCGGCGATGTCGGCGCCCGCGGCCGAAGCGGCCTGCGCCTCGCTCATGGCAGCGGCGGCTGAGGCGGCGGCGGCCTGTGCCTCCGCGAGCGCTTCGTCGGCCGCCTCGCTGTCGGCGGCGCACGCGGCGGCCACGAGCCCGAAGACGGCCAGAAGTACGAGTGTGAGCCGAAGCTTGCGCATCGGTGTCCTCCCCAGTGATCGATCAAACGCGACGCCCGCCGCCTCTATGGGCTGACAGGCCGAATCACGCTAGCGCTCTCCCGGGGGGTTTCCAACCGACCGGTTGGGCGAATTGTCCGCCGGGCGTCCGGAGGGTCGGGCGGCCCGCTGCCGCCGGTCTCGGGGACGGCCGGGGTTGGTGGCTCAGGATTCTCCCGGGCGCCCGAGCAGCAGCAGCGACACCCTGCGGGCTGACCGCGGCCTGCTCGGTGAGGCTCAGGATTCTCCCGGGCGCCCGAGCAGCAGCAGGGCGGCCTCAGGGCAGGCCATGCCGATCTCGACGCCGCGGGCGGCGGCGAGGGCGTTTGCCGCGGAGATGATGCCGTCGCGGTAGTGCGACAGCCCGCTGCCCATGCGGGCGCGGCGGGCGTCCGCGGTGGCGCCGGCCAGGCCGTCGGCCTCCACGATGAACAGCCCCGCCGTGCCCGAGTCGTCCATGCCGCGCCCCCCGTCGGAGCAGATGAACCCCCAAGGGCTCGCCCGGCGCAGGTACGGAACCGCGCTGCGCCCGGTGTGCCCGGCGGTAACCAGCACGTTGCGGCCCCGGTCGGCGGGGGTGGCGAAGGCGATGGAGTCGGTGGCGACCACCTGCCGCCCGTCCGGTGCGGTGTGCATCACGGTCCGGTTCGTGATCTCACCGGCTGCCGCCGGTACGGGGTCGTTCTCGAGCATCACCCGGGCCGCCTCGGCCACCGCCATGCCCGCCCGCACCCCGCAGTCGGCGGCCAGCTGGTTGAAGAAGCTGATGACGCCGTTGCGGTACAGGTGTACCCCGTCGCCGAGGCGGGCGCTCATCACGTCGGCGACCGCGGCGGGGATGTCCAGCGCCTCCAGGTACCAGAGGCCCGCGATGGCCGATCCCTCGGGGCCGATGCCGCAGTCCATGCCGATGGCGCCCCGCGGGGCGGCCTCGGCGATGAACCGGGCCGGCAGCACCCCGCAGTAGGAGGAGTTCACGCAGACGTCCCGTCCGTGATTCGACGGGTCGACGTGATAGGCGGAGTCCATCGCGCAGACCCGCCCCCGCCCGGTCGTCGACGTGAACACGACGGTCTGCTGCACGGGCGCCTGCTCGTCCCGCGGGTTATGGCTCATGATTTCTCCCCGAGGTGTGTGCTCCGTCATCAGCGGCAGACGCGGCCGGATCCCCGGGCATGGATTCCGGCCTGCGCCGGAATGACGAATGTGGGCGACCGGAATGACCGTTGCGGGAGTATGGCTCTGGCACCACGGTTGCCCGTCTCATGTTCGGCGACCTCCTCGCCGCGGCGCGGGACCCCGATCGTGGGTGCCGGTGGCGACCCCGGCGGCCCGCAGTTCCACCTTGCGCACCTTCTCCGAGGGCGTCTTGGGGAGCGCGGCGACGAAACGCAGGTAGCGCGGGACGGCGAAGTAGGGCAGCCGGCGGTCGGCGTACTCCCATATCGCCGCGGCGGAGATCTCGACACCCGGCTCGGGCACGATGACGGCCAGCACCTCGTCCTCGCCCGCCTCCTCGTCGGCGGGGACGGCGACCACCGCCACCTCGGCCACGGCGGGATGCGCCAGGAGGGCCTGCTCCACCTCGTAGGAGCTGATGTTCTCGCCGCGGCGGCGGATGGCGTCCTTCAGGCGGTCCACGAAGTAGTACCAGCCGTCGGCATCGCGCCGCAGCCCGTCGCCGGTGTGCCACCAGAGGTTGCGCCAGGCCTCCTGGGTCGCCTCGGGCATGTTGTAGTAGCCGACCGACTGCGTCCAGGGACAGCGGGCGCGCACCACGAGCTCGCCCAGCTCGCCGACGGGGACCTCCTCGTCGGTCTCGGGGTCCACGAGGCGAACGTCGAACCAGTCGCTGTTGGCGAGGCCGGCGGCGCCGGGGGGACGGTCCTCGCCGTAGGGGCTCAGGATCGCCATGCAGGTCTCGGTCAGCCCGAACACCTCCACGAACGCCTCGACGCCGAACCGCTGCTTGAACCCCTCGAGAATGCTGGAGGCCGTGGGGGCGGCGAAGATGCAGCGCAGGTCGTTGTCGGCGTCGTCGGGCCGTGCGGGCTGCTGCCAGACGAAGTCCATCATCACGCCGACGAAGTTGGTGACCGTGGCGCCGCTGTCGCGGATCTGGCGACCCCAGGCGCGGGCGCTGAACCGCTCCTGCAGGACGTAGCGGGCGCCGGCGATCAACGCCGGATGGGCGGCGAGGAAGTGGCTGTTGCCGTGGAACAACGGCCCGGCCGACATGTAGGTGTCGGCGTCGCTGAGCCGGGTGAGCGACACGCACTGGTCGGCGAAGAGGTGCATGTGGGCGTGCGGCATCATCACGCCCTTGGACAGGCCCGTCGTGCCCGAGGTGAAGAAGACCGACGCGAGGTCGGAATGGCGCACGGGGGGCAGTTCGAGGGCGGGCCCGCTCGGGTCGCCCGCTCCGCCGGCCGGAGAGTCGGGGCCGGGGTTCCCGACCGGGGCGGCCAGCAGTTCCTCCCACTCCGAGACCGCGAATCCCGCCTGTTGCAGGGTCGTGGCGGCGGCGTCCCGTGCGGCGGCGTCGCCTCCGGCCAGCCAGAAGCGTTCCACGCTGCGCACCGACTCGGCGCTCTCGGCGAAGCGCCCGGCATAGTCCGGATGGGTGACCACCATGCGGGGCGTCACGGTTGAGGCCTGATGTTCCAGGAAACTGCCCCGGTAGGCGGTGTTGATGGGGACCTCGGCAATCCCCGCCAGCGAGGATCCCAGCCAGGCGAGCACGTAGGCCGAGCAGTTCGGCAGCATGATGAGCAGCCTGTCCCCCGGGACGCCCCCCGCCCCGAGCAGGCCGCGGGCGACCCGCTCGGCCAACTCGAGGGTCTCGGCGTAGGTGTAGGACTCACCGGTGAACGGGACGTCGAGGTAGATGCGATCGCCGTGCGTCTCGGCCCGGTGGCGCAGCACGTCGGGCGTGTTCCAGCGTCGCCGGTCGGCGAACGTCGGCTGGTAGTGGTCGTAGCTGCGGGGGGCCATGGGGGTCGGTCTCCGGTGCCTCTCGTCGCCCCGGCGGCTCAGCGGGGACGTGGTTTCTGGGCTGTTGGTCGCCCGTCGGGCGCCGCGGCGGCCCCGGGCGGGCTCAGCGGGAGTCGCGCGGCGGGAACCGCGGTTTGCGCTTCTCCAGGAAGGCGTTGGCGCCTTCCAGCATGTCGGGCGAGCCGACGGCCTGCATCAGCATCCCCAGGCCGGCCTGCATGTTGTCGCGCAGCTGGTGCCACCACACGTTCGTGCTGATCTTGGCGATCTCCATGTAGCGCGCCGAGTGGGCGCAGATCTCGGCGCACCAGCGTTCCACCTCGCTGTCCAGCTCGTCGTGGGGCGCCACGGCGTTGATCCAGCCCAGCTCCAAGGCCTCGGCGGCGCTGTAGGGGCGGCACAGGTAGACCACTTCCTTGGCCTTCTTCTCGCCCACGGTCATCGCCAGCAGGTTCGTGCCGCCGAGCACGGGCGCGCTGCCGACCTTCACGCCGGTCTGGCCGAAGCGGGCTCTCTCCGAGGCGATCGCCAGGTCGCACACCACAACCAGTTCGTTGCCGCCGCCGAAGGCGGGACCGTTCACCGCGGCGATGACGGGCATGGGCGCCGAGCGGATGGCGTCGAAGAGTTCCAGGCTGCCGGTGAACATGGCCCGCAGTTCCCAGAAGTCCGGCTCGGCCAGGTTCGCCAGGTAGCCGCCCGCGCAGAACGCCCGACCCTCGCCGGTGATCACAGCGACTCGGGCGTCGGCGTGCTCCCGCAGCCCCGCGATGATCTCGTCGATGGTCGTGCGGTCGTAGGCGTTGAGCCGTTCGGGGCGGTTCAGCCGCAGCCGAAGCACCTCGTCGCGGCGCTCGGTGATCACGTCGGCCATGGTGCTCTCGCTCCTCTCCCCCCGGTGCTCGCCGGGGCGCGCCATTCTGCCAGTGTTGCTCGCCGCCCCGGGCTCCGTTCTCGATTCAGGGCTCAGAGCATGAGCGGGTAGGCTCTGACCAGGCGCTTCGCAGTCGAATACGGCGGCGCGAATCGTGTCGCCGGTGCTTGGATCCCGGCTTTCGCCGGTGCGACGGGCCGGGGTGTCGGCGGCGTTGCTCAGCAATCACCTAGATTCCGGCGTCCGCCGGTGTGACGGGTCGGAGCGTCGGCGGTATTGCCCAGCGGGCCGCTAGGCGCTCGGGGCGAGCCGGCGCGTCGACCCGTCGAGAGATCCAATGAGGAGGCCGGGCCGTGGCAGACTTCGAGCTTCCCGGGCGTTATCGGGATTTGCGGGAAGAGGCGCTGGCGGTAGCGGCGGCGGTGGGGCCGTTCGCGGTGGAGGCCGACGAGAGCTCGGACCTGCACCGGCCCACGCTCGAGGCGCTCCGAGCCTCGGGGCTCTGCGACCTGATGGTGCCGGCGGCCTACGGCGGGCGCTTCGAGCGGGTGGACCCGCTGGCGGTCTGCGTGGTGCGCGAGGTGTTCATGAAGGCTTCGGCGCACCTCGACGCGCTGTTCGCCTTGCAGGGGATCGGCGGCTATGCCGTCTCCCGAGCCGGCACGCCCAGCCAGTGCCGCCGGTGGCTGCCGAAGGTGGCCGCGGCCGAGGCCCTGGCGGCGCTGGCGTTGACCGAGCCCGAGGCCGGGTCGGACCTCAAGTCGATCACCACGGTCCTGCGGCCCGGCGAGGGCGGCGGCCTGGTGCTCGAGGGCCGCAAGTCGTTCATCTCCAACGCCCCGGTGGCGGACTTCTTCACTGCCCTGGTGCGGGAGCCGGCGCCCGCCGGAGCCCCCGGGGACGTCTACTCGCTGGTGCTGGTGCCGGCGGCGGCCGCGGGGGTGACCGTCTCGCCGTCGCCGGAGATCATCGCCCCGCATGTGCTCGGAGAGGTGCGTTTCGACGGGGTGCCGCTGGGTGCCGAGCACCGCCTCGGCCCGCCGGGGAGCGGTTTCCGCCACACGCTGGCGACGCTGTCGGTGTTCCGCGCCACCGTGGCGGGCGCCGCGGTGGGGCTCATGCAGGGGGCGCTGGAGATCGCCGCCGCGCACACCGCCGAGCGTCGCCAGTTCGGGCGCCCGCTGGTGCGCCTCGGTCCGGTGGCCGCCCTGCTGGCCGACTCGTGGGCCGAGGTCGAGGCCGGACGCCTGCTGGCCTACCGGGCCGCCGAGGCCGCCCGAGACGACCCCGCCGGCAGCCTCGACTACTCGTCGCTGGCCAAGCTGGCCGCCACCGAGGCCGCCTGCCGGGTGGTGGACCGCTGCGTGCAGGTGATGGGCCGCTGGGGGCTCGTCCGGGGTTCCCGCATCGAGCAGTACTACCGCCAGGCCCGGCCCATGCGCATCTACGAGGGCGCCAGCGAGGTGCTGAGGCTGGGCATCGCCGCCCGGCTCTGTCGGGATATCGTCGGGCCCGCCGAGGCGGCGTCCCCCGAGGCGGCTCGCTGAGCGCACGACCGGAGGAGGCGACGCCGAGCCCATGGACCTGCAGCTGACCGACACCGTGGCCGTCGTCACCGGCGCCAGCCGGGGCTTGGGGCGGGCCGCGGCGCAGGCCCTCGCCGACGAGGGCGCCCGGGTGGTGGCCGCGGCCCGCTCGACCGGCGACCTCGAGGAGCTGGCCGACGGCTCGGGCGGGCGCATTCACCCCGTGTACTGCGACATGCGCCACGCCGGCGAGGCGGCGAGCCTCACAGCCGCGGCGCTCGAACGGTTCGGCCGGCTGGACTGCGTGGTCAACAACGCTGGTATAGCGCCCGCAGGAACGTTCCTGGAGCAAGACCTCGACGTGCTCGCCGAGGTGGTGGCGGTGAACGTCACCGCGCCCGCCGTGCTGGCGCAAGCCGCCGCCCGACACTTCGTAGCCGAAGGGGTCGCCGGCGCCATCATCAACATCGGTTCGACGTCCAGCCTCAAGGGCAAGCCGCTGCTGGCGGCCTACAGCGCCTCCAAGGGTGCGCTGGCCCGCCTCACCGAGGCGCTGGCGGCCGAGTGGGCCCGCTACGGCATCAGGGTGAACATGATCGCACCCGGCGCCTTCGCCACCGAGGCGCAAGCGCAGGTATTGGCCGACGAGAAGACGCTCGCCGCTCGCCTGCGCAAGATCCCGATGCGCCGCATGGGCGAACCGGCCGAGTTGGGGCCGCTGGTGTGCTACCTGGCGTCGCCGCTGTCGGCGTTCGTCACTGGGTCGTGTTTCGTGATCGACGGCGGCGAGGTGTCCAAACTCTGACCGGCCGCTGTGGCCGGGTGTCCGCAGGCGGACGCCTCGACGAACCGCTTCCCGTCACTCCGAGGAGGTCCCATGCAAGCTGAGCCCGCCACTGCGACCGGCGCCGACCGGGGCGCCCTGGGCAGCGCCGCCTTGGCGAGCGGCCAGATCGACGCCGTCTCGCCCAAGTTCGCCGAAGGTCTCGCCCGGGTGCGCGAAGTGACCGACACCGACGGCGCCTGCCCCGCCTGGGCGAAGGCCCTGTACATGGCGGCTGCGGCGGCGGTGAAGGGCCACCGGCGCATGCTCACCGCGCAGATGGAGCGGTCGCGCAGCCTGGGCCTCGGGATCGAGGCGGCCCGCGGCGCCGCCCTGACGGTGCTGATCTCCCGCGGCGAGGCCGTCTACGCCACCTTCAACGCGGCCATCGACGAAGTGTTCGGCCACACCCTCGGGCCGCCCGACGCCGCGGCCTGCGAGTACCCGATCGACCGCCAAGGGTGCCTCGACTACTTCGAGGACTACTTCGGGTTCGTGCCCGACTACGTGGAGCTCATGGCCGACGACGCCCCCCGCGCGCTCGAGGGCTACGTGCTGATGCGGGAGTGGTCCCTAGCGGAGAACGTGCTCGGCGCCGGCCACGCCGAGTTGCTGCTGCTGACCATCAACGCGGCGGAGTTCTCGTCGCGGTTCGTACACGTCCACGCCAACGGCGCCCGCCGGGCGGGGTGCAGCGAAGCGCAGATCGTCGAGGCGGTCGTCTGCGCCATCCCCGTCTCCGGGGTGGCGTCGTGGCTGCCGGGCGCCGACGGCATCATGGAGGGCCGCCCGTGAGCGCCGCCGGCGGCCTCATCGACGTACACGGCCACATCGTGCTGGAAGGGTCGATGGGCCGGGCGGGCGCCTGCGGCCCCGAGATCGGCCGCCACCCCGACGGCAGCCCGTGGTTCCGGGTCGGCAACTACCGGCTCGACGGCGTGGCCTACCGAGGGTCGCTGTTCATCGACGTGGACATGCGCCTCGCCGCCATGGACGCCGCGGGCATCAGGGTGCAGGCGCTGTCGCCGAACCCCCTCACCTACCTGCACTTCATCGACGCAGCCGCCGCGGTGGACTTCTGCCGGGCACACAACGACAGCCTGGCCGAGGTGGTGGCCGCCCATCCCGACCGCTTCGTGGGCCTCGGCGCCCTGCCCATGCAGGACATCGAGGCGGCCTGCGCCGAACTGCACCGCATCGTTGCCGACCTCGGGCTGCTCGGCGGCTACGTCGGCACCGACTTCGGGACGCCCCTGGACGCGCCCGCGATGGATGCGCTGTACGAGTCCTGCACCGAACTGGACGTGCCGCTGTTCCTGCATCCGACCCAGTCGGGCATCGACGGCCCGCTGCTGGACGGGCGCCTGCGCCGCTGGGACCTGGACCTCGTGCTGGAGTACTCCCTTGAGGAGGCGCTCGCGGCGGCGACGCTGATCTTCGGCGGGGTGCTGCGCCGCCACCCGGCGCTCGACGTGTGCCTCAGCCACGGGGGCGGGTCGCTGGCCCTGGCCTCCTCGAAGCTGGCGAAGCTGGCCGAGCGGCGGCCCGCCTCCCCGGAGTGGCTGAAACCCGAAGGCGTCTTCGGCCGCCAGCTCGACCGTCTCTGGTTCGACTGCCACGTCACCGGGGCGCGCGAGTTCGCCTTCGTCACCGGCGCCCTGGGGACCGACCGGCTCGTGTACGGCACCAACTTCGGAGGCTGGGACCGGGGCGCCGGGCCCGACGTAGCCGACGTGGCCGACGCGCTCAACGACAATGCGGCCCGGCTCCTGCGGTTGGCCCAGCGGGTGCCCCGCCTGCTGAGCTAGCCGCCGGTCCCGACCGCACAAGGAGCCGATCATGGTCACAGAGGCGCCCCTGCTGGCGAACGAGGCGGATCACCCCCAGGAGGTCATCGCCACCCACGGCGACCGGCGGATCGTGGTCATGGACTCGGCCCGCTACGTGGACGCCCGCAACCGCGGCAGCGACGTGGTGGTGGCCGCCTCGTACCTGGGGGTGCTGCCCGCCCGGCTGATGGCGCCGCAGAAGCCCCGGGCGGTCATCGGCCACGACGGCGCCGTGGGCATGGACGGGGCGGGCATCGCCGGGCTCTGGTACCTCGAGGCGCTCGGCATCCCCGCCGCCACCGCCTCGGCGGCATCCTCGGAGTTGGGCAACGGCAGGGACCAGTACGCCTGCGGGGTGATTAGCCGGCTCAACATCTACGCCGAGCGCTGCGGCGTGACCGAGGGGATGACGGTGACCGAGGCCGCCCGGCTGCTGGCCTGCCACGACCCGGCTGGCGAGGTGGAGGTGGGCACGAAGATCCGCCGCGAGGTGATGGCCACTTCGCCCACCGGGCGGGAGTTGGTAGTGACCGACTCCATTGTGTTCGCCCAGCCAGCCGACTCCGCCAACGTGCTGGTCACCGCGGGCCACACCGGGCGCAGCGGCGCCGGCTTCCTGCTGGAGGTGTCGCCGCACGGCTTCATCTGCGCCGATGGGGGCCGCGCCAAGAACGACTCCGGCATCGCCGGCCTGGCCGTCGTGGAGCAGCACGGCCTCGCCGGCGGCTCCTTCGACGCTTGGACGGCGCCCATCGGCGACGCCTTCAAGGCGTACGAGATCGGCAAGGTCGGCGCCTGCAACCGCTTGGCGGCGGCCCGGGGCGTCGAGGTGGGGATGGCGGTCTCGGACGCCGCCGCGGCGCTCCTGATGCACGAGGACTGAGCCGCCGATGCAGCCGCCGGACCGCGCCGACCGCGAGCTGACCGGCGAGTTCTGGGCGGGCGTGGACCGCGGCGAACTGCTGCGGCCCGTCTGCGGGCGCTGCGGGCGGAGCTTCTTCTGCCCCCAGGTGGTCTGCCCCCACTGCGCCGGCGCGCAGTGGAGCTACGAGCCGAGCGCCGGGCTCGGGGTGGTCTACAGCTTCACGGTGGTGCATCGGCCTCCCGAGCCGGCCTTCGAGGCGCCTTACGTGCTGGCCATCGTGGACGTGGCCGAGGGCTGGTCGCTGCTGACGTGGATCGTGGACTGCCCGGCCGACGAGGTGCGGATCGGGATGCAGGTGCAGGTGCGATTCGTGCCCGGACCCGACAGGGCGCTGCTGCCGGCGTTCGCGCCGCGCCCCGAATCCGCCGGTGCCGGCGAGGCGGCGGCATGAGCGTCGGCCTGGCCTTTCGGCGCAACGCGCTGCGTTACCCGGCCGAGACCGCGCTCTTCGACGTGGGCCCGCAGCGCCGCGACGTCACCTGGGCGGAGTTGGAGGAGCGGACCAACCGCATCGCCAACACCCTCTCCGGCGCGCTCGGCGTGGCGCCCGGCGACCGGGTGGCGCTGCTCGTGGCCAACCGCCCCGAGGTCGTCGAGGTGCTCGGCGGGACAACCAAGGCCGCCGCCGTCTACGTGGGGCTCAACTTCCGCCTCGGCCCCGCCGAACTCGACGCGATCATCGACAACGCCGAGCCGCGGCTGCTGCTCTGTGACACCGAGCATCTCCCACAGACCGCCGAAGTGGCCGAGAAGCACGGCCTCGAGGTGCTCGACATCGACGCCGAGCCGTACTGCTCCCTGGTGGCCGCTGGATCCTCGGCCTCACCGCCCCCGCTGCACGAGGTGCGATCCGATGATGACTTCTGCATCGTCTACACCAGCGGCACCACCGGGCGGCCCAAGGGCGTGCTGTTCGACCACGCCCGGGTGCTGCAGCACGCCACCGTCGCGGCCCTGGAGTACGAGATCAGAAGCCGCAGCCGCTACCTGCTGCAGATCCCGCACAACTCCAGCGTCAACATCACCATCATCCCGACGCTGCTCATGGGCGCCGCCCTCGGATTCGGCGACAGCCGCAGCTTCGACCCCCGCCGTTTCGCTGAGACCGTGGACCGCCAGAGCGTCACCCATTCCTTCCTGGTGCCCACGCAGCTGATGCGCCTGCTGGACCGCCTCCCGCCGGCAGACGACGGCCTGCTGGGCGGGCTGGTGACGCTCGGCTACGGCGCCTCCCCGATCTCCCCGGAGCGCCTCGGCGAGCTGGTCGGGCGTTTCGGCAACGTCTTCAACCAGCTCTACGGCATGGCCGAGATCGCTTCCATCGGCACGATGCTGCGCAAGGAGGACCACCGTCGGGGTCTCACCGAACGTCCCGAGTTGCTGAGCTCGTGCGGCCAGCCGTCCTACGTCACCGCCGTGCGCGTGGTCGACCCCGACGGCGACGATGTGGCGCCGGGGGACCGGGGCGAGGTCGTCTTCGGCGGTCCCTACGTCATGAATGGCTACTACCGCGACCCTCAGCGCACCGCCGAGTCGCTGCGCGGTGGCTGGATGCACTCCGGCGACGTGGCCACCGTCGACGACGAGGGCTTCGTCTACATCGTCGACCGG
Organism: bacterium; assembly: GCA_026706565.1. Classification (GTDB taxonomy): domain Bacteria; phylum Actinomycetota; class Acidimicrobiia; order Acidimicrobiales; family CATQHL01; genus VXNF01. Next base: position 16,953 of record JAPOYM010000098.1, read on the forward strand.
CTCAAGGACCTCATCATCCGCGGCGGGCTGAACATCGCCCCTACCGAGATCGAGAAGGTGCTGTACCGCCACCCGACGGTCCTGGAGTGCTCGGTGGTGGGGGTGCCCGACGCCGACTGGGGCGAGGCCGTCGTGGCCGTCGTAGCGCTCAAGGACGGAGCGACCGCCGGCCCCGCCGAGCTGCGCGAGCACTGCCGCCGCTCGGAGCTCACCTCGATCAAGGTCCCCGAACGGGTCGAGCTGGTCGATGCTCTGCCCCACAACGCTGTCGGGAAGATCGCCAAGGACGAGATCCGCAAACGCTACTGGGGCGAGGGGCGCCAGGTGTGAGCGCCGCGGGGCGCCGCTGCCCGCTCGCCGGGATCGCCGTGGCGGGAGTCGCGGCCACGCGCCAGGCCCGGCGCCTCGAAGTGGGCTCGGTGGAGATCTGCCTCGAGGCGGCCCGCGCCGCGCTGGACGACGCCGGGATGAGCCTCGACGAGGTGGACGGCATCTCGGCCCCCTGGCCGGGTCCGGGCGGCGCCGTCTTCCATCCCGGCTCTGCGGACTGGACGGCCGTCTTCGGCAAGGGGTTCGACTGGGTGGGCGACACCTACCCCCAGGGCGCCCCCGGCCTGCTCGACGCCGCCGGCGCCATCCTCGCCGGCCAAGCCCGCACGGTGCTGGTGTTCGGGGGCCGCGCAAGCGGCGCCGCGAGCGCCGGGTCGCCCTCTGGCGGCGGCGCCAAGAGCGTCGTCGCTTACACACGGCCCGACAACGAGTTCGTGTCGTGCTGGGGGTCGCTCACCGCTGCGCAGTTCGCCCTGGTGGCGCAGGTGTACTTCCACCGGTTCGCCCCCGACCCCGAACGGGTGGCGCTGGTGGCTGCCACGATCCGCAACGCCGGGTCCGCCAATCCGGCGGCGGTGATGCACGGGCGTGGCCCCTACCGGCCCGCCGATGTGCTGGCCTCGCCGCCGGTGGCCGAGCCGTTCCGACTGCTGGACCTCTGCCTGGCCACCGAAGGGGCCGCCGCCATGGTGGTCACGAGCCTCGAGCGCGCCCGCGATTGCCCCTCGGCGCCGGCGGTCATCCTCGGCGGGGGCTCGGAGTGGTACCGCCAGCAGTACGTGGACCCGCCGCGCTACGACGACGCGGCCCGGATCGGCGCCGCCGCCTTCCGGCGCAGCTTTGCCATGGCCGGACTCGTTCCCGGCGACGTGGACGTCTTCGAGCTCTACGACATCTGCACCTTCGAGGTGGTCCGTCAGTTCGAGACGCTGGGGTTCTGCGCAGAGGGCGAGGGTGCCGACTATCTGGCCGAGGCCGGCATCGGAGCGGACGGCCGGCACCCCACCAACACCGACGGGGGGCTCATGGCGTACTCGCACGTCGGCTGGGGCGGGCCGACGCTGAAGATTGTCGAGGCGGTCCGCCAGATCCGCGGCACCGCCGGGCCCGGACAGGTGCCGGGCACCGAGGTAGCCCTAGTCACCGGCGCCGGCTCGGGCGCCCAATACCACAACGCGGCACTCCTGGGCGCCGACCGCTGAGCCCGAATCACCGTGGCGCGCAGCCGGTCGATCTCCACCAGCCGGCCCTTCGTGACCCGGAGGGTGCCGAAAATGCCGTCGAAACGGTTCAGAAAATGCCGTCGAAACGGTTCAGAAAATGCCGTCGAAATGGTACGGTGAGGCCGCGGAGATGGTGTGACGCGATGCGCTGACCGGGAGGGGCGGCATGGGAGCGGGGGCGCTGCCCACCGCCCCCGCTACCGCCTCCCGCGACTTCCGCTGAGCCCGCGCCGCACCGCGCGCCGGCGGCCGGCGACGGGTAGCCTCGGCGCCATGGCACACCACGGCCACGGCTCGCCGCGCTTCGGCCGCGTGCTCTGCGCCATGGTCACGCCGTTCACCAGCGACGGCGCCCTGGACCTCGACGGCGCCGCCGAGTTGGCCCGCTGGCTGGCGGCCTGCGGCAACGAGGGCCTCGTCGTGGCGGGCACCACCGGCGAGTCGCCGACGCTCAGCCACGACGAGCAGATCGACCTCATCGCCGCGGTCACCGAGGCCGCCGACGTGCCGGTCCTGGCCGGGGCGGGCAGCAACGACACCGCCGCCGCCGTCGAGCTGACCGAGCGGGCCACCGCAGCGGGCGCCGACGGCATCCTGTCGGTCGCCCCCTACTACAACCGCCCGCCGCAGGCCGGCCTGTACGACCACTTCCGGGCTGTCGCCGCCGCCACGCACCTGCCGATGATCATCTACGACATCCCGGTGCGCACCGGCCGCAAGGTGGACACCGCCACGCTGCTGTCGCTGGCGCACGACACCGAGAACATGGCCGGCATCAAGGACGCCGCCGGCGACCCCGCCGAGACGGGCCGCCTCATCGCCGCCGCCCCGGAGGGCTTCGAGGTCTACAGCGGCGACGACGCCCTCACCTTGCCGCTGCTGGCGGTCGGCGCCGTCGGGGTGATCGGCGTGGCGACGCACTGGACCGCAGCCGAGCACCTCGAGATGTTCGACGCCTGGGAGCGCGGCGAGGTGGCCGCCGCCCGGGCCGCCAATGCGGCTATGGGCCCCTCCTTCGACTACGAGACCGGGCTCGCCGCGCCGAACCCCATCCCCACCAAGGCGCTGCTGCGTGTGCTGGGCCGCCCGGCGGGGCGCTGCCGGCCCCCGATGGACGCCGAGCCGGCGGGCCTGGCCGACGACGCCAAGGCCACCCTCGCCACCACTCGCCTGGGCCGGGAACTCGGCTTTGGCTGACGAGGTACGGGTCACCTTCCTCGGCGGCCTCGGCGACATCGGCCGCAACTGCGCGGCCATCGAGACCGGCGATGCTCTGCTGCTGCTGGACTGCGGGCAGATGTTCGCCGGCGAGGACCGACCCGGCGTGGACTCGGTCCTGCCCGACCTGTCCTACGTGTTCGAGCGATCCCGGAAGGTCGTGGGCTGCGTCGCCACCCACGGCCACGAGGACCATGTGGGGGCGCTGAGCCACCTGCTGGCCAGGGTGCGCTGCGACATCTACGGCACGCCGTTCACCCTGGGACTGGCGCGGCGGCGCATCGCCGAGTCGGGCTACGGCGACAGGGCCCGGCTCATCCCGGTGGCCGACGGCGACACGCGGCGCATCGGCCCGTTCGAGTGCGAGTTCATCCCCGTCACCCACTCGGTGCCCGGCGGCGTCATCACGGCGATCGGCACGCCGCAGGGCGTGCTGCTGCACTCCTGTGACTTCAAGCTGGACTTCTTCCCGGTGGACGGGCGGCGCACCGACCTGGCCCGCATCGGCGCCATCTCCCAGGACCCGGGTGTGCGCCTGCTGCTGGCCGACTCCACCAACGCCGAGCGGCCCGGCAGTTCGCGTTCGGAGAGCGACATCGGGCCTGTGCTGGCGGGGGTGTTCGCCGCCAACGCGGGACGGCGCATCGTGGCGGCGTGCTTCGCCAGCCACCTGCACCGGGTGCAGCAGATCGTCAGCGCGGCGATCGCCGACGGCAGGCGCGTCGCCACCCTCGGGCTCTCGATGAAGAAGAACGTGGCGCTCGGCCGGGAGTTGGGCCTGCTGGCGGCGCCGGACAGCGCCTTCGTCGACATCGCGGAGACCGCGGGCATGGCGGCCGGCGAACTGTGCGTGGTCTCCACGGGATCGCAGGCCGAGGAGCGCTCATCGCTGGCCACCGCCGCAGCCGGCGACGGCCGCTGGATCGACATCGGCCCCGACGACACCGTGGTGCTCAGCTCCAACCCCATTCCCGGCAACGAGGTCCGTGTGAGCCGCATGATCAACGACCTCATCGGGCGCGGCGCCCGGGTGGTGCACTCCGGCGAGATCGAGATCCACACCTCCGGGCACGGGCGCCAGGACGAGCTGGCGGCGCTGCACCAGGCCGCCTCGCCGGAGTGGTTCGTGCCGGTACACGGCGAGCTGCGCCACCTGCGCGCCCACGCCGGCTTGGCCCGCCGCCTGGGAATGCCCCCCGAGCGGGCACTCGTGGCCCGCGACGGCGACCAGCTGGTGCTTGCCGACGACGGCCTGCGGGTGGAGCCCGCCGTGTGCGCCGGCGACCATGTGCTGGTACACGGCCCGTTCACCGGGCCCGACCGCGGCGTGCTGGACGAGCGTCTGACCCTGGCTCAGCAGGGGATCGTGGTAGCGACGCTGGCGGTGGACCTCGAGGCGGGCGCCATCGTCGGCGAGCCGCAGGTCACCAGCCGGGGCTGGCTGGACGAAGCCGACGCCGACGGCCTCGAGGTCGAGATCGAGAAGGAACTGGCCGGCGCGGTGGCCGAGTTCCTGAGCGCCGAACCCCAGGCCACCGCCACCGACGTGCGCCGCGTCGTGCGCCGCACCACGGGCGCCCTAGTAGCCAACCGCTCCCAACGCCGCCCCACCATCCTCCCCGTAGTAGTCCCCGCCTGACCGAGGGGACTGGCCGAGAGAGTGCGCGATCCGCTGCTCGTGGGCTTCGTGCCAGGTCAGACAGCTCAGGGAGCGAGGCGATCGGGATAGGCGCGGTCTGCAGAAGCGGTGTCGTGCAAGGCATCCAGCCTCTCCAAGGGCGGCACCGAGGCCGCGGCGGGGGCAGGCTCGCCGGGAAGCGGGAAATGGCAGGCCACGAACTGGCCCGAGGGGGCCGGGCGCAGCTCCGGCGCCTGCTCTGCGCAGAGGTCGGCGGCCCGGTCGCAGCGGGTGCGGAAGCGGCAGCCCGAGGGCGCCTCGAAGGGCGAAGGCGGGTCGCCGCGGAGCACGTCCTCGCCGCCCTCGGCGGCTGGGTCGAGTTGCGGTATCGAGGCCAGCAGGGCGGCGGTGTAGGGGTGGGCGGGCCGGTCGAAGACCGCGTCGGTCGGGCCGATCTCGCAGATCCGCCCCAAGTACATCACGCAGACCCGGTCGCTGATGCTCTTCACCACCGCCAGATCGTGGGCGATGAACAGCATGGTCAGGCCGTAGCGGTCCTTCAGGTCCTCGAGGAGGTTCAGGATCTGGGCCTGGATGGACACGTCGAGAGCTGAGACGGGCTCGTCGCAGATCAGCACGCGCGGGCCCAGCGCCAACGCCCGGGCGATGCAGATGCGCTGGCACTGGCCGCCGGAGAACTCGTGCGGACGGCGGTCGCCCACCTCGTCGAGGTCCATGCCGACGCTGTCCAACACGGCGCGCACGCGGTCGGTCGCCGAGGGGCCTCCGCCGGCTCGGGGGCCGGGGCGCTCGGGCCAGATGTCGAGACCCTCCCGCACGATGTCGGCGACCCGCCGGCGGGGGTTCAGCGAGGAGACCGGGTCCTGGAAGATCATCTGCACGCCGGTGCGGACCCGGCGCAGCTCCTCGCCGCGCAGCGCCGTCAGGTCGACGCCGTCGAAGACGACGCGCCCGGAGGTGGGGCGCGGGAGCTGCAGCACTGCCCGGGCGGTCGTGGACTTGCCGCAGCCGGACTCGCCGACCAGCCCCAAGGTCTCGCCCTCGGCCACGTCGAAGCTGACGCCGCTGAGCGCGCTCACCCGCCGGCCCCGGCCCGCCGGGTACCTCACGTGGAGGTCGGTCGCCTGCAGCAGCACCTCGCCGGTGGGCCGCAGGTGGGCGGCGCCGACTCCGGCCATCAGGCCGCGCCCGCGGCGTCGCTGAGAGCCAGGCCGGCCGCGGTCCGACCGGCGTCGCGGTTGGCGGCCAGGGCGGCCTCGCCGTCGCTGGTGCCGGCGGGGTAGAAGCACGCGAAGCGGTGCTCGGCGGCGGCGTCGGCTGACAGCGCGGGCGACTCGGCGAGGCAGCGCGGTCGGGCGTGCGCGCAGCGCGGCGCGAAGGCGCAGCCGCCGGGCAGGGCGGCCAGGTCGGGCGGGCGCCCCGGAATGATCCGCAGGCGAGTGTGGCTGGGCTGGGCGACCTTGGGGATCGACTCGAAGAGAGCCTTCGTGTAGGGGTGGCGCATCACCGCGAAGAGCCGCGGCGTGGGCGCCTGCTCCACGATCCGCCCGGCGTACATGACGACCACCTCGTCGGTCCGCCCCGCCACCACGCCGAGGTCGTGGGAGATGAGGATCATCGCCATGCTGTGCTGTCGCCTCAGCCGGTCCAGCAGGTCGAGTATCTGCTTCTGCACGGTGACGTCGAGCGCCGTGGTGGGCTCATCGGCGATCAGCAGCTTCGGCTCGCAGGCGAGGGCGATGGCGATGGCCGCCCGCTGCCGCATCCCGCCGGAGAGCTGATGGGGGTACTCCCGCAGTCGCCGGTCGGGATCGGCGATGCCGACCTGCTCCAGCAGCTCCCGGGCCCGTCGCATGGCCGCGCGGCGCGGCATCCTGCGGTGGTAGCGGAGCCCCTCGGCTATCTGCCGGCCGACCTGCATCACCGGATTCAGCGAACCCGCGGGGTTCTGGAACACCATGGAGGCCTCCACGCCCCAGACGTGGCGGCTCTGGGAGCGCGGCAGGCTGCGCACGTCGCGGCCGTCGAGCAGCACGCGGCCGGTGGTCGCCGACACTCCCGCCGGCAGCAGGTCCATGACCGAGCGCGCCGTTGCGGACTTGCCCGAACCGGACTCGCCCACGACCCCCAGCGTCCGGCCGCCGCGCAGGCTGAACGACACGCCGTCCACCGCCTTGAGCTCTCCCCGGTCGGTGGCGAAGGACGTGTGCAGCTCCTCCACGACGAGCACGGGGCGGTTCATCTGCGCCCCGTCGGGGCCTTCGGCCGGCGAAGTGTCAGAACAGCGAGAGGACGGTGCGCGGCGGGCGGGCGATCACGGCCCGCCGTCCGCGCACCACGACGGGACGCTGCATGAGCCGCGGGTGCGCCGCCAGCAGGTCGGCCACTTCGGCGGGGCCGGCAACGTCCTCCTCGGTCAGCCCCAAGTCGCTGAAGTGCTTGTCGCGGCGCACCAGGTCGGAGGGGTCGTTCTCCAGGATCTCTACGAGGTGCGCCAGCTCTGCGCGGTCGAGGGGGTTCTTGAGGTACTGGACGACGTCGAACTCGACGCCTCGCTCCGCCAGCACGTCGAGGGCGGTGCGGGAACTGCCTCAACCGGGGTTGTGGTACACAAGGGTGTCGGCCATGGGCGAACTTTAGCGGACAGCCCCCGGGCGACCGCCGCGCCGCCTCACCTCAGCCGTCCAGTCCCCAGGCGGGGCCGATCGCATCCCAGACCGCCTCGGCGAGGCGGTTCCCGCCCGCGACGGTGAGATGGACGCCGTCCCCGCGGCGCAGCCGGACGCCGTCGATCTCGTCGGTGTAGCCGCCGTCGGCGTCGCTGAACAGTGCCCAAGTGTCCACGTAGGCAACCTGGGGATGCTCGGCTGCCGCCGCTTCGTAGACCTCGTTCATGCGGGCCAGCCCGCCCGACAGCCGCGACTCCCGGACCGGGGGCTGGCCCACCCACACAGTCTGGGTGTCCGGTTGGCCCAGCAGCGTCATGATCCGCCCGACGCGCCGGCGGTACAGATCGAGCCACTCCTCGCTGTAGCGGTCCAGGATCTCGCCCTCGTGCTCCACGTTCTGGAAGTCGTTGGCGCCGAAGAGCACCACGATCACGTCGGGGAGGCTCTCGGTCAGCACGCCGGCGAGGTGCTGCGACCAGTCGAAGAAGTCCGGGCGTGAGAGTCCCGTAGCCGGCCGCGGGTCCAGTTCGATGCGGACGAGGGCGGCGGGGGTGGCCCGCGCCAGGCCCTCGCCCAGGTCGCGGCTGATGGAGTCGCCGCCCACGTACATCCGCAAGGGCTCGTCCGCATCGGGTGTCCGGGGCGCGTCGAACAGCACCGGTTCGGCGGTCTCCCCCTCCGGCGCAGCCCCGTCGGTCGCCCCAGCGCCGGGGCGGGCCACGACGTAACCGGCCGGGCACGCCGTCGGATCGTCCGACAGAGCCTGGGTCTCATCGGCGCCCTCGGGCAGTGCCGCCTCGGGCCCCGGGTCCTCGACGCCGCCGGCGGTCGTCGTGGGCGCGGTCGCGTCCTCCAGGACGCAGTCCACCCCCTCGATCGGCGTGATCAACCCGTCGGGCGGCGGGCCCCCACCCCAAGGGACCTCCCCGAACTCCCCGGCGTCCCCCTCGGGTTCGTCGTCCCCCGCCACGCCCCCCTCGTGCTCGTCGCCCCTCGGCGGCGCGGCGTGCCGCTCCGGCTCGGAGGGCCACGCCGCCGGTTCGGCGCCCGCCTCGGGTTCGGCGGGCGACAGGGCCCCTTCCCCCTCGGGCGCCCCGGCGACCGGAGCGGGCCGAGGCTCGCCCCGGCGGGCCGCGGTGGCCCGGGCGCGGGCGATCAGGGCATCCACGTCGTAGACCTCCTCCTCTCCGTCGAGCGCTCTCGCGAGGCTCTCGGCGGGGCGGTTCAGCGACAGTCCGCGGGCCACGCGGTCGGCGGCCTCAGCGGCTCCTAGGGCCACGTCGCGCTGGGTGCCGAGGGGCTGCCGCTCGGCGAGGCCCACCAGGGCGCCGGACCCCAGCAGCGCCCCCGCCCCGAGCGCCAGCAGACCAGCCGCCACGATCTGGCTCGGGCGAAGCGGCGGCCGCCGGTCCGGGGGCGGGCCGCGGGACTCGAGGGCCTCGACGGGCGGCCAGGGCGGCTGCCCAGCAGCGGCGGGCGGGCGGTCTCGGGCAGAGTCGGCGGCCATGGCTCAGAACTGGAAGTAGATGAAGGGCGCCACGCCCTCGGGGCCGAACTGCTCGAGGACCACCAGCCAGAAGGCGAAGGCCAGGGCGGTGACGGCGACGGGGAGGTAGCTGGCGGCCCAGACGGCGCGCTCGCTCGCCGCCGGGGGCCAGAAGTGGACGGCCAGTGCTGCGGCTATCAGAGCTGCCGGCACCCAGGAGAGCCCCGCCGACGCCGGCGCCGTACTGAAGAGCCGTCCCAGCACCGAACCGGCGGCGCTCAGCGACTCGGCGCGGAACAGGATCCAGCCGAAGCACACGAAGTGGAACGTGACTAGGCGGGCGACGATGCCGGGCAGCCGGCGCCCGAGGCGGCGCTCGGCCAGCAGGCCGAGGCCGTGCAGGGCGCCCCACAGCACGAACGTCCAGGCGGCGCCGTGCCACAGCCCGCCGAGCAGCATGGTCACGAGCAGGTTGCGGTCGCGGCGCCGCTCGCTGCCCCGGTTGCCCCCCAGGGGGATGTACACGTAGTCCCGAAGCCACCTTGACAGCGACATGTGCCAGCGGCGCCAGAACTCCTGCAGCGACGCAGCCCGGTAGGGCTGATCGAAGTTGTCCGGCAGGCGGACGCCCAGAAGCAGCGCCAACCCGATGGCGATGTCGGTGTAGCCGCTGAAGTCGGCGTAGATCTGGACGGCGTAGCCGTAGACCCCCAGCAGCACCTCCAGGGGCCCGAAGCGGTCCGGGAAGGCGAACACGTCGTCCACTAGCGCCTCGGCCAGATAGGTCGCCACGACCATCTTCTTGAACAGGCCCGCGGCGATGAGGGTGAACGCCCGCGTGAAGTCGGTGCGGCGAAGGTCCCGCGGCTCGTTGAACTGGGGTATCAACTCGTGTGCCCGGACGATAGGGCCGGCGACGAGCTGCGGGAAGAACGCCAGGTAGACGGCGAAGTCCAGCGGCTTGGCCGGTTCGCTGTCGCCCCGGTACACGTCTACCACGTAGCTGACGGCCTGGAAGGTGAAGAACGAGATCCCCACTGGAAGGATGATGTTCAGCAGCGGGAGGTCGGCGGCGAGGCCCAGGCCCGCAAGCGCGCTCTCGGCGCTGTCGACGAAGAACCCCGCGTACTTGAAGAACCCCAGCGAAGCCAGGTTCGCTGCCACGGCGATGCTCACGACCGCTCGCCGGGCGCCCGGTCGCCTGAGGCGCGCCAGCCACGCCGCCGCGGTCTGGTTCAGCACCGTGGAGGCCGCGATGAGCGCCACGAACCGCACGTCCCAGTAGCCGTAGAAGAAGTAGCCGGCCGCCAGCATGAACAGCTTCCACCAGGCGCGCCGCCCCGGCACGAGCCACCCCACCGTCAGCACCACCATGAAGAACAGGGCGAACGTGAAGGTGGGGAACAGCATGAGGGGTCGGGTCTGGGGAGGGAGAACGGCGCGTCGGGCGGCGGTTCACACCACCGCTCAGCAAGCTACTAGCGCCGCGCCGGCCAGCGGCGGCTTGGGCTCTAGGGCCGAGTCCAGTGGTCGGTGGTCCGGTCGGGGACGCCGGTGGTCGTTCGCTCCTTCGGCGCGGGCGCAAGGCGTCGCGAAGCGCTCCCGTGCGTCGCCTCCCTCGGGTGTCTGTCTGTCCGGTCGGGGCCGCCGGTGGTCGTTCGCTCCTTCGGCGCGGGCGCAAGGCGTCGCGAAGCGCCCCCCGGCGTCCCCTCCCTCCCCTTCTGTCATGCTGGCTGAGGCCGGAATTCAGTGGTGGCCGCGAGACCGGCGGAGCCTGTGGATTACTCGGCACGCTCCTAGACTTCAGCCTGATGCACGTCCCCCCCCCCCCCTGCTGGACTCAGTGCAGAACTTGCTGGTGCGCCTCGCAGGCGCCGCCGTTTGGAATTTCGCTATCTCCGCTGACACCCGTACTATGTTCCGGGACTATCGGTATTTTCGGCCTGCCGAAACCAATTGCAAAACCAACTGCAGGAGCGCTGCCCCATTCATTCCCGACCTTCTGGATTGCGATCGGCGCACGGGATGAGGCCCGTTCGCGCCATCCGTCGTGTCGGGTTGTGGTGCGGGGTGGCGGTGGCGCTGCTGGCTGCCGGCAGCGCCGTGACGGACCCGGCGGCGGCCACGGGCGGCCGGGTGGGTTCGTTGTTGGCGATGTCGATCACGTCGTCGAGCGTGGAGTTCCGCTGGCCGGAAGTGGCGGGCGCGGACGGTTACATGGTGTCGTGGCGGGAGGGCGGCGCTGACCGCTCGGCGGCGCGTTCGGTCTACTCATCGGTGAACCGTCGAATGGTGTCGGGGCTGGCGCCGTCGTCGACGTATGTGTTCGAGGTGGCGGCGACGCGGGCGGGCGTTGTGGACGAGGGGTCGACGAGCACGCCGTTGTGGGCGACGACCCTGGCCAGAGAGGGCGCGGCTCCTCAGGCGGTCGGGAGTTCAGGTCCGTTCGTGCCGACGCGTGCGGGGGCGCCGGTGGCGGTGTCGGTGACCCGCACGGCCGTGGCGCTTCGATGGCCCGCGGTGCCGGGCGCGGAGGGGTACGTGATCTCGTGGTGGCGGGTGAGGGGCGCCCGTGCGTCGGCGTCCACCGTGTTCGTCTCGGGGACGACGCACACGGTGGCGGGCCTCTTGGCGGGCACGGAGTACTTCTTCGATCTGGCTTACACCCGCGGCGGTGTGGTGCAGCGCGAGTGGACCAGCGAGCGGTCGCGGGTGACGACCCTGGGCGCCTTGATCGGCGGCGGCGGCTCGTCGTCGCCGCCTTCCCCGCGGCCCTCGCCGCCTTCGCCCCCGCCCTCGCCGCCTTCGCCGCCGCCTTCGCCGCCTTCGCCCCCGCCCTCGCCGCCCCAGCCGCCGGCGCAGGTCCCGGTAGTCAGTGTGACTGCGGGTGCGGGTGTGACCGAGGGCACCTCCGCGGACTTCACGGTCTCGGCGTCTCCGCCGCCGTCGCAGAACCTGGTGGTGAAGGTGACGGTGGGTCAGAGCGGCGACGTGATCTTGGCCCAGCAGCTCGGCAAGAAGTCGGTGACGGTGCCGCCGTCGGGGTCGACGGTCTTCTCGGTGGCGACGGAGAACGACAAGATCGACGAGCTGGCGGGGGCGGCGACGCTGACGGTGGACAGCCACACGGGTTACACGGTGGCGGCGCCGCCGAAGAATGCGGCGTCGGTGCCGGTGCGGGACGACGACGCGACGCCTGTGGTGTTGGCGGCGGCGGCCGCCGCGGTGGCCGAGGACGGCGGTTCTACGGAGGTGACGGTCACGCTGGGCCGCACATTGGGGGCGGGCGCTCAGATCATGGTGCCGTTGACGGTCACCGGCGCCACCGTGGCCACGCACTACACGCTGGCGGCCAAGACGGGCGCGGGCGTGAACACGGGCGTGTCGGTGAGCACGTCCACCCCGAACAGCCAGCAGAACCCGGCGGTGACTTTCACCGCGGGGGCGCGGGTGGCGAGGCTGGTACTGACGGCGGTGCCGAACACCGACACGACGGCGCGGACGGTGTCGGTCGCCTATGCCACGGACCGTCAGACGCAGGCGTCGGGCCTGGAGGGCGGCGGGATCTCTACTTCCGGGTCGGCTTCGGTGAAGATCGCCAACGACGACGGCACGGCGCAGTCGCCGGTGGTGGTCGTCAAGGCTGGCCCGGCGGTGACCGAGGGCACCGCGGCGACCTTCACGGTCTCTGCTTCGCCGGCGCCGACGTCGGCGTTGACGGTGTCGCTGACGGTCACTCAGACGGGGGCGTTCGTGGCGCAGACCCACCTGGGGCAGAAGACGGTGAGTGTGCCCACCGGCGGGTCGGCCACCTACCCGGTGCCCACCGTCGGCGACGGCACCGCCGAGGCGGACGGGTCGGTCACGGTGACCCTCGGCACCGGTTCGGGCTACACGCCTTCGGAGGCGCCGTCCAACGCGGCGACAGTGAAGGTCGCCGACGACGACACCCCGGCTGGTCCGGTGGTGAGCGTGGCAGCGGGCTCGGAGGTCACCGAGGGCGGTGCTGCGTCGTTCACGGTCACGGCCACCCCGCCGCCGCCGCAGGACCTCACAGTGAAGTTGACGGTGACCCAGACGGGGAGTTACGTGGGGGCGGGCGACCTCGGCTCCGACACCGTCACCGTGCCCGCCGGCGGGTCTGTCGCCTACACGGTGGCGACGGTGAACGACGATGCCGACAAGGCGGCGGGGTCGGTGACGGTCACGCTCAACGCCGGCCCGGGCTACACGGTCGCCGCCCCGACCGCGAACGCAGCGACGGTGGCGGTGAAGGACGACGAACCGACCAGCGTGGTCTGGGCGGCCGCCTCGGGGGCGATCGCCGAGGACGGCGGCACGAAAGACATCACCATCACGCTGGGCCGCACGCTGGGGGCCGCCGGGCACATCATGGTGCCGCTGAAGGTGACCGGCGCTGTGGTGGGCACGCATTACACGCTGACCGCCAAGACGGGCCAAGGCGTGAACACCGGGGTGACGGTGAGCACGTCGAACCCGCACAGCGCGCAGAACCCGGGCGTGACGTTCGGCGCGGGGGCGCGGGTGGCGACGTTGGTGCTCACGGCGCTGCCGAACAGCGACTACGACACTCGGACGGTGGTGGTGACCCTCGACCCGGATCGCGCGAAGGAGGCCCGCGGGCTCGGCGGCGGCGGCATCGGCACCTCCGGCAGCGCCTCGGTGACTATCACCAACGACGACGTCGGCTCGCCGTCGGATCCGGTGATCAGCATCACGGCGGGCTCGGCGGTGACCGAGGCCACCGCGGCGAGCTTCACGCTCACCGCCTCCCCGAACCCGTCGTCGGCGCTGACAGTGAAGCTGACGGTCACCCAGACAGGGAATTACGTGGCGTCGGGCGACTTGGGCTCAGACACCGTCACGGTGCCAACGTCGGGTTCGAAGACCTACACCGTGGACACCGTCGGCGACGGCGTCGACGAGGCGGACGGGTCGGTGACGGTCACGCTGAACGCCTCCTCGGGCTACAGGGTGGCGAACTCGCCGAACAACGCGGCCACGGTGACGGTGAGAGACGACGACGTGCCCGAGATCAGCATCGCGGCGGGCGACGATGTGATCGAGGGCACGGGGGCGTCGTTCACGCTGTCCGCCTCGCCCGCGCCGGCGGCGGAGTTGACGGTGAAAGTGACCGTGACGCAGACCGGGTCGTTCGTGCATGCGGACGACTTGGACGCCCAGACCGTGACGGTGCCCACGGCGGGGCTGAAGACCTATGAGGTGCCGACGGTGGGCGACCTCACCGACGAGGCGGACGGGTCGGTGACGGTCACGCTGAAGGCCGGAGAGGGCTACACGGTGTCGTCGTCGAAGAACGCGGCCACCGTTGACGTCAGCGACGACGACTTGCCGGGGCAGGTCCCGGTGGTGAGTGTGGCTGCGAGTCTGGGGGTGGTTGAGGGCACCTCCGCGGTCTTTACCGTCTCGGCGTCTCCGCCGCCGTCGCAGAACCTGGTGGTGAAGGTGACGGTGGGCCAGAGCGGCGACGTGATCTTGGCCCGGCAACTGGGCAAGAAGTCGGTGACGGTGCCGCCGACAGGGACGGCCATCGTCTCAGTGGCGACGGAGAACGACAAAGTCGACGAGCCGGCGGGGGCGGCGACGCTGACGGTGGACAGCCACACGGGTTACACGGTGGCGGCGCCGCCGAAGAATGCGGCGTCGGTGCCGGTGCGGGACGACGACGCGACGCCTGTGGTGTTGGCGGCGGCGGCCGCCGCGGTGGCCGAGGACGGCGGTTCGACGGAGGTGACGTTGACGCTGGGCCGCACGTTGGGGACCGCCGGGCACATCATGGTGCCGTTGACGGTCACCGGCGCCACTGTGGCCACGCATTACACGCTGGCGGCCAAGACGGGCACGGGCGTGAACACCGGGGTGACGGTGAGCACGTCCACCCCGAACAGCCCGCAGAACCCGGCGGTTACTTTCGGCGCGGGGTCGCGGGTGGCGACGTTGGTGCTCACGGCGGTGCCGAACACCGACACGACGGCGCGGACGGTGTCGGTCGCCTATGCCACGGACCGTCAGACGCAGGCGTCGGGCCTGGAGGGCGGCGGGATCTCTACTTCCGGGTCGGCTTCGGTGAAGATCGCCAACGACGACGGCACGGCGCAGTCGCCGGTGGTGGTCGTCAAGGCTGGCCCGGCGGTGACCGAGGGCACCGCGGCGACCTTCACGGTCTCTGCTTCGCCGGCGCCGACGTCGGCGTTGACGGTGTCGCTGACGGTCGCTCAGACGGGGGCGTTCGTGGCGGCGACCCACCTGGGGCAGAAGACGGTGAATGTGCCCACCGGCGGGTCGGCCACCTACACCGTGCCGACGCTGCCCGACGGCACAGACGAGGCGGACGGGTCGGTCACGGTGACCCTCGGCACCGGTTCGGGCTACACGCCGTCGGAGGCGCCGACGAACGCGGCGACAGTCAAGGTCGCCGACGACGACGACGGCGGCACGCCGTCGGATCCGGTGATCAGCATCACGGCGGGCTCGGCGGTGACCGAGGGCACTGCGGCCAGCTTCACGGTTTCTGCTTCGCCGGCGCCGACGTCGGCGTTGACGGTGGCGCTGACAGTCACCCAGACGGGGGCTTACGTGGGGTCGGGGGACCTCGGCTCCGACACCGTGATTGTGCCCACCGGCGGGTCGGCCACCTACACCGTGCCGACGCTGCCCGACAACACAGACGAGGCCGACGGGTCGGTGACGGTCACGCTCACCGCCGACACGGGCTACACGGTGTCCTCGTCGAACAACGCGGCCACCGTGACGGTGACCGACGACGACTCGACGGGCGTGGTGTTGGCGGCCGGCGCGGGGGCGATCGCCGAGGACGGCGGCACGAAAGACATCACCATCACGCTGGGCCGCACCCTGGAGGCGGGCGCACAGGTCACGGTGCCGCTGACGGTCACCGGCGCTGTGGCCGGCACGCATTACACGCTGGCGGCCAAGACGGGCCAAGGGGTGAACACCGGGGTGACGGTGAGCACGTCGGGCTCGCACAGCGCGCAGAACCCGGCGGTGACCCTCGCCTCCGGGGCGCAGGTGGCGACCTTGGTGCTCACGGCGCTGCCGAACCTCGACACGACGACCCGCACGGTGTCGATCGCCTACGGCACCGGCCAGCGGGCGCCCGCCGCGGCGGGCCTCAGCGGGGGCATCTCAACCTCCGGCAGCGCCTCGGTGACCATCACCAACGACGACCCCGTCACGCCGTCGGACCCGGAGATCAGCATCACCGCGGGCTCGGCAGTGACCGAGGGCACCGCGGCGAGCTTCACGGTCACCGCCTCCCCGGCCCCGTCGGAGGCGTTGACGGTGCAGGTGACGGTGACGCAGACGGGGTCGTTCGTGGCGGCGGACCACCTCGACGCCCAGACCGTCACGGTGCCCACCGGCGGGTCGGCCACCTACACCGTGCCGACGCTGCCCGACAGCACAGACGAGGCGGACGGGTCGGTGACGGTCACGCTCAACGCCGGAGACGGCTACACGGTGTCGTCGACGAACAACGCGGCCACGGTGACGGTGAGAGACGACGACGTGCCGCAGATCAGCGTCCGCAAGGGTAAGGACGTGAACGAGGGCAGCCCCGCGAGCTTCACAATCACCGCCTCCCCGGCGCCGGCGGCCCCGTTGACGGTGAAGCTGACGGTGACGCAGACGGGGGTGTTCGTGGCGCCGGGTGACCTCGACGCTCAGACCGTGACGGTGCCCACGTCGGGGATCAAGGCCTACACGGTGGCCACCGTGGGCAACGCCGTCAACGAGGCGGACGGGTCGGTGACGGTGACGGTCAACGCCGGAACGGGCTACACGGTGGCGAACTCGCCGAACAACGCCGCCACCGTCAAGGTGAAAGACGACGACATACCAGAGATCAGCGTCACCGCGGGCTCGACGGTGATCGAAGGCGGGGGCGCGGTGTTCACGGTCAGCGCCTCTCCGGTTCCGGCGGCCCCGTTGACGGTGAAGTTCACAATGGCGCAGACGGGGATGTTCGTGGCGGCGGGCGCCCTCGGTCCCAAGACGGTGTCGGTGCCCACGTCGGGGTCGGTGGACTACCCGGTGGCGACGGCGAACGACAACGTGGGCGAGGTGGCCGGATCGGTGACGCTGACCCTCGGTGCCGGAGACGGCTACACGGTGGCGGCGTGGCCGAACAATGCGGCGACGGTGGAGGTGACCGATAACGACACCACCGAGTTGGTGCTGGCGGCGGCGGCCGCCTCGGTGGCCGAGGACGGCGGCTCGACTGAGGTGACCCTCACGTTGGGGCGCGCCTTGGGGACCGACGCCCGGGTCGAGGTGCCGTTGACGGTGACCGGCGCCACGGTGGGCGAGCACTACAGGCTGGCGGCCAAGACAGGCACGGGAGTCAACATCGGCGTGTCGCTCAGCCACTCGGGTCGCAACAGCGCGCATCACCCGGCGGTGGTCTTCCGAGCGGGGGCGCGGGTGGCGAGGCTGGTGCTCACGGCCGTGCCTAACAACGACATGGTCGCTCGCACCGTGGCGATCACCCACGCCACGGACCGTCAGATACAGGCGTCGGGGCTGGGCGGCGGCCGGCTCTCCGCCTCTGGGTCCGCTTCGGTGGGGATCGTCAACGACGACGGCACGGCGTCGGACCCGTTGGTGAGCGTCAAGGCGGGCTCGGCGGTGACCGAGGGCACTCCGGCGACCTTCACCGTGACCGCTTCCCCGGCGCCGTCGGCGGCGTTGACGGTGTCGTTGACGGTGGCCGAGACGGGGGCTTTCGTGGGGGCGGGCGACTTGGGGCAGCAGTCGGTGACGGTGCCTGTGGGGGGGTCGGTCACCCACACCGTGGCCACGACCCGCGACAACACCGGCGAGGCCGACGGGTCGGTGACGGTGACCGTGGGCACCGGGTCGGGCTACACGCCCGCGGGCGCCCCGGCGAATGCGGCGTCGGTGGCAGTCATCGACGACGACGGCCCGGTGGTGAGCGTGACGGCGGGCTCGGCGGTGACCGAGGGCGAATCGGTGTCGTTCACGGTGACGGCCAGCCCGGCGCCGACGGCACCGTTGGCGGTGAAGGTGGCCGTGACAGAGGCGGGGTCGTTCGCCGCTCCGGGGAGCCTGGGAATCCACACGGTGACGGTGCCCACGACGGGGTCGACGGTCTATGGGGTGCCGACGGTGAATGACCGCACCGACGAGTTGCCGGCGGCGGTCAAGCTGACGTTGGCGGACGCTTCGGGTTACAGGGTGGCGGCGCCGCCGAACAACGCCGCGTCGGTGAACGTGGGCGACGACGACCCGATGGTAGTGGTCGTGGCGGCGGCCGCGGAGGAGATCGCCGAGGACGGCGCCACGACGGAAGTGACGGTCACGCTGGGTCGCGCGTTGGGGAACGCCATGCTGGTCAACGTGCCGTTGACGGTCACCGGCGCCACTACGGACACGCATTTCACGTTGACAAAGAAGACCGGTTTCGGTGTGAACACCGGCGTAGGTCTGAACAAGGGGTCCTTCGTCGGGGGCGCGCAGAACCCGGTGGTGACCTTCGCTGGGACTCAGCGGCAGCCGTCGGCGCGGGTGGCGAGGTTCGTGTTGACGGCTGTGGCGAACACCGACAGGACGGAGCGGACGGTGTCGATCACGCCTTCCATGGGCCGCCTGCGCGCCTCCTCGGTGGGCCTCGGCGGCGGCGGGGTAGTCGCCACCGGGGGCGCTTCGGTGAAGATCGCCAACGACGACGGCACGGCTTCGAACCCGGTGGTGATCGTCACGGCGGGCCCGGCGGTGACCGAGGGCACCCCGGCGACCTTCACCGTGACCGCTTCCCCGGCGCCGGCGTCGCCGTTGGCGGTGTCGTTGACCGTGACGCAGTCGGGGGCTGTCGTGGCGGCGATCGACCTGGGTTCCAAGACGGTGACGGTGCCCGTGACGGGGACGGTGACCCACACCGTGCCGACGGCGAGCGACAACACCGACGAGGCGGTCGGGTCTGTGACGGTGACCGTCGGCGCCTCGGCCGGCTACACGCCGTCTGCGGCGCCGACGAACGCGGCCACCGTGCGCGTGCGCGACGACGACCCGACGAGCGTGGTGTTGGCGGCGACGGCAGCGTCGGTGGCCGAGGCTGGCGGCGCCACGGAGGTCACGCTCACGCTGGGCCGCGCCCTGGTGGGCGAAGGCGCCCGGGCCACAGTCCCGTTGACGGTGACCGGCGCCAATGTGGGCTGGCACTACACGCTGGCAGCGAAGACGGGCGCGGGTGTGAACACCGGCGTGACGGTGAGCACGTCGCACCCGCACAGTGCGCAGAACCCGGCGGTGATCTTCACTCCGGGGGCGCGGGTGGCGACGCTGGTGCTGAAGGCTCTGGCGAACACCGACACGGCGTCCCGGAGAGTGTCGTTCGCCTACGGCACCGGCGGGCGGGCGCCCACGTCGACACGCATGGGCAGCGGCGGCTTCGCCACCTCCGGCACCGCCTCGGTGGAGATCACCAACGACGATGTGCCGCAGATCAGCATCTCGGCGGGTGCGGGCGTGGCCGAAGGGAACGCCGCGACCTTCACGGTGACCGCCTCCCCGACCCCGGCGGCGGCGTTGACGGTGAAGCTGACGGTGACGCAGACGGGGGACTACGTGGCGACGAGCAACCTGAACGCCCAGACGGTGACGGTGCCCAAGTCGGGGTCGAAGACCTACACGGTGGGCACCGTTGAGGACAGCGTCGACGAGGCGGACGGGTCGGTGACGGTGACGGTCGATGCCGGGCAGGGCTACACGGTGGCGAAGACGCCGGCGAACGCTGCCACCGTCGTGGTGAGCGACGACGATGTGCCGGAGATCAGCGTCACGAAGGGTGCGGACGTGGCCGAGGGGACCGCCGCGAGCTTCACTGTCAGTGCCAACCCCGCGCCGGCGGCGCCGTTGACGGTGAAGCTGACGGTGACGCAGACGGGGGACTACGTGGCGACGAGCAACCTGAACGCCCAGACGGTGACGGTGCCCAAGTCGGGGTCGAAGACCTACACGGTGGGCACCGTTGAGGACAGCGTCGACGAGGCGGACGGGTCGGTGACGGTGACGGTCGATGCCGGGCAGGGCTACACGGTGGCGAAGACGCCGGCGAACGCTGCCACCGTCGTGGTGAGCGACGACGATGTGCCGGAGATCAGCGTCACGAAGGGTGCGGACGTGGCCGAGGGGACCGCCGCGAGCTTCACGATCAGCGCCTCCCCGACCCCGGCGGCGCCGTTGACGGTGAAGCTGACGGTGACGCAGACGGGGGACTACCTGGCGCCGACCGCCGTGCGTTCCGACACCGTCACGGTGCCCACGTCGGGGTCGAAGACCTACACGGTGGGCACCGTCGACGACAGCGTCGACGAGGCGGACGGGTCGGTGACGGTGACGCTCAAAGCCGGGCAGGGCTACACGGTGGCGAAGACGCCGGCGAACGCTGCCACCGTCGCGGTGAGCGACGACGATGTGCCGGAAGTCAGCATCGCTGGGCTCTTGGATGTGACCGAGGGGGCGCCGGCGAGATTCAGGCTCACGGCCTCCCCGGCGCCGGCGGCGGCGTTGACGGTGAAGCTGACGGTGGCCCAGACGGGGGACTACGTGGATGACGACGACTTGGGTTCCCAGACGGTGTCGGTGCCCACGGGCGGGGCGGTGATCTATGAGGTGGACACCGACGGCGACGACGCCGACGAGGCGGACGGGTCGGTGACGGTGACGCTCAACGCCGGGGAGGGCTACACGGTGGCGGACTCGCCGAACAACGCCGGCAGCGTCGACGTCAGCGACGACGATGTTCCCCAGATCAGCGTCACGAAGGGCGCGGACGTGACCGAGGCGACCGCGGCGCGCTTCACGATCAGCGCCAGCCCCAAGCCCGCGGCGGCATTGACGGTCAAGTTCAGGGTGACGCAGTCGGGGGACTACGTGGCCACCGACGACCGGGGCAACAAGACGGTGACGGTGCCCACGTCGGGGTCGGTGACCCACGAGGTGCCTACCAAGGACGACATCGTCGACGAGGCGGACGGGTCGGTGACGGTGACGCTCAGAGCCGGCACGGGCTACACGGTGGCGAACTCGCCGAACAACGCTGCCACCGTCGCGGTGAGCGACGACGACGTGCTGTTGATCAGCGTCTCGGCGGGGTCGGGTGTGACCGAGGGGACCGAGGCGCGCTTCACGGTCAGCGCCAGCCCCCGCCCCGCGGCCCCCTTGACGGTGAAGTTCACGGTGACCCAGTCGGGGGACTACGTGGACTCCGACGATCTGGGTTCCAAGACGGTGACGGTGCCCACGTCGGGGTCGGTGACCTATGACGTGGACACCGACGGCGACGACGCCGACGAGGCGGACGGGTCGGTGACGGTGACGCTCAACGCCGGGGAGGGCTACACGGTGGCGAACTCGCCGAACAACGCCGCCAGCGTCGCGGTGAGCGACGACGACGATTCACTTCCGGAGATAAGTGTCGAGGCGGGCGATGCGGTCACCGAGGGCGCCGCGGCGAGCTTCACCATCACTGCCGACCCGGCGCCGGCGGCGGATTTGACGGTGAAGCTGCGCGTCGAGACAACGGGGGCGTTCGTGGTGGGCAAGCACAAGGGTTCCAAGACGGTGACGGTGCCCACGGGCGGGTCGGTGACCCACGAGGTGCCTACCAAACCCGACAGCGACGACGAGCCGAACGGGTCGGTGACGGTGACGATCAGGGCCGGCCAGGGTTACGAGGTCGCCGACGAGCCGGACAACGCGGCCACGGTGACCGTGAACGACGACGACGACCCCATCCCGGAGATAAGCGTCGAGGCGGGCGATGCGGTCACCGAGGGCGCCGCGGCGAGCTTCACGATCACGGCCGACCCGGCGCCCGCGTCGGCGCTCGAGGTGAAGATCGACCTCACCGCGCAAGGGAATGTCGTGACACGACGGAACCTGAACCGCAAGAAGGTGACAATCCCGACGGCGGGGTCGTTGACCTTCACGGTGAAGACCGAGGACGACCGCGTCGACGAGGCGGCGGGGTCGGTGAAGCTGGCGCTCAAAGCCGGGAACGGCTACACGGTCGCCAAGTCGCCGGCCGACGCGGCGGAGGTGACCGTCAACGACGACGATCCGACGGTGAGCGTCACCGCAGGCAACACCGTGCGGGAGGGGACGGCGGCGAGCTTCACGATCAGCGCCAGCCCCAAGCCCGCGTCGGCGTTGACGGTGGAGTTCACGGTGACCCAGACGGGAGGTTTCGCGGACAAGAGGGATGAGGGCGCCAAGACGGTGGATGTGCCCACGTCGGGGTCGGTCGTATACGAGGTGCCCACCCTGGACGACAACGTCGACGAGCCGGCGGGGTCGGTGACGGTGACCCTCGACGAGGTCGTGGGCTACGGGCTGGGAACCGACAGCGAGGCGACGGTGGCGGTGCAGGACAACGAGAGGACGGTCGTGAGCCTCGCAGTGCCCGCGGGCGCCGTGGCCGAGAACCGCGGCACCAAGGAGCTGACGTTCACGCTGACCCACACGCTGGCGACGGGCGCTCGGATCGAGCTGCCGTTGAAAGTGGCCGGCGCTACAGCGGGCACGCATTACACGTTGGCGCTCAAGACGGGCCAGGGGGTGAACACCGGGGTGACGCTCAGCACCTCCTCGCCGCACAGCGCGCAGAACCCGGCGCTGGTCTTCGCGGCGGGGGCCCGGGTTGCGACGCTGGTGCTGACGGCGCTGCCGAACATGGACACGACCATGCGGACGGTGTCGGTGGAATGCACCGACGAGGGCAGCAACGGCCGCAGGCCGAAGTTGCAAGGCAGCGGCGGCGGCGGCATCACCAGGTGTCGGACCGCATCGGTGGTCATCGCCGACGACGACGCACCGACGGTGAGCGTGGCGGCGGGTCCGACTGTGACCGAAGGCACTGCGGCCACGTTCACCGTCACCGCCACCCCGGCGCCGTCCTCCGCGCTGACGGTGAATCTGACGGTCGCCCACACGGGCGCTCATGTGGCCTCAGGGAATGTGGGCACCGGCAAGACGGTCACGGTGAGCACCGCCGGGACCGGCACCTTCACGGTGCCCACGGTGGGCGACAGCACCGACGAGCAGGCGGGGCTGGTGACGGTGACGCTGGAGGCCGGCTCGACCTACCACGTGGCCGCGGCGCCCGACAACGCGGCGTCGGTCATCGTCAACGACGACGACACCGGCCCGTTGGATCCGGAGGTGAGCGTCGAAGCGGTCAATGTCGGCGGTCGGGCGACCGAGGGGAGCCCTCTCCCTGTGATCTTCCGGCTCAGAGTCGCCCCCTCGCCTGCGCAGGAACTCACGGTGCAGGTGAAGGTGACCCAGACAGGCGATTTCGTAGCGCCCGAAAACATCGGCACCGTGGAAGTGAAAGTGCCGCGCAACACACAAAATGTCCGCTTCAACGTGCCGGTAGAGGATGACAGCGTCGACGAGCCGGCGGGGAAGGTGACCGCGACCGTCCTCCCCAGCGGGACCATCTACAAGGTGGCCGGCGCCCCCGACAACGACGCCGAGGTCACCGTCGCCGACGACGAGCCGACGATTGTCACCTTGGCCGCTGCCTCCGGCGGCATCGCCGAGGCCGGCGGCAGCAAGGAGATCACCATCACGTCCGCTAGGACGCTGCCGGCGGGCGCCACGATCACGGTGCCGTTGACGCTGACGGGCGCCACGGTGGCGACCCATTACACGCTGGCGCTCAAGACGGGGCAGGGCGTCAACACGGGGGTGACGCTCAGCACCTCCTCGTCGCACAGTGCGCAGAACCCGGCCGTGGTTCTCGGGGCAGGGGCCGCGGTGGCGACGTTGCTGCTGACGGCCGTACCGAACTCCGACTCGGATTCCCGGACGGTCTCGGTCACCTACGGCACAGGCAGTCGGGCGCCGGGCGCTCAGGGGATCGGCGGCGGCGGCATCGCCCCCACCGGCGCCGCCGCGGTGGCCATCACCGACGACGAGAACGCCTCGCAGTCACCGGTCGTGAGCGTGACCGCGGGTCCGCCTGTCACCGAGGGCGCCGCGGCGAGCTACATCATCACCGCCAACCCGGCGCCCACCTCGGATCTGACGGTCACCTTGACGGTC
The DNA here is from genome assembly GCA_026706565.1 of bacterium. Taxonomy (GTDB): domain Bacteria; phylum Actinomycetota; class Acidimicrobiia; order Acidimicrobiales; family CATQHL01; genus VXNF01. The sequence goes on from JAPOYM010000098.1 coordinate 40,650, forward strand.
GCCCAGACGGGCAACTACGGAGACCCCGCCCGCGTGGGCGCCAACAAGACGGTGACGGTGCCCGCGTCGGGCTCAGTCGCCTACACGGTGGGAACCGTGGACGACGCTGACGACGAGGCGGACGGGTCGGTGTCGGTGACGGTCGTCGCAGGCTCGGGCTACAGGGTCACCGCCGCGGCCAACAGCACAGCCTCGGTGTCCGTCAGAGACAACGACGAGCTGCGGCCCCCCACGGAGCTGAGCATGGTCTGCAACAGCGGCCCCGAACTCGTGGCCTCCTGGACCGCCGTCAACTACGACGGCGACTACGGAGGCAGATACTTGGTGTTCTTCGGCCAGAACGGCCGTGCCTTGGGCTCCGCGAGCACGAGTGCAACGACGGTCAGCAGTGACGACCGCCAGTTAGGTTGGCCTGCCGGGCCGCAATCGGGTCAGGTCTACTCCGTGAGGGTCCGGGCCAGCGGGACGGGCGGTGTCCCGTCCTCGGGCTTCACCCCCTGGGCGACGGCCAACGCCTGCCCATAACCCCCCCCCCAGCAGTCTCCTAGACTGGGCGCCTGTGACAGAGCTTTCCGCCGCCTTCCTTGATGCCGAGGACCGCTCCGCTATCGCTGACCTGCTTTACGGCTACGCCTGGCACCTTGACCGCAACGAGCCTGAGGAGTTGGGCGGGCTGTTCTGCGAGGACGCCTCGCTCGACTACGGGCCGGAGGTCCCCACCCTCGTGGGGCACCGGGCCATCGTCGAGGCCGTGGCGGCTGGCCAGCGGGAGATTTTCGCCGCCTGCTCCCACCACATCTCCAATGTCCGGATCAGCCCCGACGGCCCCGACCGAGCCTCATGCACGTCCTACGTCTACTCGTGGACCAGTTACCGCAGCGGCGCGCCCGACGGCGACATGTGGGGCCAGTACCACTGCCGCTTCCGGCGCAGCGCCGACGGATGGCAGATCGCCGAGATGGTCCTGCGCGTGGCGGGCATGAAGAACTTCCACCGAGGATCCATGCACCCCATCGGCCGCCGCCCCTGAACACCCCCGACCCCCGGCCACCGGGTGTCCCGGCACTCGTTCCCCGCCCAGACCCGAAGAGCCGGATTGCGTCGGCGGCGGGGGCTAGTCGGCGGTGAGTAGGTTCGCGAACCGGTGGTAGCGCTGCTCGGCGGGGCCTGTCCAGCGCGGGTCGGGCTCGACGATGCGCGCCGTGGCGGCCCAGCGGGCGCCGTCGGCTAGGTCGGTCTCCAGCCCGGCGACGAGGCGGGCAGCGAAGGCGGCGCCCAAGGCGGCGCTCTCGGGCGCCGCCCCGACGTGAACCGGCAGGTCGCAGCAGTCGGCCAGGGCCTGCATCCACGGTCTGAGCGCGGTGCCGCCGCCGGTCGCCACGATTCGCCGGGGGGCGATTCCCGCTGCCTCGATGTGGCGGCGCACCACGAAGCCGGCGGTCTCCAGCGCCGCCCGGTGCAGGTGCGCGCGCCGGTGGGTGGCCTCCAGGCCCAACAGTGAGGCCGAACGGGCCCTGCCGGCCACAGGGGTGCGCTCGGGGTGGATCGACGGCACCCACAGGGGCAGGTCGCCTGGTTCCAGTGCCGCCAGCGCGGCGTCGAAGCCCTCGCCGGCGGCCGGGTCGCCCAGCATGGCCCGCACCCGGTCCCAGAAGAGTCCCCCGGCGTTGCTCGGGCCGCCGACGCAGAACCGGTCGGCGGCGACGTGGGGGATACACCAGAGACCGTCGATTTCAAGCCACGAATCGGTCACGATCCAGCACACCAGCGTGCTTCCGACCGTGACGATGACATCGCCCACGGCGGTGGCCCCGGCGACGGCGAGCTCCGCGAGGCCGTCGGGGATGCCCGCGCCCAGCGGGGCGCCGTCCACGTCGCCGGCCGCGGCCCAGCCCGCCACGAGCCGCGGCAGCCGCTCGGGCCCGACGCCGAGTCGGCCGCACAGCGCAGGATCCCAGCCGGTGCCGTCGAACAGAGGCACCGCCGTCATGGCGGTGGCCGTGTCGAGCGCCGCGGTGCCGGCGAGCGCAGCGTTGGCGACGCTCTGCGCGGGCCAGAACCCTGCCGCGTCCCGGTGGCGGCCGGCCAAGCAGCGCACGAACCCCAGCCACTCCTCGTTGCCCACAGGCGGCAGCCCGGCGACCGCCTCGCCGCGGGCGTCGCCGTACAGCAGGCCGGGACCGAAGGGCACGCCCCGCTCGTCCACCGCGGTGAGCGACGGCACCATGGCCGCCACGCAGAGCGCCTGCGGGTCGCCCGCGTGGCGCACGTCGGCCCACGCCGCCGCCGGCCCGGCGCGCCAAGCGCTCGCGGCGTCGTGCTCCAGCAGTCCCGGCGCCGGGAAGCGCAGCTCGTGGG
>JAPOYM010000142.1:0-18790 GCA_026706565.1 bacterium
TCGCCCCCACGAACCTACCCGTCACCACGACGCAGCGAAGGACCCCCCCCCCCCGTCACTAAGACGCAGCGAAGGCCCCCCCCCCCCCACAGGTTCACGTCAGCCCCCACCGGCGCCGCGACCAGTCCACGCGCGATCGCTGCCGCCGGGCATACCGGGCATGCACCACCGGTTCGCAGCCCGGCCGGCGCCGCGGCCAGTCCACGCGCGATCGCTGCCGCCCCGATCGGGGCGTCCTACCCGGCTGTGTCGCAACCGCCGGCGACGCGACGCCAGCGGGAGTCGCCTCCTCGGCGCCGCAGACCCCGCGCAGTCGGCACAGCACATCCTGCATTGTTCAGGAGTCTAACGACCGCCGCGACGCGGCACCAATCACCCCCACCCCACCCAGCGTGGTCTTGCCGCACTGTCGGGCGCCGTGGAGCATGACCACCCGTGAGCGCGCCAGCGCCCGCTCCACAGAGAAGAACGCAACGTCGGGCTCGCGCACAGCCCGAGGCCGCGGCGACGGGCCGACGGCCCCGGCGAGTTCGTTGCGAAGTGCGATGCGGTCGGGACGTTCAGGCGGCGCCCAGTGCGCCGGAGACGACGAGGGCGACCACCAATCCCAGCAGCGCCAGCACGACCGTCAGGGAGAACTTCGCAATCTGACCGGCGATGCGCCCCTCCATAGCCTTCATCTCGCCCCGCAGTCTCTCGAACTGCCCCTCGATCTTCCCGAACCGCCCATCGATCGTCCCGAACTGCCTGTCGATCTTCCCGAACTGCCTGTCGATTATCCCGAACTGCCTAGCGATGCGCCCCTCCATGGCCTTCATCGCGCCGTGGAGTTCGGTGCCGAGGGCAGCGAGGTCGCTCTTGGTGGCGAGCTGCGTCCAGTCGGGCGGGATGTGTTGCATGAGTTTCGTGGCGACGGGGCCGATGGCCTCGACGAGTTGGTTGTGCAGTTCGATACGGTCGGTCTCAGTGATGCTCACGGGCTTCTCCTTTGCGGTCCCAGCGATGCTTCCAGGTCCCCAAGGGGACGAGCCGACCGGGCCGGGCCGAAGACGGGGGCCGCAACCCCCGAACCGTCACCTCACTCTACCAAACCCCCGAAGGTGCCACACCGGCCGGCACCGGCTGTCATTGCGCCGCACCGGAACGGCGCTCCGCGGCCCGCGGGCCGAACAGCGCGCCCACCGCGCACCTGAAGCCCGGCAGCACGTCCAGGCCGTCGAGGGCGTCCTGCTCGCCGAGCGTGGCCACCGCCTCGCCGGGCCGGTAGACGGCGACACTGCGCGCCTCCGGCCGCACCACCCACACGAGACGAACGCCATGGCCCAGCCACATATGAGCCTTGTCGTACACAGCGCGCCTGCTGTCGCCCGGCGAGGCGATCTCGGCCACGAGGTCGGGCACGATCTCGGCGTAGCCGGTCGTGCGCTCGTCCAGCGCGAGCCGCTCCACAGCGAAGAACGCAACGTCGGGCTCGCGCACCGTGTCCGGATGGCGCTCCAGCCAGACCCCCGAGTCCGAGCCCATCACCCGGCCCAGTCCGCGGGGCTCGATGAAGCCGAGCAACGCAGCACCGAGCCTCATCACAATCTCGCCGTGTTCCTGTCCCGTCGGCATGGTCTCGCAGAGCACCCCCCGGATCAGTTCGCCCCGCACACCCTCGCCGTGCAGTTGCAAGAGGTCGTCTGCGGTCAGCAGCTTCGCCCCGGTCGTCGTGGTGATCGTCATCGCTCCAGCTCCCGATCGATCCCGAGCCGCTCCGAGTCTACAGCCCGAGGCCGCGGCGACGGGCCGACGGCCCCGGCGAGTTCGTTGCGAAGTGCGATGCGGTCGGGACGTTCAGGCGGCGCCCAGTGCGCCGGAGACGACGAGGGCGACCACCAATCCCAGCAGCGCCAGCACGACCGTCAGGGAGAACTTCGCAATCTGACCGGCGATGCGCCCCTCCATAGCCTTCATCTCGCCCCGCAGTCTCTCGAACTGCCCCTCGATCTTCCCGAACCGCCCGTCGATTATCCCGAACCGCCTGGCGATGCGCCCCTCCATAGCCTTCATCTCGCCGCGGAGTTCGGTGCCGAGGGCAGCGAGGTCGCTCTTGGTGGCGAGCTGCGTCCAGTCGGGCGGGATGTGTTGCATGAGTTTCGTGGCGACGGGGCCGATGGCCTCGACGAGTTGGTTGTGCAGTTCGATACGGTCGGTCTCAGTGATGCTCACGGGCTTCTCCTTTGCGGTCCCAGCGATGCTTCCAGGTCCCCAAGGGGACGAGCCGACCGGGCCGGGCCGAAGAGGGGGGCCGCAACCCCCGAACCGTCACCTCACCCTACCAAACCCCCGAAGGTGCCACACCGCCCCCGCGCCGGCCGGTTCGCCCGAGCGGCAGCTCTCGCAGGGGTCCGAAGCGCCCCTCCGACAGGCGCCCGCTCTTGACCTGGCAATAGAGCGCGGGCGGAAGCCGGGCTCGGTGTCAGCCCTATCCGGACCAGAGGGTGTTGAGGGGGCGCAGGTGGAGTCGGTCGTCGAGGGTGGCGGCGTGGGCTCCGGTGTGAAGCAGGATGCCGGTTCGGAAAGCACCGGGGTCGATGCCGTCGAGTCTGTCGCGGAGCCAGCGAAGGTTGTCGAGGTGTTCGAGGGCGGGGGATGTGGTGGCCTTGACTTCGACGGCGGCCAAGCCGCCATCGCTCGCTTCGAGTATGAGGTCGATTTCGCGGCCTTGGCGGTCGCGGTAGTGCGAGAGGGTGCAGCGAGTGGGCAGGGCGGCGAGCTGGCGGGCGACCTCGTTGACGGTGAATGTCTCCAGAAGCGGCCCTGTCGCGGGGTGGGTGGGGGAGGCCATGGCGTCGGCGTCGGCCCCCAACAGGGTGGCGGCAAGGCCCGAGTCGGTGATGTGGAACTTGGGGCGGCGGCCCGCCTTGGGCCAGAGGCTTCGCGACCAGGCGGGCAGTTCGTGGATGAGGAACACGGTTCGGAGCCACTCGAGATACGACACGATGGTGGGGGGGCTCACCCTCAGGTCGCGAGCCGCGTCGGTGAGGTTGATCTGGTGGCTGGTCAAGGCGGCCGTCCACCGGAGCAGCAGCGGCAGCGAGGCGGTCTTGCGGATGTCCGCCAGCGCAGCGATGTCCCGCTGGACCACCGTCTCGATGTAGTCGCCGAACCAGTCGCGGCGATCTTCGGGGTCGGCGTCGATGACCTCCGGATAGCCGCCTCGGGAGACGAGGGCCAGATAGTCGGTCTTGGTCAGCAGGGAGGCGGGTATCGGGCCTGGTTCGCCCTCGAACCATCCAGAGACGGCTGTGGGCCAGCTGCCCGACAACTCGGCCTGCGACAGAGGCCCCAAACGGAGAATCCGCACCCGACCGGCAAGCGACTCACTGATGGTGGGCACGGTTAGGAAGTTGGTCGATCCGGTGATCAGGAAGCGCCCGAGGGCGGGGCTCTCGTCCACTAGCTGCTTGATGGCCCGGACGACTCGATCACCGCCGAGCTGAATCTCATCGATGACCAGGGGCTGCTCGAAATGCGACAGGTAGTCGATGGGGTCGTCCAACACCGCTTGGCGGTGTACCTCGTCATCCAAGGAGACGTACGCGCCGCCTCTGTCCTCGGCCACCATTCGGGCCAGCGTGGTCTTGCCGCACTGTCGGGCGCCGTGGAGCATGACCACCCGTGAGCGCTCCAGCGCCCGCTCAAGGCGGGGTCGAAGGTGTCGGGCGATGAGACCCACCACCTCATGGTAGCACTAGTTGCAAAACTGTCCAGCAGATAATTTAGAAACTGTCCTCAAGATAATTGCCGAAATGGCTCAGACTTCGACTGTTCGCACGTTCAACCCGAACACCCACATCCTACAAGACGAAACCGCGTGATTACAAGTCGAACGCTCGGCCTCGCTCGACACCCCCCGCCTCGACGACGGCGCCCCCGCGCGCCGCTCCTGGCCCAGGAGGCCCGCAATGCCGAGTTGTACTGCGGCGTCTCCGACGCCGATTGGGGGAAACCTCGCCTTGGGGCGCAGCCGCGACGCCTCCGACGCGCAGCGCCTCATCGTCGCCGCCGTGCCCCCGTCACTGCCCCACGGGACGACCAGGGGTCCGAAGCGGTCCTCCGACAGGCGCCCGCCCTTGACCCGGTATTCGCTGTGAGCGAAACTGGGGGGTGTGCGGCAGGCCATGGCCATCGAGTGGACCACGCGGGCCATCCGGGAGATTCGCCGCGTCTCCCAGCAGGATCGAGAGCGGGTCATTGCGAAGATCGAGCAGTACGCCCAGGACCCGTCGGCGCTGGCGCGCCAAGTCACGCCGTTGACCGGAAGCGACTTCCTCCGGTTGCGCGTGGGGAGCCACCGGGTGATCTTCGCCGTCGAGCGCGGCGAGAGGACCGTCATGGTCGTGCTACGGGTCCGCCACAGGAGGGAAGCGTATGAGCAGCAGTGAAACCATCACATTGAGCCGATCCGAGTACGAGGAGCTGATCCGACGGAACGGCGAGCTAGAGGACAGGCTGGCGGCCGCGGAGGCCGGCGGCGACCGCCGCGTGCCCCACGAGGTGGCGCTGGGCATCATCGGCGGCGCGAGTCCCCTCCGCGCCGTGCGAGACCACCTGGGAGTCACGCTGGCCGAGTTGTCCGCGCGCACCGACCTGGCCGTGAGCTACCTCTCGGAGATCGAACGCGGGCGCAAGCCGGGCTCGGTGTCAGCCCTCACAGCGATCGCCGAGGCGCTCGGGACGACACTCGACGTCCTCACAGTCGACCGACCGGGCCCGTAGCCACCCCGCCGAAGGCGCGGCCGGCTGAAACTGCACAGCCCTCGGGAGCCGCATCGAAGTCGACGAGCCACACATCGCCTCGACTCCGGTTGCTGCTTATCGGTTATGATAAGCAGCGTGAGCGGGATGAGCCCGAGACTGCGGCGGGTGATGGAGTCGGCGGCGCGCCTGCAGTCGGTCGTCCCCGATGCGGTCCTGGTGGGAGGATCGGCCGCGGCGCTGCACGCCGGGCATCGTGACTCGCTCGACCACGACCACGTTCTCGCCGATCTGGTCGACCGGTACGAGGCGGTCCTGGAGGCGGTGGAGTCTACTGAGGGGTGGGCAACTTCGGTGCGCGCCTCGAAGCCGCCGTTCACCATCATGGGGAGCCTCGACGGGATCGAGGCCGGGCTTCGCCAGATGCGTCGGACTCGCCCGCTCGAAACGGTCGAGGCCGCGGTCGGCCCCGGCGCCGTCGTCGTGGTGCCGACAGAGGCGGAAGCCTTGCGGGTCAAGGCCTTCCTGGTCGTGCAGCGCAACGTGGTGCGCGACTTCCTCGACGTCGTCGCTCTCGTCGAGCACATCGGCGAGAATGCGGCCGTCGGCGTGCTCGGAGACATCGACGACTACTACGCCGACCGGTCCGACGATCCGGCGTCGGTCCTGACCTCGCTGGTGATCGCGCTCGCCGAGCCGTCGCCGCGCGACACCGACGTGATCGACGAACTGCCCCGCTACAAGGGCCTCGAACCGCGGTGGCACCGCTGGTCCGACGTGGTGGAGGTGTGCCAGGCGTTGGCTCTGCGGTTGAGCGGTGCGGCATGAGCGGACTCCGGTTCCGCAACGTCGACGCAGAGGCAGGCGACGACGTGGGGACTTGGCCCTATGAGGCGCTGGTGACCGCGATCGACCGCGGCCTGGTCCCCGATTGGCGACCCATCTTCGCGGAGATCCGGCGGTCGCCGTGGGGGCCCGTGGCCCGGCGGGTCGAGCGCTACCTCGGCTACCGCGACCCCGACGGCGTCAGCACGCTCTTCGCGTCGGCGATCCGGCATGCCCGCAAGGAGGCCGAGCGCGCCGACCGGGCCGCTGTGGTGGCCCGCGTCCGAGCCGCCGTCGAGCGGGCCGGAACGACCAATGCCGAATTCGCGGCATCGGTGGGCACCAGCGCGTCACGGCTCAGCACGTATCTGAACGGCAAGGTCACCCCCTCGGCGGCGCTGCTGATGCGCATCGAGCGCACAGCGGACTCAAAGTAGAGCGGTCGGCTCACGCCGCGGCTCAGCTGGCCTTGCCGTTAGGGCGGAGACAGCCCGCGCAGAAGGTCGGCGACCTCCTCGACGGCAACTTCCTCGGCGGCCACGCGTATGACGAGTTCGTACACGTCGTCGTTGTGAGCCGCTGCCGCCGAGGTTCCGTTGAGTTCGAGGAACACCGCTGCGGCGAGCCAGCCCAGGCGCTTGTTGCCGTCGATGAGGGCGTGATTGTTGACGACGGACTGCAGCAACGCGGCCGCCTTGGTCCAGACGTCGGGATAGGCGTCGGAGCCGAACGCGCTGGCCTGGGGGCGCGCCGCCGCGGCGGCGAGCAGACCGATGTCGCGGACCGGGGGTGGATCGCCGAGCAGGCGGCGGGCGAGTTCGATGAGGTCGTCGGTGTCGAGGAACTCGACTGGACCGGTCACTCTCCCAGACGCCGCAGCGCCTCGCCATGGCGGTGCATCACGTGCTCGGCCGCGGCGCCGACGCGGTCCTGATGATCGCGGCGCGCCACGAACTCGCGCACCGCGCGGCGGGCCGCCTCCTGCATCGACACGCCGTCGAGGGCGGCGCGCTCGCGCAGGGCAAGGCGCTCCTCATCGGTCAGCCGCAATGTCATCGCCACAACAATATGGTATCACAGCGATACCGCTGATGCTCGGCAACCACCACTAGAACTCGCCGCCCTATCCGGACCAGAGGGTGTTGACAGGGCGCAGGTGGAGTCGGTCGTCGAGGGTGGCGGCGTGGGCTCCGGTGTGGAGCAGGATGCCGGTTCGGAAAGCGCCGGTGTGAGTCCGCATGGTGGTCTCCCTTCGGGCGGTCCGGTGTGGAGCAGGATGCCGGTTCGGAAAGCGCCGGGGTCGGCGCCGTCGAGTCTGTCGCGGAGCCAGCGAAGGTTGTCGAGGTGTTTGAGGGCGGGGGATGTGGTGGCCTTGACTTCGACGGCGGCCAAGCCGCACCCACGGGCACGTCTGCGCGCAGCACGTCGACCCGGGCGGCGCTGCGCGCGTCCGGCCGCACCACCCGCACGAGTCGAACGCCCGGCCTCGCTCGACCCCCCCCAATAGAGGGGTAATAGAGGCCGAATAGTGGGAACCACCACCCTCCACGGTTCGAACTCCCAGGTCAGAGCCATATGAGTCCGACCGCCCCACCCCCCCCTAATAGAAGGGGAATAGAGGCCGAATGGGGGGCGGCGGCCCCGGCGACCGCCACGCGGGGCTCCCCCGCCGCCGCGCAGGCAATAATTGCGCCGTGACCACGCTGACCGACATCGCGCGGCTAGCCGCCGACGGCGAGTCCGAGACCGTTGAGTTCAAGGCCACCACCGGCCAGCGAACCGAGGCAGCCCGCACGCTGTCGGCAATGCTGAACGGAAAAGGCGGGCGGGTGCTGTTCGGCGTCCGGCCCGGCGGGAACGTCGTCGGCCAGCAGGTGTCCGACAAGACGATGCAGGACATCACCAACGCCTGCTCAGAAATCCGGCCGGCGCATCCACCATCGATCGAACGGTTCGCGGCGCCGAGAAACAACCAGCTGGAGATTCTGGTCGTCTCCGTGCCCGCCGGCGCCGCCAAGCCGTATTCGCACAAGGGCCGCTACTACGTGCGCTCGGGTACGACCACCGTGGACATGCCCGACGAGGTCCAAGTGTCGATGGTGCTGGAGAGGGCCCACAGCCAGAGCCGTTGGGAGCTCGAGGACTCCGGCGGCGACCTAGCGACAGTGGACAGCGACGAAGTGCGGAACTTCCGCGACGACGCGATCGCCTCGTCGCGGGCCGGGTTCAACCCCGACGCCCCGGCGCGCGACGTTCTCCGAGCCTTGAACCTGCTGGACAGCCTGGAAAGGCCGAACAGAGGAGCCATCGCACTCTTCGGACGGCCCGAGGCGTTCGCCGGTCGTTTCCCGAGCCTCGGCTGTCGCCTTGTGGCCGTCGACGGCACCGACATCGGCGAGCGACTCGACGACGACGTGCTCGCGGAGGAGAACGCCTTCGCCTCGATGCGCCGGGCCCTCGCCTTCTGCGAGCGGCACCTCAGCCGTTCGGTCCGGATCGAGGGCGGGCTTCAGGCCGACGTCGACTCGGAGATACCCCGGCTGGCGCTGCGGGAGGCACTGGCCAACGCCTTCGGCCACCGCGACTACGCGATGGCCGGGAAAGTGCAGGTTCGGATCTTCTCGGATCGGCTGGAAGTGTGGTCTCCCGGCGGGCTGCGTTTCGGGCTGACCCCTGCCGACCTCTATGCGCCCCACAGCTCACACCCCTGGAACCCGAACATCGTGGGATGCCTGTACCGGCGAGGGATCGTGGAACAGCTGGGAGCGGGAACCACGCGCATGGCGCGGGTCTGCGTCGAGGCGGGGCTCGGACGTCCCGTCTTCGTGGCCACGAGCACGACCGTCACCTGCGTCGTGCCGCGGCGCGGCCACTGGTTGGCGCCCGACGGCACGAACCTCGCCGTTGATAGGCGAGAGGCCGCCATCCTGGCAGAGTTGGCGGTCGGCCCCGCCTCGCGGAGGCGACTCGCCGAGGCGTCCGGCGCCAGTACGACCCGAACAGGCGAAAGGCTGGCGCACCTGCGGGACCTCGGCCTGGTACGCGTGGCGGGCCACGGAAGGGGCGCGCAATGGCACCTCCGCGACACATCCCCCCCCCCCCCCGAATAGAGGGGCAATAGAGGCCGAATAGTGGGAACCACCACCCTCCACGGTTCGAACTCCCAGGTCAGAGCCATATGAGCCCGACCGCCCCACCCCCCCTAATAGAAGGGGAATAGAAGCCGCCCGGCCAGCCGAGCCATCTCTGAGCATCCCCCGTTCGGCCTCGGCAACGTTCGACCGCGCAGCCACAGCTAGCCGTCGAGGCCGCCCGGGACGGGGTGCGGCGGGGGCGCGTCGAGGGTGGCCAGGTACTCGGCGAACTGTCTGAGCGGCACAGCCTCGCCGGCGAAAGTGGTCGCGTGATCGGGGCGGCGGGCACTTTCACCACGGTCACACCCCCGCGGGAGGCTCTATGGCATAGTTGCGGCGGGCGTCCGTCGCTGGTTCGGATCGGAGGTTCGCCGTGAACAAGCAGCCCGACTTCGCGACGGGGAAGCTCGTGGACATCGACAGGCCCGAGGAGCAGGTGCGCCAAGACTACGAGCGCCAGCTCGTCGAGGGCTACGGCTACCCTCGGGAGTGCCTCGACATCGAGGTTCGCATACCTCGCGGCTCGTCGCATTCCGAGAGGGCCGACTTGGCGGTCTACCGGTCACCGGTCGGGCGCGACCCCGTCAGCGACATCGACGGGCTGGTCGAGTTCAAGAGACCCGACCGCAGCGACGGGACAGCGCAACTCAAGTCCTACATGACCGCCACCTCGGCGCGCTGGGGGGTCTGGACCAACGGCACCGACATCAGCTACGTGTGCCGCGACCCACAGGACCCGGCTCGCCTGCTCGACGGATACTTGCACAACATCCCCGCGTGCGGCCAAGAGGTCGCCGACGTGGGGAAGCTCAACAAGGCGGAGCTTGAGCCGTTCGGCCGAGCAGAGCTGAAGATCGTGTTCCGCCGGATACTCAACAAGCTTTATGCCAACGCCCAGATTGCGCGCCGCGATCAACTCGGTTCGGAGATGGTCAAGCTGCTGTTCGCCAAGATTGAGGACGAGACCACCTACGCCGACCGGCCGCCCGACTTTCGAGTGCAGGCAGGCGAGTCTCCGGCACGGGTCAGCGAGCGTGTCGGGCGGCTCTTCGAGCGGGCCGTCGAGACGCTTCGCGACGATGACATCTTCACCGAGCACGACACAATCAGCCTTGACGCCGACTCGGTGGCGGAGGTCGTCGGACAGCTCGAGCGGGGGAGCCTGACCCGCACCGACACTGACGTCGTAGGCGACGCCTTCGAAGTGTTCGCCGAGTCGCGTCTCGCGGGCGAGCGGGGTCAGTTCTTCACACCCCGAAGCGTGGTCCGCCTCGCCGTGCAGCTGACTGATCCGCAGCCCGGCCAGGCTGTGTGCGACCCTGCATGCGGGTCGGGCGGGTTCCTGATCCACGCTATGCGGCACGTCTGGGGTCTCATGGACGCCGAGGGGTCCGGGCGATGGGGAAGCGGCGCCGACCTGGAGGGCCGTAAACGCAGGATGGCGGCTTCAAACATCTTCGGCGTTGACAAGGAGGTGGACCTCGTCAAGATCGCCAAGGCGTACATGGCGATCTCCGGTGACGGACGAAGCAACATCAAACGAGGAGACTCGCTGCGGGCGGCTGCTGACAGCGCGGAATACGACGTCGTCCTCACGAATCCTCCCTTCGGCACGAAGTCGAAGGTGCAGAAATCGCTGAGCAAGCACTTCGAGTTGGGTCATGGGTGGAAGCTCGACGACGGAGTATGGACCAAGACCGCGGACGTGCGAGCCTGCGATCCGTATCTGCTTTTCGTCGAGCGCTGCATCCGGTTGACTCGTCGAGGCGGGACCCTCGCCATTGTGCTCCCCGAGACGGTGTTCCACGCGCCGTCCCTCGCGTACGTGCGCTCCTTCATCCGCCTCCACGGAAGCGTCGAGGCCATCGTGGACCTGCCGCACAACTCGTTCCGCCCGCACTGCAACGCCAAGACCTGCCTGCTGGTGTTGCGGCGGGGAGTGCGCCAAGGACGGATCATCATGGCGACGCCCGCCGAGATCGGCCACGACCTGCAAGGCAAGCCGCTGTACCGTCCAGGCTCAGAGGATCTTTGGGACGACCTCGCCGTTGTGGCCGACGAACTCGCCGATCCGGCGGACCCCGAAAATGAACTCACCTTCGTGGTGCCTGCCGAAGCCATCGATGTCCACGACTGCTGGACCCCTGCCTACCATCGGGGACTCGCGAACCCGCCGGCTGTCCCCGAAGGCTGCGGCGGAGTATCGCTGGGCGAACTCGTTGCTGACAAGACCATCGAAGCGTTCAACGGGCACGGATCGCCGCGTGCCTCGGAGAAGGGCCGCGGCGACATTCCGTACATCCGCGTGAACGACGTAGTGAACTGGGAGCTGTACCACAACCCCGTGGCTGGTGTGCCCGTAGCCGAATACCAGCGGCTGAAGGCCGACCGGCGTCCCGCGAGAGTAGACGACGTGTTGATGGTGCGCCGCGGCAGCTATCGAATCGGCACGGTCGCGATCGCGGGGCCGCGGGACGCGCGAGCGGTGCTGACCAGCGAGCTTCTCACCTTTCGAGTGAAACACCCGAACCGCCGCGGCATCACCCCGGCGTACCTGCTGGCGATGCTGTCGACGCCTGAGGTCCAAATACAGATCCCGCCCAGGGTGTGTGTGGACACGACGCTCCCCAACCTGGGAGACCGCTGGCGCACCATCGTCGTGCCGATCCACACCGACGAAGCGGAACGAACGCGGATCAGCGACCAAGCCGCCGCCATCATCGACGCCAAGCGCAGGGCCTGGGAGAAGACATCGGACCTCGCAGCCCGGATCGGCTGCCTGAAGACCTGACCCGGCGCCGTTTGGGATTTCACTGCGGAGTGGGCTGTGTTGGCGAGCCGCGGCGCAGCCTGTCTAGCAGGTCGGTGGCGGAGACCTCGTCGCCGGCGTCGCGCAGCGTCCAGCATCGGTCGAGCAGGGCGCTGCGCTGATCCACGACATCGAGCATTGCGGGCAACTCGAAAACCGTTCTCCCCGAGTCTTCGTCCACCGACTCGGCCACCGCGCCTGAATCGACGAGTCGGCGCAGCCCGCGCCTGATCGATCCGGCGGGGCGCCCTGTCTTGTCGCTCAGGTAAGCGACCGTGGCTGCGGGCATCGTGGACATTTCCGCCAGAGCGGCCGCGGCGGCCGAATGGGAGCGGAGTTTCAGGTTGTCCCACCCGCGGTGCATACCCGCGATGGACTCGGCCACGACCTGCGCGTAGTCGCAGGCGACCACTGTCGCCCGCGCCAAGTAGGAGATTGACACTTCGGCCGTGGCGGCGCGGACCTCTGTGTCGCGCGCCCCCTCGTAGGTCTGGTAGGGGCGCAGAGACTCGATGTAGTCCTGTTTGCGCTCGCCTATGGCGGCTGACAGCGGCACCGCCATCGGCCCGGGAAGCCCGCGTTGGATGACGCTGTGCATCAGCGCCCGCCCGACTCGCCCGTTGCCGTCCAAGAACGGGTGGATCGTCTCGAACTGCAGGTGAGAGAGGAATGCCTTCGCCAGCGGGTGGACCCAACTCGGGGACGACAAGTACGCCACGAGATCATCCACGAGCGGCGCCACGAACTCGTGGGGAGGGGGCACATAGTGGGCGCGTGCAGGGGATCGAGCCCCCGGGGCGCCCACACAGACCTCGCGTTCTCGGAATCGGCCGGTTTCGAACGGCTGATCGGCGCCCTCGAAGAGCCGGCGGTGCATCTCTTCGATGTCGGAGGCCGAGAGCCGCTGCGGTCGCCGCTGCCCGACGGCGATGGCGTAGGCGTTCAGCCTCACCGCCCCGAGCGCCTGCTGGTCGCGCGCCCGGCGGTCGGCGTCACGATGTCCGCGCAGAGACTCGAGCAGGCTCAGCGACCGCAGCGTCGTGGATATGCCCTCCACATCGCTCGACGCGATGCCCTCGGACCGGTTGAGACACCAGCGAAGCGCTGTCGACGGCTCCACGGTCTGCCCGAAGGCCCTGAGGCGGTCGGCGGCGTCCTCCACTCGGCGGGCCGTCTGCTCCTCGGGCCGCAGCGTCCAGCCGCTGACGGGGTGCGGGATGAACGCCTCGTAGGGCTCGGGTCCCAGCAAGCCGTCGTATATGCGACCCTCTCTCCGCCCCACCCCCGAGACTCTAACGCTGGTGCGCTACGAACACTTCATAGATGAAAGTGCCCGCTGAATCGGAATTGCGGGCACTTTCATCTATGAAGTGCATACGCAGCTGTCCATGCAAGCACTTCGGCGAGGCCCTCGGTCAGGCCCCGGGTCAGTCGCTGTCACCGTCACGAACGGACACTGTCAGCCGAGGCAGGCACCGGGCGATCTCCCGCTCGATCGCACCCAACGTCTAGGAGCCTGCCGAGTACTACATGGTCACCACCGGTCTCGCGGCCAAGTCGTGGATTCCGGCCTTCGCCGGAATGACGTTCGGGGCGTCGGGGGCATTACTCAGCAAGTCTCCTGGAGTGGCGGCGGATCGCAGCCAGTCACTGCTATCCGCCGAGCGACTCGCCCGCGGCGGGGGCGCCGGCAGGCTCAACGGACTCCTCGGGTGGAAGCGACGGGGGCAGGTCGGCCACGATGCGGGCCGTGTGGACGCTCACGTAGGTGAGGCGACGCAGGTGGCGGATCAACTCGAACGGCTCGCCGGCCCAGGCCCGCCAGCCGTTGGGATCGTCACGGATGCCCGATGCCTTGTCGAACTTGTGGCGCAAGCTGTCGATGGCCCACTCCAGCGGGCTGCGACCCGACACCGTGTAGTCGTGCGCCTCGGTGGGGATACCCACCAGCCGGCAGCGGTCGTTGACCTGCAGCACGCTTCGGTCCTCGGCACCGCGCTTGCCGCCCCACCGCATCCTGCTCTCGATGCGGTAGGCGTCGGGGTCGCACGTTCCCTCGTCGGGCTCTCCGTCCACCTCGCAGACCAGCGGCCACTCGAGCACCGTCTCGTAGTCGATGTGCAGGTCCATGAGCGCCTGCCCCGCCGCCCGGAACGCCTCGAAGTCGTCAGCGAGGGGGATGCGCGGCAGGTTGCGCTGCAGGTCGTGGCGGTAGCGCTCCCGCCAGTCGGGGGCGTGCATGATGCCGTAGACGTACTCCCAGATGTCGTCCTTGCTGACCGCGGTGCCGTAGCGCTCCCGGAACTGCTCCAGGCACCAGTCGGTGATGTTGTCGCCGTCGTCGCCCGGCGCATCGTCGAGCAGCACGCCCTGTTGGACGCTGCTATCGGCCATGAAACCTCCTCGGCTGTTCAGCGCCGGCGCGGCAGGCAGCGCCCCGCCGGGTCTGCGGCGTGCAGATCAACAAGCGTGGCGACCGCCAGGACCGCGAACCGGGTGCGATTCGAGGGACTGCTCACGACGAGCGCCGACGCCGCGGGGAGGTGCGGCGGCGACGGCGACGCGGAATCGTTCTCGCTCCCCCATCCAGATTGTTGAGGTCGGGCAGCTGATTGGTCGACACCAGCCCGAACCGACTCCGATTCGCGGGCGAGGAGATCACGATCGCCGCCGAGGTAGGTAGCGGGTCGGCTGGTTGGTGCCGACTGCACTGAGGTCGGCAAGCCGGTCGGTCGCGAGTGCGCCGAAGATCGCCCGGTTGTTCGGCGATGCGACCAAGACCCCCCCCCCCCCCCGGTCATTTCGCTGGACAGCGACGCGGGATGGCCCGCGTCTGCCGGGAGCCCCTGATCGATGCCAGGTCCGGGATCGTGTCGGCCGCCAGCGCCTGGAACGTCATGTTCGAGGTGCCCGAGATCAAGATCGCCGCAGGGGGAGGTAGCGGGTCTGCCGTCCGGTTGCGCAGAGGTCGAAGAGCCGGTCGGTGGCCATGACTCCGAACGGGAGCTGCCGGGTATGGCTGACCAAGACCCCCCCCCCCCCCGTGGGTTCGGCAGTGTCCCGTGGGAACATCCGGGAGATCGTCCTCACTGACGACAGGATGCGGTCGTCCTCGTAGAGCCAGAGCTTGGTGAACGGCCGGTACAGGACCTCTCGGATGCGCGACTCGTCGAAATAGATCCGATGGCCTCGCTTCAATGACTGCTTGAGGGTGTCGGTCCACTTGATCTCGCTCAAGGAGTCGCTGCCGGTCACCGCCTCCAGCGGTTCGCCAAGTTCGTGGAGTTCGCGGGCCAACTCATAGGCATCAATGAGCGAACGGACTCTCTGGATGAGGGCGTCCCGGCTGAACGAGTAGACGTAGTCGTCGCAGTTGGTCGCAACGCCGAGCGCGTGCGAGCCGACCATCTCCTCGCCCGTGACCTGCCTCGCCAGCCGGCACACCGGGAGAAGTGTCTCGAAGCTCCCGTCGGTCTGGTTTATCCAGTCGTGCGCATCGTTGATCGGGACCTCTTCGAATCCGTCGGAGGTGACGTCGCCAAGTTCATGGAGCCAACCGAACTTTGCTTCGAGACTCGAGCGTTCGGGCACCTCTGTGTAGTGGAGAGTCGCCGGATTCGCCACGCCCTTGAGAGGATTGCGGACCAGCACAGTGATCTGCACACCGACCGTAGCTCCGCCACCGAAGATCTTGGCCCCCTCCCTGGCAAACTCGTCCCCCGCCTTCCTGGCATCACCGCGGAGGTTGACGACGTAGATGTCGGCAAACTAGTCGCGGAGCGTCGCTCTCATGCCCGCGAGACTCGTGGCATTGCCCAGCGAGTTCGGATGAATGAAGGCGACCACGCCCGGATGCGGCTCGTGGCCACCTACTTGGTTGAGACGGTCGCAGGCCCAGCGAACCGCCTGAACGTAGGTATTTCCAGCTGACTTGCCAGCCCCGCGGCCGGTGATGTCCCTGTGCTTCGCGCTGTAGGTCTCGCCAACCCGCACCTCCATGTGCTCATAGGCAATCTTTGACATGTCATCACCTGCGGCCTTCTTGCCGGCGGACCATGGGGGGTTGCCGACTATCACTTGGATGGGGAGCTTGTTCTGACGGCGGGCTCGGTCGCTGTTTCGGCGGATGCTGTCCATACCGGGGAGGCGGTCGTCGTCGGCCATCAGGAACGTGTCAGTCAGCACGATGCCCTCGAACGGCTCGTAGCCGCCAGCGCGCTCGTTGTAGGCCTCCTCGATCTTGATAGCAGCCAGGTAGTAGGCCAGCAGTACGATCTCATTCGCGTGGATCTCGCCGCGGGCCAGCCCTGAACCGAACTTGCGAGCGAGATCCTCGTCGCGGATCAGGTACTCACCGTCGGCCCCCCGCTGGGTCAGCAGCCGGTTGATGAAGGTGCCGGTGCCGGTGAACGGGTCGAGGATGTGGACGCCCTCGTCGGTGAGGCCCCGGCCGAACTCGGCTCGTAGCACCGCGTCGGCCGAGCGCAGGATGAAGTCCACCAACTCCGCCGGGGTGTAGACGATGCCGAGGCGCTTCACGTCGTCGGGCATGGCGGTGGCGAAGAACTTCTCGTACACCTCCAGCAGCACCTTCAGGCGCGTCTCGGAGTCGTTGGCACCGGAGAGCCGGTCGCGCACGCTCTGGTAGAAGCGCTCGAGGTCGCGGGTCTCATCGGTGAGGCGCACCTCGTGCGACTTGAACTCGTCGAGCAGCTCGTTGAGCGCCTTGGACATGGGGTTGCGGTCGGCGAAGCCGCTCTCGGAGAACAGCGCGTCGAACACCGGGACGGTGACGATGTGCTGAGCCAGCATCGAGACGAGCTGCCGGCGCGTGAGATGAGCGCCGACGGTGGCCTGCATGTCGCCGCAGAAGCGTTCGAAGGCCTCGTCCAGCATGGGGCTCGTCCGCAGCGCTGCCTTGATGCGCTCGGCGATGGTGCCGGTCACTTGGGCGACCCGCTGTCCCCAGAGGGCCCAGTACTGGCGGTCGCCGCAGCGCTCCACAAGCTTCGAGGCGATCTTGCCGACGTCGAACGGCAGGCGGGGTTGCGTGGTGTCGCCGTTGCGAATCGGCGGATCGCACTCGTCGCCGCCGTCACAGCCCGCCCGACCGCAGGCGTCGCAGAGTCCCGTGGGAATGACGATGATCGGCGGCTTGCCGGTGAGGTCGGCGGTGTTGATGGCCACATCGAGGCGCCCGTCGTGGCTGCGAAGCGCCTTCAACACTCCCCAGACCTGCTTGAAGTCCGAGCCGTCGAGCGTGTCATCCACCCGTTGACCCGTCGGGACCACGACCGGAAGCACCACGTAGCCGAGTTCCTTGCCCTCGCTGCGGCGCATCACCCGGCCCACCGCCTGCACCACATCGGTCTGCGACCCCTTGGGCTCGATGAACAGCACCGCGTCAAGGGCGGGAACGTCCACGCCCTCGGTGAGGCAGCGGGCATTGGTCACAATGCGACAGCCGCCGGCCGGGTCGCCGTCCTGCAGCCAGGCGATCACCCGCGCCCTGTCCAGCGCGTTCTTCGTGCCGTCGGTGTGCTGGACCGCGCAGGCGAGAAGATCCTCGCCGCCGGCGCCGAGCGGGGTGGCCGCCTCGATGACCCGCCCCCAGTAGGTCTCGACTCGTTGCGATGCCCTGATCGTGTTGGTGAAGGCGATCGCTCGGCGGGCCACATGGCGGTCGTCTCTGTTGCGGGTGCCGGGGTGTCGCTCGCCCGGCGCCTTGGTGGTGGGGTCGGCCAAGGCGTCCCAGCAGCCCAGCAGCCGGACCGCGTTGTCGGTGGTGATGGTCGGCCCGCCCGGCAGGGTCAACCCGTCGATCCGGTCGATCATGAGGTCCTCGGCGATGGCAATGACAACCACCTGGTAGTCGGTCAGATAGCCGCCCTCCACGGCCTCGGCGAAACCCATCCCGAAGAACTCCGGGCCGTAGCGTTCCTCGTCGTCCATGGAGAACACGTCGATGTCGCCACCGCCGAGGTTCCGCTCGGCCGCCTTCGACTTGACCGACTCGGTGTAAAGCCGGGGCGTGGCGGTCATGTAGAGCCGCTTGTGGGCCAGCACCGCCTCGCCGTCGTGAACCAGCGTGAAATGGCTGCCCCCGTCCCCTGCGGCGACGCCGGTGGTGCGGTGGGCCTCGTCGCAGATCACCAGATCGAAATCCGGCGCGCCATCGCGCTGCGCGCCGGTCACCAGCGGCAGCGACTGGTACGTGCAGAACACCACCGCCATGGCCTCGGGATGGTCGAGGCTGAGTTGTCCGCTGATCTGCTCCGGGTCGGTGGTCACCGGCATGGCCAACTCGGCCAGATGCGCGTCCTCGGCTGTCTTGCCCGCCTTGGTGTCTGAGCAGATCCCGATATAGCGGTGATCGATGTCGGGGTGGCGGCGGCGCGCCCAGTGCCGCATCGTCTGGCCCATAAGGGCGATCGACGGAACCAAGTACAACACCCGCCGGCCCCGGCCCGCCATTCGTTCAGCGATCCACAGCGCCACGACCGACTTTCCGGTGCCGCAAGGCAGGATCAGCCGGCCCCGGTCGTGGCGTTCGAACCCCGCCACCACCTTCTCCACCGCAGCGCGCTGGAACGGGTACGGATCGAACGGTTCGGGCTCGAACCGCAGCGACTCCGGGGCGTCGAGGAACTCTTCCCAGCGAACGGGCCAAGACTCGATGTGCGACCCGTGCAAGACCTCACAGCGAGGCGATGCCTTGGACACCAAGGTCTTGGCGTGCTCGGTCAACCGGGCCGTGACCACCAGCAGCCGCGACTCGAACTCTGCGGCGTCCGACGCTGCCAAGAACTTGGCGACCGCGGAATGATCGATCCGCTTGTCGTCGTAGAACTTCGCCTGAATGGCGCACAGGCCGCCGCCGTATACCTCGGTCTGGCGAGCCACGAGGTCGATGCCGAAGTCGGGCCCGTAGCCGTGGATCAGGCGATCGGGCCAGTCCATCCACAACCAAACGGCCTCGAATCGCGCCGGGCCGTACTCTCCGGGGTGGCGCTCCAAGGCGAACCGCAATAGCCGCTCGAAGGCCCGCCCCCGCGCCACCGGGTCGGCGTAGCGGCGCCGCAGCGCCAGAAAAAGACCGCCGTTCAGGCGATTTTCACAGGCAGGATCGCCGGCCGCGGCGCGATGGCTCCCGGGGGGGGGGGGGGGGGGGAGGAAGGGGGGGGGGGGGGGGGGAAAAACCCCCCCCGGGCCCCACCCGGGGGGGGGGGGGGTGCGGGGACCCCACCCGCGGCGGGGACGCCCCGGGCGGCGCCCCCCC
>JAPOYM010000142.1:18800-42972 GCA_026706565.1 bacterium
GGGGGGGGGGGGGGGGGGGGGGGGGGGCGGGGGGGGGGGGGGGGGGGGGGGGGGATGAACTCAGACGGCCGATGCTACAAACCTCGACCGTGGTCTACACGGGGCAGGTCGCGGTTTGCGGAACCTCAACAGTCGACGGCGATCCTCAGCGCTGCGCACGCCTCTTCCATCCGCAACTCGTCCAGCACGCATATTCGCCGCGTCAGATGCGCCTTGAGCACCACGCGCAGGTTGTCGAAGCTCGCGGCGCACTCGGTCGGCATGCCGTCGTCGGGGCCGAGTTGCAACTCTGTCGGGATCCGCCTAACCGTTCGGCTGACAGGTGCCGCCAGGATGCCGGTCAGGACAGGGATCGCCGCTGAACGGCTCATGACCAGGAACGGGCGTCGGCCGACGTCCTCGGGCTCGCCCCACCAAATCTCGCCGCGGCGGGGCTCACTCACCACGGCTCATCCATGACGGCCCCGCGCAACGAGGCATCCGCGGCGCGGGTCTCGCCGTCAGTCGGAGGCTGCCTACGATAACCCTCAACGATGGCGGCATCGATCATGCGTGCCCGCTCATGTGCCGCGAGCCGTTCGATCCCCGCCCTAGCCAGAGCGGCCCGGCTGGGGTATACCCCGCCGTTCACAAGTTCGTCGATCTCCGACAGCACCGAAGAAGGCAGCCTGACAGCAATCTGCTCGGTTCGCCTGCCGGTATCCGCGCCGTACTCCATGGTTTCGTCCTCCATGGTTTCGTCCTAGCCGGCGTCCGAAGCCCACTCATTACAGGATTGCCCTGGGGTGCCGATCCGAATGTCGGATCGGCACTCGAGTTTGCCTCGAACAATGATACCAGACTGCATACCGCATTGCGGGCTACGTGGATCAACCGACGGGCGGGCGCTTTGGCGAGCCGGAGTCAGCGGGCACTCCCCCGGTCGCCTTCATGGGCCGAGGGCGCCTATGGGCACGACCGAGATGCCGTCGGGTCGGCGATAGGCGTAGCCGGCGGCGGTGATCACCAGTTTGTCGGCCGGCTCGCCGCGGTCGGACGTGTCCACCTCGGCGCAGGCCCGCAGCAACGAACGGGCCGCGTCGTCGACGCGTCCGGCGCCGAGTTTCACTTCCACCGCCAGCCAGGCGCCGTCGCGGCGCTCGACTACGGCATCGAACTCATGGCCGTAGCTGCTGCGAGCGTGGTACACCTCCGCCCGGCTCACCGAGGCGTACACCCGCAGGTCTCGCACCACCAGCGACTCGAACAACAGACCCAACGTCGCCAGATCGTCCAGCAGTCGGCTGGGGGTGGCGCCGAGGACGGCCGCTGCCAACGAGGGATCCACGAAGTGCCGCTTCGGCGATTGCTGCAATCTGGCGCGGGAGCGCAGGCGCACCGGCCAGACAGGCAGATCCTCCACCAGGAAGACCCTCTCGAGCGCGTCCAGATAGCCGGCAGTGGCGCTCCAGCTCAGCGGCGGGTCGCCAGCCACGTCACGGGCCAGCGTCGTCAGCGACGCTGGGCTCGCCGTGTTGCGGGCGAGCGACGCCAGCAGGCGCATCACCCGAGCGGGGTTGTGGCGCCTGCCGGACGCCTCCGGCAAGTCCAAGCGGGCCATCTCATCCAGATAGCCCTCCAGCAGTTCCCCGGCTGCCTCGGCGGGCCGACCCAGATTGCGCGGCCAGCCGCCGCGGCACACGATCTCCGCCATATCGGTGACCGTCACGTCCGAGCCGGCCCCGTCGCATCCGCCCCCGTCCAGCAGCGCCCCGAGCGACACCGAGCCGTCGGACTCGCCGCTCTCGAACAGCGACATCGGCCGCATCCGGACCCTGCGCACCCGGCCCGCGCCCGAATGGCGGGTGACGTCGTCGGCGGGCCGGGCCGAGCCGGTGAAGACGAAGCACCCCGCCTGCCGCGCCTCGTCCACCACATGCCGGGCCGCGTCCCAGATCGACGGGACGGTCTGCCATTCGTCCAACAGGCGGGGCCGCGGGCCCCGGAGAACGTGACGCGGCACGACCTCGGCGCCCTGCCGGGCGGCGGGCGTGTCCGCCAGCATCACCTTGCTGGCGGCATGGCGCAGACCCGTCCAGGTCTTTCCGCAGCCCTTCACCCCCTCCACGACCACGATCGGCACCGCTTCGAGCGCTGAGGCCATGGCGGCGTCGGCCACGCGCGGCAGGTAGCCGTCCGGTGCCAGAGCGGCGGGCGGAACAGCGTCGGCAGGGGCAGCGGGCGGCTGGACGCGGGAGACCGGGACTTCTGCGCTCACGGACCGCAGTCTAGACGCCGAGCGGGCGAGAATGTTAGAACTTTCAGGGAATATATGTTAGAACTTTCAGGGAATCTGAGTTAGAACTTTTAGACACGTTATGTGAGAACTATCGGGGCCTCGCTGGGGTCAGTGATTCGAGGGCGGTGATGCGGGCGTCTAGCTGGTCGGCGGTCACGCCGGCTGCGCCGACGAGTTTGTCCACCACGTAGCCGGCGGGTGACACCAGGTAGGTCTCGGGCACGGCGGTCACTCCGTAGTCCACCGGGACCGACCCCACGTCGCCAGCGAGCACCGGCCAGTCGCCGCCGGCGCGCTCGAAGAAGCCCCGCACCGCGTCGGGCGAGTCGTCGAAGGCGACGGTCACGACGATGGCGTCGCCGGCGGCGTGGCGCTCGCTGAAAGCGACCAACTCGGGGTGCTCGGCGATGCAGCCGGCGCACCAAGTAGCGAAGAAGTTCACCACCACCCAGCGGCCGCGGTGATCGTCGAGGTCGAAGACCTCGCCGGTGAGCGTCAGGCCCAGGATCGGGGGCGCCGGCTGACCGACCGCGGAGCCTCCGATCAGGGTCCCCCGCTGCGGGTCGCCCAAGGCCAGCACCACCACCAGCACCGCTGTGGCCACGGCCACCGCCAGCGCCACGAGCGCAACCGCCCGCCCCCGGCGGCTACGGGACCCGACGGCAGAACCGGCTGGCGGTTCCGGACCATCGGCACCCGGAGGTCCGCCGCTGCGCCCCGCCTCTGGAACCTCGGGGCGCTCTCGTCTGAGCCCGCCGGGCGGCCCGACGCCGCTCATCTCACCGGCCCGGTCGCGGGGCTCGCATCGGAGACCGACGGCCTAGCTGGCTCCGCCGCAGGTATCGACCCTCGCCGGATCCGCCGGCGCGGGCCGGCGCGACCGGCGACGAAGCTACCGGTTCAGCTCCGCCCGCATCCGCCTCCACGCCGAGGGCCGAGACGGGGGCTGTGGGGCGGCGACGTCGGCCGGGGAAGGCGGCCAGCACCGCTCCCGCCAGCATCACCGCGCCGCCCACCCAGAGCCACAGGACCAGCGGCTGCACCGTGATGCGCAGCACCAGGTTCCCGCCCGTCTCGGAGGGGAGCCGCACCACCGAGAGCTGCACGTCGCGGCGCACCGAGGTGAGCGTCGCCGGATGGCCCACCACTTGGCCTCGCAGGGTGTAGCGGCTGAGCGCGGGAGCGGCGCAGCAGGCGCCGTCGACCGCGATCTCGGCGCGCACCTCGACGCGCTCGGGGTGGACGACCTCCCGCACGCCCACGAAGCCGAACTCCTGGCCCGCGAAGCGGACTGCCTCGCCCTCGCCGAGGGAAAGTTCGGCCTGCTGCAAGTACGACCCGCTGGCCGCTAAGGCGACCGCCACGACCACCACGCCGATGTGGGTGACCATGCCGCCGTTGGTGCGCCCGAGGAGTCCCCGCCAGTCTTGGCGGCGGGCCGCCAAGACCAGCTGGCGAGCCGCCGCGCCGCCGGCGAAACCCCCCAGGGCGAACGCCACCAGCGGCGCCGGCCCCCGGGCGCCCAGCCCCACCGCCGCCGCTAGGGCGCCGACCCCGCACCAGGCCGGCCAGAACAGGCGGCGGCCCAGCAGCTCCGTCGAAGCCTTGCGCCACGGCAGCACCGGGGCGGCGGCCATGAGGAACAGCAGCAGCATGCCCAGCGGCATGGTCATGCGCTGGAAGTACGGCGAGCCGACGCTGAGCCGCTCGCCCGAGACCGCCTCGGCCACCAGCGGGAACACCGTGCCGAGCAGCACCACGGCGGCGAACAGGGCGAACAGCAGGTTGTTGGCCAGGAACGTGCCCTCGCGGCTGAAGAACGAGTCGAACCGCCCCGGGGCGCGCAGCCGGTCGCCGCGCCAGCCGATCAGCAGCACGCAGGCCGCGGCGGTCACCCCGAAGAAGCCGAGGATGGCCGGGCCGATGCCCGAGGCGGTGAAGGAGTGGACCGAGTCCAGCACGCCCGAGCGGGTGATGAACGTGCCCAGGATCGTGAGGGAGAACGTGGCGCAGACGAGCGACAGGTTCCAGACCCGCAGCATTCCCCGCCGCTCCTGCACCATGGCCGAGTGCAGGTAGGCCGTGGCGGTCAGCCAGGGCAGCAACGAGGCGTTCTCGACCGGGTCCCAGGCCCAGTAGCCGCCCCAGCCCAACGTGTCGTAGGACCACCAGGCGCCCAGGACGATGCCGGCGGTGAGGAAGCCCCAGGCGAACAGCGACCAGCGGCGCGTCTCGGCCAGCCAGCCCTCGTCGGTGCGGCCGAGCGCCAGTGAGGCCACGGCGAAGGCGAACGGCACGGTGAAGCCCACGTAGCCCAGGTACAGCATCGGCGGGTGAACCGCCATGAGCGGGTTGTCCTGCAGCAGCGGGTTCGGGCCGGGGCCGTCGTAGCCCGGCGGCGGGTCGAAGGCCACGAACGGGTCGGCGGGCCCCACCATCAGGCCGAAGAAGAACAGCACCACACCCAGCGAGCACATCTGGGCCACGACCACCAGCGGGTCGTCGCCGCGGCCCCGGAAGCGCAGCGACATCGCCACCACGTAGCCCGCCAGCACCAGCCCCCACAGCAGGATCGAACCCTCCAGCGCCGCCCAGGCCGTGGCGAAGTTGAACAGCGGGGCGGTGGCGGAGCTGCCGTGGTCGGCCACGTAGGCCACGGTGAAGTCCCGGTCGATGAGCGCCCGCTCCATGGCCGCGAAGGCCAGGACCGCGCCGGCCAGGACCGCCCACAGCAGCCCGCGCCCGATGGCCAGGAACACCCGGTCGCGCCGCCGCAGACCCAGGGCGAAGGCCACGAGCGCGGCGAACGCGGCGGCGACCGAGACCGCTACACCCAGGTCGCCCAGTATGAGGTTGCTCACCGTCTGGCCGATCCCGACCTGTCCGACCTCGGTCTCAGCAGCCGGCTGACGCTCCGCCGGCGCCCGCCGCCTCGAGGCGGTCGGGATAGGTGTCGCGGTACTCGTTGTCGTGCTTCACCAGCATGTGGTCGCTAGCGAAGTAGTACCCGTCGTTGACACCGCAGGCGAAGCTGTCGAGGTCCGGGGGCTGGCCCTGCACCCAGCGGCCCTCCAGCACCACCGGCACCCCCGGCGTGAACAGGTCGGGCGGACTGCCGGTGTGTACCACGTCGGCAGCGACGCCTTCGAACGCCACGGTGAAGGCCACTGCCTGCTCGAAATCCACCCGCGTCTCGGCGACGCTGTGGGCGACCGGCGTGCCCTGCATGCGGAACCGCTGGCCGGCCAGCTCGTCACGGCGCTCGACGGCCTCGTCGGCGTTCAGGAAGAACAGCGAGGCGTCGGTCACCAATCGCACCAGCGCGAACGCGATGCCGGCCACAGCCCCCGCCACCACCAGCAGCGAGACGACCCGCCGCACCGTCGGCGGCCGCCGCCCCGGGCGAGCCTCGGAGCGACGCGGGGACAGATCCAGGCCGTCTCCTGCGGCGGCGGCCGCCGGATCGCCTCGGGTCTCGGCCACGGGGGCTCAGTCCTCGGCGGTCATCCAGCGGCGGCGGCGCGGCGGCACCCGGCCGCTGAGTCGGCGGCCCCGCAGCAGGATCATCGCCGCGTAGCCCGCCAGCAGGGCGGCGCTGATCGACCAGCCGGCCGCGATGTACCCGGCGTGGGTCACGGGCCCGACCCTCCCGCGCCGGCGCCGGGCTCGGCCGCGGCGGCCTCGGCGCGCCGCTCGGCCAGGGCGGCCTGCAGCCCGGCGCTCTCGGCCTCCGCCTCCAGCCAGGCCACCCGGAAGCGGTGTACCGCCAGCCAGAGCACGACGGCGCCCATCACGAAGATGCCCAACACCAGCGTGAACAGCGTGAGGTCCTCTATGCGCAGTTCCTCGAGGGTGGACTGCTGGTGCAGCGTGCGGTTCTCCCACCATTCGACCGAGCGGTTCACGATGGGGATGAGCACGGCGCCGCCCAGACCCAAGACCGCGGACCGCCGGGCGCGGGCCTCGGGCGCGCCGGGCACCGAACGCAGCGCCAGGTAGCCCGCGTACGCCAAGAACAGCACCAAGGTGGTGACGAGGCGCACGTCGCCCCACTCCCACCAAGTGCCCCACACGGGGCGCCCCCAAATCATTCCCGTGAGCAGGGTGACCGCGCAGAGCACCACCCCGATCTCGGCGCAGGCGTGGGCCAGGCGGTCCCACCAGGCGCCGCGGTGCCACAGGTACACCGCGCTGGCCAGCGCACAGGCACCCAGCGCCGCGTAAGTCCAGATGGCGGCGGGAACATGGACATACATGAGCCTCACGGCGTCGAACTGGCCGATGCGGGCGCCCGCCTCGGGGCCGGGACGCGAGTCGGCCGGACTGAAGACGAAGGCGCACAGGCCGAGGCCCACCAGCCCCGCGAGGGCGAGCCCGCCGAGGAGCCGCGTGGTGCGCGAGCCGGTGTGGGCGGGCGCGGCCCCCGGCGGCTGGCGGTCGGGGGACCGGCCCAGCAGGATGCTCACGGCGCTCCCGCACCCGGCGCGGTCACGCCTCGGCCTCTAGCAGCGGGCCGTAGGCCAGCGCCCCGAAGACGGCGTAGACGAGGGCGAACAGGCCCAGCAGCCCGAACCAAGCCCAGCCGTTGGTCGCCGCGGTCCCCAAGGCGTCGCCGAAGGCCCGGGTGGCGCCGATGAGCACCGGCGCGAACACCGGAAGCAGCATCACCGGAAGCAGCGTCTCGCGGACTCCCATAGGGGCGGCAAGCACGCCGTAGAGGGTACCGGCCGCCGCGATGCCGACCGTCGCCGCCGCCGCCGAGGCCACCGCCAGGCCGAAATGCTCGATGCGGGCGTCGTAAAGGACAACCATGGCGACGCCCAGCCCTACCTCCAGGGCGGCCAGCTGCGCCGCCAGGGCCAGGGCCTTGCCGGCGAAGATGCGGGCCGGGCCGACGCCGCTCAGCAGCAGTGCGTCGGCGGCGCGTCCGGCGTGCTCGACGGCCACCGAACGCTGGGCGGCCAGCAGGGCCGTCAGCAGCACCGCCACCCAGAACAGGCCGGGGCTGAAGTTCCGCAGGGCCGACCGGTCGGCGTCGAGGGCGAAGCCCAGCAGCACCAGGGTCGCCACGGCGAACGGCGCCACTTGGAACAGCAGAACCCGCGAGCGCATCTCGATGCGCAGGTCCTTGGCGGCGACCAGCAGCGCCTCACGCATCGCGGGCCTCTGCCGACGGCGAGACGGCTGCCTCGGCGGCGCTCACCACGATGCCCCCGGCCAGATGCACCGTGCGGGTCGCCACCTCGGACGCGGCGGGGGCCTCGTGGGAGGCCAGCAGCACCGTGGCCCCCCTAGCGGCAGCGTCGCGCACCAGCCCGCTCACCGCGGCGCGGCCGGACTCGTCGAGCCCGGCGTGCGGCTCGTCCAGCAGCCAGAGGCGGGGGCGGCGCACAGCCAGGACGGCCGCGGCGATCCGCTTGCGCTGGCCGGCCGACAGCCGCCGCAGCGAGACTTCGCGCAGGCGCGCCGACACCTCCAAGCGCTCCAGCGCGGCCCGCGCCTCAGTCTCGGAGGCGCCCGCCAAGGCGGCGAAGAAGCGAAGGTTCTCCGTCACCGTGAGGTCTTCGTACAGCATCAGGTCGTGGCCCAACAGCCCGACTTGGGGGCGCAGCTCCCGCCGCTCGCCGCCGAGGTCGCAGCCCAGCACCGTGCCCCGGCCGCCGTCGAGGCTCGCGAGGCCCGCCAGCAGGCGCAGCAGCGTCGTCTTGCCCGCCCCGTTGGGGCCTCGCAGCAGCAGCACCTCACCCTCGGTCACGTCGAGGTCGACACCGGCCAGCGCCGGGAACCCTCCCCGGCAGCAGACGGCATCACGAAGCCAGACAGCAGATTCCACGACGACCCCTTCGGAGAGAACCGCAGGCTACCGGCCCGCTACGCCGGAGGCCCGGTCGCGAGCGGCGCCGGGTAGTGGAACGTGACCTGGGCGCTGCGGAACCGCCCCGCTACGCCGGAGGCCCGGTCGCGAGCGGCGCCGGGGGCCTCGGTACCATCGGGACGTGACGCTGCCGCGGATCCTCAGCGCCGTCGGGCGGACGCTGGCGGTACTCGGCGTCGTGATGCTGCTCTTCGCAGTGTTCCAGCTCTGGGGCACGGGACTGCAGCAGGCGCGGGCCCAGAGCGGCCTGAAGAGCGACCTGGCCGAGCGCTTCCGTCTCGCCGCCGAGGCCGGCCAGGCCGACCCCGACAGCGCGCCCGCGCCGCCGGAGGGTTCCGACCCGCCGGGGGGCGCCGCCGACCCGCTGGAGGGTGCCGACCCGCCGGGGGGCGCCGCCGACCCGGCAGCAGCCGCGGAGGGCGATGCGCCGCCCGATCCGCGGGCCGAGCCGGCGACCGCCGGGGACGAGACCGCCGCAGACACAGCAGCGACGGACACCGCGGCGGGGCCCCCGCCGGCGGCGCTGCCGGAGCTGCCGAGCCTTCCCTATGTGGTCGGCCGCATCTCCGAGACGGCGTCGGCGCGGGCGGTCGCCCGCCTTCTCCACCCCGACGTGGAGGAGATGCTGCCGCTGGCGTACCCCGACCCCGGCGAGGCGATCGCCCGCATCATCATCCCGTCCATCGACGTGGACGAGATCGTCGTGGCGGGCGTCGAGGTGGACGACCTGCGCAAGGGGCCCGGCCACTACAGCACCACTCCGCTGCCCGGCCAGCCCGGCAACGCCGCCATCGCTGGCCACCGCACCACCTACGGGGCGCCCTTCGGCCGGATCGCCGAGCTGAACACCGGCGACGCCATCATCGTCGAGACCCTGCAGGGCCGCTTCGTCTACCGGGTGCTGCCCGGCCAGGCGGGCATGGCCGGAGCGGCCCTCGGGTTCCGAATCGTCGCCCCCACCGCTCTCGAGGTGCTGAACGACATGGGCGACAACCGGCTCACACTCACGTCGTGCCATCCCAAGTACAGCTCGCAGAAGCGGATCGTGGTACACGCCGCTCTCGTGGGCGACCCCGTGGTGCGGCTGCCCCGCCCCGGCGAGCCCGTCGGCGCCGAACACGTCCAGCTCGCCGACGGGGAAGCGGTGCTCGACGACCCCGGAGTTGCCGAAAGTCACCGCGACGGCGACACCGCCGCAGCAGCGCCGGGAACAGAGCCGCCGAGCGCGCCGCCGGAGCCCGAGGCGCGTCCCGCAAGCGAGCCCGAACCGGCGATCGCAGGCGAGACTCCCGGCGAGACCCCCGGCGACAGCGGGTCGGCGGAGGAGACCCGGCAGGCCGCCTCGCCTGCGACGCAGCCCCCGGCCGCCCCGGTGGCCGAGGTCGGATTCGGCGAGGGCCTCAGCGGCGACCGCGGCGCCGTCCTGCCGGCGGTGCTGTGGGGGATGGCGGCAGCGGCCGTCTGGGGGCTCGGCTGGGCCTTCGGGCGCTCGGGGCGCCGGGCACTGCGGTATACCGTCGCAGCCGTGGCATTCCTGGCGGTCCTCTACGCGATGTTCAGCTACGTCGACCGGGCGCTGCCCGCCTACTGATGCAGCGCCCGAGACTTCCCCCCGGCGCCCGCAGCCTCAGCGCGGCGGCGCTGGCGCTGCTCGCCCTCGCCGGCGTCACCGCCGGCTGCGGCGGGGAGGAGAGCGAGGCCGGAGCGGACGAGCTGGCGCCGGTGCGCATCCTGCGGCCCGACCCCGAAGCCGTCGAGGGGACCGACACCCGGCGGCGCGACGGGCTGCCCGTGGTGGAGGAGACCGACCGCCTCGAGGGCCTCATCGTGAACCGCTACGAGCTCGAGGCCGGCCAGTGCTTCAACAGCTACCTCACGGCCCTCGCTGACAACCGGTTCCAGGAGTTGACGACCGTCGTGGACTGTGCCGGGCCCCACGACGGCGAGGTGTACTTCCAGGTGTTCCACCCCGCCGAAGCAAGCGTGCCGTATCCCGGCGGCGACGAGATGCTGGCGTGGGCGCAGCGGCACTGCTACGAGCAGTTCGAGGGGTTCGTGGGCCAGGAGTACGAGCTGTCGGAACTGGACATCGGCATCCTGCACCCTACGAACGAGACGTGGTCGGATCCCATCGGGCGGCACCGGGAGGTGACCTGCTATGTAGAGGCTTGGCGGGGCGGCCGCCTGCTGGGCTCTATGCGCGCCAGCGGCTTCTAGACCCGGCCCCTCCCTCGCGTTCTGGGTGCTGGGATTCGCTGCAGGGATCCTCAGTCGTCGAGGGGGAGGTTGAGGGGGATGTCGGGTTTGTCTAGTTCGATTGTGACTTTGTGGAGGTTGCCGGCGAAGGGGAACGGGGCGTCGTAGGAGGACGAGACGGGGCTCCCGGGGTTGCGGCCCACGTCCATGCCGCTGAGGGCCAGGAAGGCCAGCGTGCGGGGTATGGCGAACCAGTCGCCGCAGCGGCCGTCGGCGCCGAGGCGGGCGCGGGCGGAGCGGTCGGGGTTGAGGCGCATCTCGAAGACAGCGGTGACCTCGTCTGCCTCGGGCAGCGGCAGGGAGGCCGCGGTGACGTCGCCGGCGGCGTTGTACTCGTAGTGCAGGGCGCCGCCGGCGGCCCAGAGCACGAAGCCCGACTGCACGTTGCCGAAGCTGACGATGACGCCGCTCAGCTCGCCGGACATCTCGGCTGTGATGCGGTGGTCGGCGTGGCCGACGGGCGGCGCCGCGCTGGGTTCGATGTGTGAGACCGGCGGGTAGTACTCGAAGGCGGCGCGCGTCTGGGGCGTGCCCGGCGGCGGCGGCGAGCGGAACAGCTCCACCGAGCGGTCGTCGAGCGGCAGCACGTCGTAACGCCCCGCCTCCATCCACCACAGCTCGGTCAGCTCGCGCAGCTTGTCGGGGTGGACGGCGGCGAGGTCGTGGGACTCCGAGAAGTCCTCGTCGAGGCAGTACAGCTCCCACTCGCGGTCGCTGTAGTCGCTGCCGGGGTCGTGGTGCGTGACCGCCTTCCAGCCGTCGGCCCACAGGCCGCGGTTGCCGAACATCTCGAAGTACTGGGTGCGGCTCGGCGCCGGGGCCTCGGGGTCCTCGAACGTGTAGGCCAGGCTGCGGCCGTGGATCGGCATCTGCGGCACGCCCCGGTGGCTCTCCGGCGGCGTCACGCCGGTGACCTCGTAGACCGTCGGGGCGATGTCGATGATGTGGCCGAACTGCGGCAGGATCGCCCCCGGGCGCGCCAGGCGGCCGGGCCACGACACGATCAGCGGGTCGCGCACCCCGCCGCCGTGGGTGTGGTACTTGTACCAGCGCCCCGGCGTGTTGGAGACCTGCGCCCAGCCGGTGGCGTAGTGGCTGTCGGCCAGGGGTCCGCCGATCTCGTCGAGGGCGCCGAGCGTGCGCTCGAAGTCCTCAGCCATGTCGTTGAAGAACCGGATGGCGCTGAACATCCCCAGGCGGCCGCCCTCCATGGCGGCGCCGTTGTCGGAGGTCACCACGACCAGCGTGTCCTCCCAGCGCCCGGTGGTGCGCAGGAACTCGAACAGCCGACCCAGGGCGGCGTCGGTGTGCTCGATGAATGCGGCATAGGCCTCGGCGAGGCGGGCCGCCACCCGCTGCTCGCCGGGCTCCAGTGAGTCCCACGGCGGCACGTCGGGGTTGCCCGGCGGCAGCTTGGTGCCAGCGGGGACGACGCCGGATGCGAGTTGGCGCTCGTAGCGGCCGAGGCGGATTTCCTCCCAGCCGGCGTCGTAGCGGCCCCGCGCCGCCTCCATGAACTCCGCGGGGGCGTGATGCGGGAAGTGGGCGGCGCCCAGCGGGACGTAGCAGAAGAACGGGCTGGCGGGCCGGTGGGCGATGTGATCGGCGATGTAGCCGATGGCCCGGTCCACGAGGTCGTCGGTGAGGTGGTAGCCGTCGGCGGGCCGCCCCGGCGGGTCGATGGCATGGTTGTCGCGGAACAGCTCCGGGTAGTAGTGGTCGGTGGCGCCGTTCATGAAGCCGTAGAACTGGTTGAAGCCCCGCCCCAGGGGCCACTCCTCGTAGGGACCGGCGCCGGTGACCTGCCGCATCGGCGCCACGTGCCACTTGCCGACGGCGAAAGTGTTGTAGCCGGCGTCGCGCAGCACTTCGGACATCAGGGCGGCCCGGCGGCTGATGCGGCCCCGGCCGCTGGGCCAGCCGGAGTCGATGTTGGACAGCATGCGCATCCCGACGGCGTGGTGGTTGCGGCCCGTCAGCAGGCACGCCCGCGACGGCGAGCAGAGCGTGGTGGTGTGGAAGTTGTTGTAGCGGTGGCCTCCGGCGGCCAGGGCGTCCAGGTGCGGGGTGCGAACCTCCGAGCCGTAGCAGCCCAGGTCGGCGAAGCCCAGGTCGTCGAAAAGCACGATCACCACGTTGGGGCCGCCGGGAACCTGCGGCTCCGGATACCACGGCTCGCTGTCGCGGTGCGTGCGCCCGATGCGTCCGGGGAAGCTCCCGGCGGTGTCGTCGCTCATGCGGCAGTCCTCCGTGGCGGATCGGCGGATGGTCGGGGTTCGGCGGATGGTCGGGCGGCGGGCGCAGACGACGGGGGCTCAGTAGCTGCCGACCCCGGTGAGGTAGCGGCGCAGCACGGTGTTGCCCAGCAGCTTCCAGAGCCGGTCGCAGGTGAAGCCCAGCACCCCGAAGCAGAAGATGCCCACGAACATGAAATCGGTGCGGAAGAAGGTCCGGGAGTTCCAGATCAGGAATCCGATGCCCTCCTGGGCGGCGATCGCCTCCGCGGCCACGATCACCAGGAAGGCGTTCGCCAGCGCCAGGCGCATCCCCACGAAGATCGACGGGAACGTGGCCGGCAACGCCACCTTCAGGAACACGTCGCGGCGGTTGGCGCCGAGCGTCTGGGCGCTGTTGACCTTGTCGGGGTGCACCGAGGAGGCCCCGGTGGCGGTGGTGATCAGCACCACGAACAGTGCTGCGTAGCCCACCAGGTTCACCTTGGAGGTCTCGCCGATGCCGAACCAGAGGATGAACAGCGAGGTCAGCGCCAGAGCCGGAACGAACCGGAAGAAGTGGATGAAGGGATCCAGGGCGGCGCGGGCGAAGCGGGAGACCCCCGCCAGCAACCCGAGCGGGATGGCGATGCCCGAGCCCAGCAACCAGCCCTTGAAGACGCGCTCCAGGCTGATGGCGATCGAGTCCCACAGCAGTCCGGAGTCGGAGAGCTCGGCTGTTCCCGTGGCCACCTTGGCCGGCCCGGGCAGCAACTGCGGGTTGTAGTTCCACGAGCCGACCTGCCAGATGAGGATCGTGATCCCCACCACCAGCGTCGAGATGAGGATCGCCCCCCGCCGGCCGCTCAGGCCGGCGCGCCAGCCGCCGCTCGCCGGTTCCGGTGCGGCGCCGGGCGCCGCTGCCGCCGTCGAATCGGTCAGTTCTGCCACGCCCGGGTCACCTCCTCGACGATCTCGGCCTCCACGGCTCGGGCGACCGTGGCGAACTCGGGGGAGAACTCGTCGCGCGGGTAGCCGATGTCCACGCTGTGCAGGGAGCGGAAGTCGGAATGCGGGCCGGCGCGCATCACGCCGATGCGCTGGCCCAGCAGCACCGCCTCGCGGATGTCGTGGGTGACGTACACCACGGTGCCGCCCTCGGTCTGCCAGAGTTCGACGACCTGGCGCTGCAGGATGCGCCGGGTCTGGGCGTCGAGCGCCGCGAACGGCTCGTCCATCAGCACGATGTCGGGCTTGACGGCCAGGATCCGGGCGATCTGGACGCGCTGCTTCATGCCGCCGGAGAGTTCGTGGGGCAGCTTGCCGGCCGCGCTGGTGAGACCCACCAACTGCAGCCAGTGGTCCACCACGGCGGGGTCGTACTCGGTGCCCTTGCGTTTGGCCTGCAGCTTGAGGCCGAACGCCACGTTCTGGCGCACCGTCAGCCAGTCCAGCAGCGGCCCGTCGACGCTCTGGAACACCATGGCCCGGTCGGGGCCGGGGCCGGTGATCGCCGAGCCGCCGGCGGTGACGGTGCCGCCGTTGGGCTCCAGGAATCCCGCCACCAGGCGCAGCAGCGTGGATTTGCCGCAGCCGGAGGGCCCGACGATCACGAAGAACTCGCCGGCGGCGATCTCCAGCGACAGATCGGTGACGACGGGGGGCGAACCCTTGCCGTAGCGCAACTCCACGCCGTTGAAGGTCACGGAGCGGCCGCGGTCGTCGCCGGGACGCTCGCCGGCCGCTCCGTTCATCGTCGGGGTTGTGTGGGTGCCCTCGGGGCGCCGCCCGCTAGAGGTCCGCGGTGATCGATCCCGGCACGGCCTCCTCCATGGCCCGGAAGTCGATGAACTCCCGGATGTCGAAGTCGGCCGGCAGCACGCCGGAGTCGATCAGGAACTGGGCGATGGCGTCGAAGGAGTCGAGCTGAACCTGCGTGAACTCAACCTTGTAGCGCTGGTTCGGCATGATGTTGGCGAACAGCTCCTCGTTGCCGGACACGGCGTCGGCCACGATCTTCGCCGCCGCAGGGGTCTCGTTCTGAATCACCAGATTGGCCTTGTCGTAGGCCCGGACGATGCGCTCGATGATCTCCTGATTCTCGTTGGCCCACTCCGTGCGGGACACCAGGTAGATGGCAACGGTGTCCAGCACGTTGGAGTCGTCGCCGAGGATCTTCAGGTCGGGATCCTCCTGAGCCTCGAGCGTGCCGTTGAGCCACACCCAGGCGGCCTGGATGTCGTTGGTGCGCAGCGCCCCGACCAGCTCGAACAGTCCCGGCAGCGGGACCAGTTCGACGTCGTCGAGGCTGATGCCGTTCTGCTGGAGGTGGCGGATCGTCACGAAGTGCTCCGAGGTGCCCTGCACGTATCCGATCGTCTTGCCCACCAGGTCCTGGGGCCCGTTGATCTCGTTGCGGACCGCCAGACTGTGGAATCCCGGCCTCGGGGCGGCGATCGCCGCCACCACCCGCATGTTCTCCTCGGCCGCGGCGGCCAGGTTCAGCACGGCGAAGTCCAGCGCCGGGCCGATGTCGGCCTGGCCTGCGATGACCGCCTGGATGGCCTCGATGCCGGTGCCGTACTGCGACATGGTGACATCGAGGTTCTCCTCGTCGAAGTAGCCCCGGTCGATCGACACCCATGCCTGGGAGCCGAGCAGGAACCCGTCGGCGGCGATGCCCACCGAGAGGGTCTCGGGCTCGTCATCCCCGCAGGAGGCCGCCACCAGTGCCACGGCCAGGACCGCAGCCAGAAGGGTGGACCATGTCTTGGTCCTCTTGAGTCTCACGTTGTTGTTCCTTTCGTCAGGTTCGGCCTGCCCTGCCCCCAACCCGGGCCACCCGAGCACCTCCTTGCGTCGCCGATGCCTGCGGAGCCCGCTCCAACCCGGAGCAGGGCACCGGCTCCACCCGCCGCCACGCTGAGGCGGGCACGGCTGACCCTAGTTCGCCTACGCGGTCACGGAAGCCTGCGGGTCGCCGGGAGGGGCTGCGCGGCGATCGACCGGTCGGGGCCGCCGGTGGCCGTCGGCGGATCGTCTGGCGAAATCGATCCGGCGCCGGCTCCCGGCGTCCACTCCCTCCCGGGTCATCGGTAAGCGAGGGCCGCTCGGTGCGCTCGTAGAGTGGCGGGCGTGGAGTTGCGGGACTGGATCCTGGCGGACGTCACCTCGCTGCGGGGGAAGCTGGCCGGCGGGGTTCTGGGACTGATCCCTGCTGAGCGGCTGCGGGAGCGGGTCGACGGGGGTGGGATCGCGCCGGTGTACGTGCTGTGGCACCTGGCCCGGCACCAGGACGTGGCCGTGAACGGGGTGCTGCGGGGCGTCGATGCGGTTGTGGACGGCTGGGTGGACCGTCTCGGCGTCGGTGAGGACCTGTGGCGGGGGCTGGCCGAGGGTGAGGACGCCGACCTGGTCGAGGTGCTGGACCCTGAAGCTGTGGGCGCCTACGCGCTGGCCACCTGCGACGCCACCGCGGCGTGGCTCAGCGAGGACGGGCTGCCGGCGATGGACGCCCGGCCCGAGACGGCCGGGCCGCTGGCGGCCATCGGCACGCCCACCGACCGGTTCGACTGGCTGTACTCCATGTGGGACGGCAAGCCGGCGTCGTGGTTCCTGCAGTGGAGCACCGTGGGCCACGGCATCAACCATCTCGGCGAGCTGGTGTCGATCCGCAATCGGATGGGACTGAGCCCCTTCTAGCCCCGCCTCGCCGGGGGATCGACCCGATCGATGCTCCCGAGCAACACCACCGGCTCCGGGTATCTTCTCGCAACTGTGGAGACGGAGAGGTGTCGAGCGGCCCCGCTGATCCGCCGGTTGCTCGCTCTGCTCGCAGCGATCGTGTTCGCTGCGGCGTGCTCGGACGGTCTCCGCCCGACGCTGGTCGACGAGCCGCCCCGTTCGCTCGCCCCCGCCTCCACCGCCGCGACCACCCCGGAACCCGAGCCGCCAGCGGTGGCGCCGCCGCCGACGGCGACGACCACGACCACCGTGCCCCAACCGGAGCCCTCCGGGGAGTCGACGCTGCCGACCGACGGCGACGTGCCCATGGACCGCACCGAGCCGGCCGAACCCGACCCGACCGAGCCTCCCGAACCCGAGCCTCCCCAGGTAACCGAACCGGAACCGACCGAGCCTCCCGAACCGGAGCCGGCCGAACCCGAGCCGGCCGAACCCGAACCTCCCGAGGTGACCGAACCCGAGGTGACCGAACCCGACGACCCGGGCACCGACGACGAGCCCCCCGAGGATGCGCTCGAGGTTCCCCGACTCAGCGGTCCCTCGGGCGGGTCGGCCAGCCCGAGGGACACGGCACTCGTCAGCGCCCTGGATGCGCTGGTGGCCCGGGCGCCGGCGGGTGGATGCCTGGTGGTCCGCCGGGCCAGCGAGACGGTGTTCTCCCGCAACGCCGACGCCATGCTGATCCCGGCCTCGCTGCAGAAGCTGCCGCTCGCCGCGGCCGCGCTGGAGATCCTGGGCGCCGGCTACACGTTCACCACCGTCGCGCTGGCGGAGACCGGATTGACCGGCGGCATCCTGGACGGCGATCTGTACCTCGTGGGCGGCGGCGACCCGCTGCTGTCCACCCCGGACTTCGTAGCGATGCTCGCTGAGCACGACTCGGCAGGAAGCCCACTGGCCGATCTCGCCGCGGACCTCACCGACGCCGGCCTCACCCGCATGACCGGCGGCGTCGTGGCCGTAGCGGACCGCTACGACACCCTCACCACGGTTCCCACCTGGCCGGCCCGGTTCGCCGGCCAGAGCGTTGCCGGGTCACTGAGCGCGGTCAGCGTGAACCAGGGGTGGCGCACCCCGCCGGGGCTCCTCTCGACCTGGGGGCTGCCACCCGTGCCCCAACCGGCGCTCCGGGCGGCGGAGATCTTCGACGACCTGCTGGAGGCTCGCTCGGTGCGCATTCCCCTCGTGCCCCGCGTGGCCGAGGCCGGCGGGGACTACAGCAACCACGTGGTGCTGGCAACTCTGGAATCGGCACCGCTGGCGGCCAGCCTGCACTGGCTGCTCGCCGAGAGCGACAACACGCTCGCCGAGATGTTGCTGAAGGAGATCGGCCTCGTGGCGAGAGGCGCCGGCACCTCGGCCGCCGGCGCCCTGGCGGTACACGAGGCGCTGGCCCCCAGGGTCGCCGGGCTCGCCGTTCCGGCCGACGGTTCGGGACTGAGCCCGTCGAATCGCCTGAGCTGCTCGCAGGTGATCGACGTGCTGGAACTCGGCGATCCCAACGGCCACGTGGGCGTCAACCTCGGGGTGGCCGGGCGGACGGGGACGATGGAGAACCGCTACCGGAACTCGCCGGCGAAGGACTTCGTGCAGGCCAAGACGGGGACGCTGGCGGGGGTGCGCTCGCTCGCCGGATTCGCCCGGGCCGCCAGCGGCGACGTGTTGAGCTTCGCGGTGATCCTCAACAGCGGCACGGAGTGGATCGACAGCGACGCCGCCTTCGGGTTCTTCGCCGACCTGATGGAGGTTCTGGTGGCCGCCACCGGCGGCTGAACGGTCTGAACGCCCCGCCGCGGCGCAGGCCGCCGTCAGGCCATCAGCAGGGACAGGCCGGCCCAGCTCTGGGGGACGGCGCCGAGGCCGGTGCCGTCGTCGCTGTCCCAGTACTCGGCCAGGCCGGACTTCTCGGCACCGGCCACGGTCGCCTGCGCCAGCGTCGCGGCGGCGGCGTCCTGGGCGGTGCGGCGCAGGCCCAGCCACAGCAGGTAGTCCAGCTGCGGCCAAGACGGGCCTCGCCAGTAGGCCCCGGCGGCGAAGGACGGCTCGGCGCGGTGTACCCCGGTGGGGCCGAACGGGCCGCCGTGGGCGCCGGCGTCGGTCAGCTCGGCGGCTACCGCGGCGGCGCGCTCGGCGTCAGTCTCGACGAGCAGGCCCAGCAGCCCGTAGGCGGTGCGGGCGCGGCCCGAGCCTCCCTCGGCGTCGCCGGCGTCGGTGTAGCTACGCAGGTCGCCGTCCCAGCGGTCGGCCACGGCGTCGGCGAGGCGCCGGGCGGCGGCGGGTTCGAGGGCACCGGTCGCTTCGGCCAGTTCGAGGGCGTTGAAGGCCACGAGCGCGGAGAAGCCCGCCGAGGCGGCGGCGAACTTCGGGTTGGACAGCGGGGCGCCGCCGGCGCTGCGCTGGATCGTGGCGAGCAGTTCCCCCTTCCGGTCGAACCAGCGCTTCTCGTCGAAGCCGCCGTCGCAGAAGTCGTCCCAGCGGGGG
This sequence comes from bacterium, assembly GCA_026706565.1. Taxonomy (GTDB): domain Bacteria; phylum Actinomycetota; class Acidimicrobiia; order Acidimicrobiales; family CATQHL01; genus VXNF01. The sequence continues at coordinate 37,648 of JAPOYM010000142.1, forward strand.
TCGTTGTCGGCGCCGGACTCCCAGGGATGGCACAGCAGCACCAGGCCCGACTCGATGTGGCGCTGCCGGCGCTGCAGCAGGAACTCCAGACCGTCCGCGGCGGCCGCCACGAGACGATCGGGCACATGGGCGCCGCGGCGGCGCAACTCCGCGAGGGCGTGGCCGTACATGGGCGGGCCGGTGATGCTCGAGGCCCCGGCGCGGCCCCAGAACTCCTCGTGATGGCGGGGATCCAGCTGGTAGGCCATGTGCGGCACGCAACCCGAAGAGTCCGCCGCACCCAGGATCTGCTCCAACTCGTCGATGCCGCGGTCATCCCCCAGCTCTGCCCAGATGAGGGCGCAGAAGCACGAGTCCCACAACCACTGCCACGGATAGCGCCGGCGGTTGGGTGCCGTGTACCCCCCGGCGGGCGGGACGTCCACCCAGTGCCGCCGCAGCACCGCCAGCACTCGCTCCCGCAGTTCCACGGCCCGTATTATCCCCCGGTGCCTCACTCTCCCCCGATGCTCCGGCAGCGAAGCGGCCGCCGCCGCGTCTGGGCTGTCGCCCTGATCGCCGTCACAGGCGTCATCGCCGCCCCGGCCGTCACCGTCGCGCAGGCCACGCCCGAGCAGGTGCGCATCCAGGCGCGGCATCTGGAGGACGGGCGCTTCGAAGTGGCGCTGCAGCAGAACACCGGCGACGACCAGTGGGGAGAGCGCCTGCTGCCCGAGCACCGCTTCGTGCCGGCGCAGGCGCGAGCCGGCCGCTGGCTGGTGAGTTCGCCGGTAACGGTCGGCACAGAGCCCGGCGTGCAGGAGCTGCGCGTCGCGGCCCGCCGCCATACCGACGGGCGCGTCGAGGTGGCGCTGCAGCAGCAGCGCACCGACGGCACGCGGGGGGACCGGATACTGCCTGCCCTGCGGTTCGTCCCCGCCGGCACCGCCAGCGGACGCTGGCTGGCGAGTTCGCCGCTGGCCGAGCCGGAACCGCCGGCCGAGCCCGAACCGCCGGCCGGCACCGGGAACGGCCCGCCCCGGGAAATTGACCGGGACCTGCCTCTAGGCCTGATCACACCGACCGGCATACCTGTCGCCGTCATCGGTCGGGCCGGTAGCGGCTACCTCGTCCGGACACCCTGCGGCAACACCGCCCAGATCGCCGGCGGCGATCCGATCGGGGAGGTGCGCGTGGTGTTGGATCCGGGCCATGGGGGGCGGTTCGAGGTCGGCGCCGTGGGACCCAACGGCCTCGCCGAGGATGTGCTGAACCTCACGCTCAGCCGCGCCATCCTCGCCGAACTCGCCCGCCGTGACATCCCCGCCGCCACGACGCGCACCGCCGACTACGGGTCGCTGCTGTCGGTCCGGTCCGCGTTCGCGGACGCTCTGGGGGCGGACGCACTCATATCGATCCACCACAACGCGCCGACCTCCCGGCTGGGCGACTCACCCGGGACCGAGGTCTACGTGCAGTCGACCGACGACGAGACCCCACGGGCCGCCTCGGAGCGTCTCGGGGGCCTGCTCTACGAGGAGATCACCGCTGCGCTGGCCACCTTCGAGGGGATCAGCTGGAGCCGCCTCGCCAATGCCGGCGTGCTGCGGGTGCTGTTCCCCGAAGGGGGCGACGCCTACGGGATGATCCGCCGGCCGGAGATCCCTGCGGTCCTCGTGGAGTACGGCTACCTCTCGAACCCCTCCGAGGCCGAACTGTTCGCCACCGACGAGTACATCAGCGTGGCGGCGGTCGCCACCGCCGACGCCATCGAGGCCTACCTGGGCACGGATCGCCCCGGCACCGGATTCGTCGAGCGGCCGCGCCGCTTCGACCCTGCCCGGGCCCCGAGCCGGTGCGAGGAGATCCGCTTGGAGTGACTCTGGCGGTGCCCACATACCCGGGGCGCCGCCGCGACGTAGGGCGAGCCACGTCTCGGCGCCGCCCGGCAACCCGACCAAGGTGCCGGCGGTAGCGTCGCCGCTGTGGCGACGGTTGCGATCGTCTCGTTCCGGCTGGGGCTCAGCGACGGGGTGTCGGCAGTGGCCGGGCGCTGGGCGGCAATCCTGGAGCGGCTGGGCCACGAGGTGGTGACCGTGGCCGGCGAGGGCCCCGTCGACAGGTTGGTCGCGGGCCTGAGAATCGACGCTGCGGAGCCGCCGGACGCCGCCGCGGTGGCCGACGCCCTGGCCGACGCCGACCTGGCGGTGGTGGAGAACCTCTGCACGATCCCGCTGAACCTGCCGGCCGCACGAGTCGTGGCCGGGGCGCTGGCCGGGCGCCCGGCCGTGCTGCACCACCACGACCCGCCGTGGCAGCGGGAACGGTTCGCCCACATCACCGAACTGCCGCCCGACGACCCGGCTTGGCGCCACGTCACCATCAACCGGCTGACCGAGGCCCAGATGGCGGGGCGCGGCATCAGCGCCACGACCGTCTACAACCCCTTCGAGACCGACGCGCCACCCGGCGACCGGGCGGGCGCCCGCCGTCTGCTCGACGTCGCCGAGGAAGAACTCCTCGTCGCCCACCCGGTGCGCGCCGTCCCCCGCAAGAACATCCCCCGCGCCCTGCGAGTCTGCGAGGACCTGAACGCCACCTACTGGCTCACCGGCCCCACCGAAGAAGGCTACGAGTCGACCCTCGCCCGCGTCCTGGCCGAGGCAGGATGCCGCGTCCTGCACCGCCCCGCCCCGAGCCGAGCCGACATCTACGCGGCCGCCGACGCCGTCGTGTTCACCTCGATCTGGGAGGGCTTCGGCAACCCGCCGGTGGAGGCCGCCGTCGCGGGCCGCCCCGCTGTCGTCAGCCACTACCCCGTAGCCGCCGAACTGCGGGCCCTCGGCTTCAGATGGTTCGACCCAGACGACCTCGACCCCGTCCGCGCCCACTTGGCCGCCGGCGACGCTGACCTGCTCGAGCACAACCGCCGCATCGTCGAGCAGCACCTGTCAATGGACGTCATCGGCTCACAGATCGCCGGCCTGCTAGCGGACATGGGCATCAAATCTCGGCGGCGCCGGTGACTGGATTCCGGCCTGCGCCGGAATGACGTTCGAGAATGCGTGGCCCCAAGCCAACGACCGGAGGAGAGGGGTAGGGGGATCGGGCTGCGACGCCTTCGGCTTGCCGTGAAGCGCCAGAGCGGCGCCCCGGCCCCCCCGCCCGGACAGCCGCGGGCACCGGAGTGGGCGCCGTTAGGCTGGGCGACGTGGCGATCGTGGAGTCGGCGGGCGTGGTGAAGCGCTTCGGCGCCACGATGGCCCTAGCCGGCGTGGACATGGCGATCGGCGAGGGAGTCACCGGCCTGCTGGGCGCCAACGGCGCCGGCAAGACCACGCTGCTGACCCTCATCCTGGGGCTTCGCAACCGCGACGACGGACGGCTCAGCGTGCTCGGCGCCGATCCCACCACCGCGGGGCCCGAGGTGCGCCAGCGGCTGGGGTTCGCGCCCGAACACCACCAACTCCCCGGCGACATGACCGCGGCCGACCTGGTAGCCCACATCGCCCGCATGCACGGGCTGCCGAAAGTCGGCGCCACTCAGCGGGCCAGCGACACGCTCTGGGAAGTGGGCCTCGGCGAGGAGCGCTTCCGCCCCATCGGCACCATGTCCACCGGCCAGCTGCAGCGGGTGAAGCTGGCCCAAGCGGTGGCGCACCACCCGGAACTGGTGATCCTGGACGAGCCCACCGACGGTCTCGACCCTATGCAGCGCGCCGACATGCTGGGGCTCATCAGCCGGCTGGCGACCGAGCACGGCATCCACATGCTGATCAGCTCGCATCACCTCGAGGAGGTGGAGCGGGTCTGCAACAGCGTCGTGATGCTGGACGCCGGGCGGGTGACACGCGCCGGGCAGATCAGCGACCTCACAGTCGGCGGCACCGGGGTGATCGTCGAAGTGTACGAGCGGGCCGCCGACCTGGCCGGTGCCTTAGCGGCGACGGGACTCGAGGCCAGGGCCGACAACGACGAGGTGGTCCGCGTGGCGGCGACCGAGGCGCGCCCCGCCGAGACGACCGACGCCGTGCGCGACGCCGTGGCCGACCTGGGCCTGCGCCTTCGGTCGATCCTCCCCGAGCACAGATCCCTGGCCGAGGTCTTCGGCGCCAGCGCGGGCGCAGCCGGGAGCGCAGCCCCGTGAGCACCTGGGCGGGCGACCAGCGGGCGCAGATCCACGAGGGCGGGTTCCGGCCCTATGTGGGCGAGCGGCTGGCCCCCAGGAGCTGCATCGGCTCTCTCTGCACCTACTCCCTCGGCCGGCTGCTGGGCCGCAAGCGCCGCTTCCGCAGCAAGCTCATCGGCATCACCTCCTTCTTCGTGGCGTGGATCGTCGCGGTGGTCCAGATCTTCATTGCCGCGTTGTTCTCGGAGTTCGGCGACCTGGAATTCGACACCGCGCGCGAGTACTACACGGTGGTCAGCGTGGGGCTGGTGCTGTTCACCGTGGTGGCCACGCCGATGCTGCTGAACACCGACCGCCGCAGCGGACTGCTGAGCCTCTACCTGGCCTCGCCGCTCAGCCGCCGGAGCTACCTGGGCGCCCAGACCTCTGCCGTCTTCTCGCTGCTGGTCGCCATGTCCCTGGTGCCGGTGCTGGCGCTCGGCATCGTCTACACGGCGCTGGGCTCGGGACCGGGAGGCACCGGGGACTTCTTCATCTTCCTCCTGCGGGCGCTGGCCGCCGCCGTGGCGCTGGCGGCGGTGCCGACGACCCTGGCGGTGGCTGTCTGCAGCCTGGTGCGCCGCACCGGCATGGCCATCGTGGTGATCGCCCTGTGCCTGCTGGTGCCGGCGGGCATCACGTCACTGCTGATCGAACAGACCGGAGCGGCCAGTGAGATCGCCGTGGTAGACCCGCTGCGCGTGTCGCTAGCGCTGGCGAAGCGCTCGCACGCCTTGGCGCTGACCGACTACGTCCCCGGATCGCTCGACGCGGTGGGGACCGGGTTGGTGGTGCTGGCCAACCTGGCGTGGGCGGCGGGGCTGTCAGCCGTCGCCCACTGGCGCTACGGACGGATGGAGGTGGAACGGTGAGCACCGCCGCCCCGCCCGCCGGGCCGATGCTCGAAGTTAGCGGCGTCTCCAAGCGCTTCGGCGACCTGGTCGCGGTCTCGGACGTGTCGTTCCGGCTGGGCGACGGCGTGACGGCGCTGCTGGGCCCCAACGGCGCCGGGAAGTCGACGATGCTGCGGATGCTCAGCGGGCAGGCCGCGCCCAGCGAAGGCACGGTGCGGGTACTCGGCGGCGACCCCCGGACCGACATCGACCTGCGTCGGCGGATCGGTCTGGTGCCCCAGCAGGAGTCGCTGTTCGAGCACCTGCGGGTGCGGGAGTTCGTGC
>JAPOYM010000143.1 GCA_026706565.1 bacterium
CCAGCGCTTCGATCCGCCGCTCGATCCGCGCCAGGCCCTGTTCCAGCGGATCGAATCTCAGACCGAACTGGTCCATCTGGTTGATGGTCGCCGACAGGATCGGATCGGTCCGCTCTTCCAGCTCGGGATGTCGATGGTCCGTCGTCATGCCGGGCGGCATCGTCGAAGTGTCCGAGGCGGCGCGATGCACCGCGCAAGCCGGTCGCGGCGCGCGGTGCGCAGCGCGCTCGTCCGGCCTGCCGTTCGAGCGGACGTCCTCGCCGCGCCAGGCACCCAGTCTGGCCGCTTCGGCCTCGTCAGCCCGGTTCGCGCCGTCCTCGCCGCGCTCAGGCATGGCTGGGGCAGGCGCAGGCTCGCGGCTACTGCGGCGCTTGGGCGTCGTCCGCCGCGGCCTGTTCCGCTTCGATCGCGCGCTCGAGCGCTTCGAGCCAGGCGGGCAGCGTGTCACGGAACGCGTTGCCCTGTTCGCGCAGGCGACTGACGGAGCGCGCGGTGATCACGGAAGGCTGGATGGCGATCTGGGTCGCCTCGGCGAACAGCCCGGTGTCGGGCGCGAAGGGCGTACCCTGGGCGAAGAGCAGCGCGGTGATCGCGTGGTAGCCCTGTTCGAGCGCGTGGGACCAGAGCACGAAGTGCAAGCGCCCGGCGGCGAGCATGGCCAGCGGTCGCGGGAAGTCAGCCGAGACGGCGGCCAGCACGACCTCGGGATGCGCGTCGGCCAGCGCGGCCGCCATCTCGTAGGCGGTGTTCGCGTTGAGGGCGATCGCGCCTCCGGTGTCCTCGGTCACGGCCGCGGCGATCGCACCCGCGGCGTCGGCCTCGCGCTCGGCCAGGCGCAGGCGGATCACTTCGCCGCCGTCATAGCTGGCCTCGAGCGAGTCGCAGCGCCGTTCGAGGCTCAGGTTCCGGGCCTCGTGGATGATACAGATCAGATCGCCTGTGACGCCGCGCTCGAGGAACTGCTCGGCCGCCACGCGGCCGACCGCGACTTCGTCCAGGGCGACGTGGGCGACGGCGCCGGCGGCGGTGGCGCGGTCGGCGCCCGCGTTGAAACTGAGCAGCCGCACTCCGGCTTGTTGGGCCCGCTCGAGCGCGCCTCCGAGCGCGTCCGCGTCGGCGAGGGTGGTGGCGATCGCGGCGGCGCCGTCGGCCACGCAGCCGTCGATGCCGGCCGCCTGCTCGACGCCCGACTCGTACATCTCGGCGCGCAGCGTAATGCTGTTCCAGCCGGCGATATCGGCAAAGGCGCTGTAGACCTGGTACCAGAAGAAGTCGCTGGGCCGGCCGTGCGTGATCACGCAGAACAGGGTCTGCTGGTCGAAGGGGCGACTGATGGTGGGTGTGCCGACGATCTCGTACGGGCCAATGCTGAGATGTGTAGGTGCTGCGCCGGGGGCCTGGGCGGCGGTGTCGGCGTCGATGTCGGGGTGCGTCAGGCTGAGCGGGCTGCTGTGGAACCACCGGCCCGGCTCGGCGTTCGGCGCGAGGAAGCGCCGCGTGGGACGCTCAAGCGGGCCCCATGCGGGCGGCTCCTGGTCGAGCGCCGCGGCTGGCAGGGCGAGCTCGGGCGGCCGCTGCTGGAGCGCGACCTCGACGCGCCCGTCCTCGAGCACGCGGGCGGCGAGCCGCACCTCGCCCGAGCCGCCGTTGGTGGCCCAGACCAGGCCCGTGGCCGCCGCGCCGACGATCAGACCGACCAGGAGGTAAAGGGCACGCTGGCGCTGAGGCAGTGAGGGCACGGGGCTGCTCGTTCCCGATCTGGGTCGGACTGATGCGGAGTCGCGGGCACCGATCACGCTAACAGGCGCGAGCGTGTGCTGCCTGGCGCTGACCGCCAGGCGGCCGCAATCACCAGCGACGACAGCCGCTGCGCTGATCCGCGGGGTCGGCGAGTTCGCTGTAGAAGACGCCGTAGCGCACGCGGATCTGGAACCCCCGCTCGCAGCGCTCCGCCTCGAAATCCAACGCGGTGTTGGTGCCCGACACGGCGAACCGGTAGCGGCCGTTCTGGAAGAGCTGGTACTCGGTCACCCGGTCGAAGCCGCTGGCCGAGTCCCAGGCCAGGTGCGGATGGCTCCAGCTCATCCGCATCGGACGGGTGTGGGGACCGCTCAGCCCCCAACCGAAGTTGAGCGTGAGATTGTTCGGCTTGGGCAGCGCCGGCACCGTGAACCGGGCCGCGCCGGTCGTGCCGATCTGCGAGACGCGGTCGGAGAGCCGCTCAAAGACCGGGATCACGTAGTACTCGAATACGGTTCCGCCGGTGCGCTGTTCGTCGGTCGCGCTGCCCATCGAATCCTGGTAGCTGCTGGTGGTGACTGAGAGATTACTGGCGATTTCCGTGAAGGTCAGCACATCGGGCTGGGACGGGACCCAGCGATAGAGATGGAAGCCGACCAGTTCCCAGCCGGTGGGCGTCTGGCTCATGACGTCGTACGCCCAGTTCACAGTTGGCCCATGCGCATGGAGCGTGATCGAGACTGTCGGCGGCGAGCTGCTCCAAAACACCTGGCTCGGCGTTTGGACTTCCTGGGCTGACGTCTGTCCGCTCTGCCAGAGCGACACCGCAAACAGTAGCGCGGCAGCAAGCGGGAGCGTCAACAGCAGGGCGTTCAGCTCGGGCCGGCGCAGTCCGACCGAGGCGCTTGGAGGCATATCTGTCCTCACTTCTTCACGATGGCCAACTGTGGGTCTCGACTCCAATGTACTCGGATTTGGCGGAATCGCGATAGCGGATCAAGCACGGCGCTGCTCCCGCAGCGACCGATCGCAGCTCGTTCGCGCCGCCGCTCCGGGAAGCGGCGTCCCTATTCGCGGCACAGGAATCGCGGGTCGGTGGGGGTGAGTAAGTCGCTGTAGAACAATCCATAGCGCACGCGCAGCTGGTAGCCGGTATCACATCTCCCAGCCTTGAACACCGCCGAGTTGTTGGTGCCCGCCGATCCGTAGTAGCTGCCGTTATGGTAGATGGTGTACTCGCTGACCTGATGGAAACCGGTGCTCGAATCCCATGCCAAGTGAGGATGATCCCATCGCATCCGCAGATACTGCTGGTAGTTCGCCCCACAGACGTACCCGCAGAAGTAGATGGCGAGATTCGGCGGTGCCGGCAGCTGCGGCACCTTCACCCTGGCGGCGCCCGTCGTGCCGATCTGCGAAACTCTGTCAGAGAGGCGCTCGAAGATCGGGACGACATAGTACTCGTATTCGATTCCGCTCGTTCGGTGCGCCAAGGTCACGATATGTAACGTGTTGTCCTGGTGACTGCGAGTGGTCGCTGGAAGGTCGTTGGCGACCGCTGAGAACGTGAGCTGGTCGCTGATGCTCGGGATCCAGCGGAAGACGTGGAATCCGACGAGCTCCCAGCCGTGGGGCGCCTGAGTCGAGGCGTCGTACTGCCAAGTCAGCTTGGGGCCTTGCGCGTGGATCGTGGCCGAGACCGTCGGCGTCGAGCTATTCCAGTACACCTCGTTCGGCGTTGCCACTTCCTGCGCAGACGTGCCCTGGCTGGACCAGAGCGATGCCGCGAAGGCCGCCGCGACTACGAGCGAGACCGTCAGCAGCGCGGCGACCAGCTTGGGGCGCCGCAATCTGACAGAAACGATTGGAAACATGATCCACCTCCCATCAGCGGGATGGGCCGCCATGAACGCTGACCGCATTCTATTCGGATTCGCCGCTTGTGGGCGGGCGTTTGCGCGATTAAGACGACGCTCAGTCAGGCCACGGGCAGATAGCGCTGGAGCAGTTCGGCAGGCGTCTGCTGTTCGGCGGGCATGGTGTGCGCGGCGACTACTCCGTCGGGCCGCACCATGACCGCTTCAGAGTACGCGTACGGCGTGTTCGCCGTGTGCCGCAACCGCTCCACGCGGATCGGGAAGCCGTCGCGTCGATAGCGCTCGACGGCGATCTGCAAGTCCGCCAGCCGGCTACCGTAAGCGCGGTCGCAGACCATCACGACGTAGTCTGTGCCGAACCAGTCGAGGGTCGAGACCGTCTGTTGCGGATCGAGCCAGGCGTGCGGCGCGCGCTGTCCGCCGCGCACGACGGGGACGAAATCGACCAGCTCGTTGTCGACCGCGGGCGGCGAAAATTCTTCCGCCTGGCAGAGCTCAGACTCGTACTCGCAGGCCAGGATCATGCCCTCGTAGCTGCCGTACTGCAAGCACTCCCTCTCGGCCTCGGCGACATCTCCGCCAGTCTCATAGGCGTTCATGATCGCGCCAGCCCGTAGAGCGTTCTCCACGCTCAACCCAACCCTCCGCTCGGCCACAGGGCGATGCTCCTGCTCGTAGCTGTCGAGCAGCGCGGCGGGCGCGTAGCCCTTGAGCACGTAGGCCATTTTCCAGGCGAGGTTGTGGATGCCGGAGAATCCGGTGTTGCTGCCCATCCCCCCGGTCGGGATGAATGCGTGTGCGGCGTCGCCGGCCAAGAAGATGCGGTCACGCGAGAAGCGTTCCGCCAAGCCCGCGATAAAGCGCCAGGGCAGCACGCTCTCGATCTCGAAGTTCAGCTCGGAGGCGTCCACGCCGACCGCCTCCACGATGTAGCGCCGCGCCTCCGCCTCGCTCAGCTCGCCCCGCGACCGATCCCAGTTGGGCAGCTGCATCCGCCAGCGCTCCGCGCCGTCCATCGGCTGATAGACGCCCATCCCGTAGCGCGAGCGAATGAACAGCAGGCCGCCCAGCCGATCGCCCACCCAACGCGACAGATCGGCGTGGAACAGGATGTCCTGCAGGTGGAAGTCGAAGCGATTGTTCTCCGCCAATGGACAGCCGATCTGGTCGCGGATGCGGCTGTGCACGCCGTCCGCCGCGATCACATAGCGGGACCGCACCGGTTTGAGCACGTCGGTCGCGAGGTCGCGCAGCACGGCCGAGCAACTCTCAGAATCCTGGGCCAGGTCCTCCGCCTGCGTGTGGAAGCGGATGTCAGCGCAGTCCGACTCGCGCGCGCGGCGCAGCAGTGCTTCTTCAATCAGGTCCTGCGCGCCCATCACTGGGATGCTGGGACTGTAGGTCTCCGGCGCCATTCGAAAGGACGTCGTCGGCACTTCTGCGATCTGCTCGCCCGAGAGGCTCTCCAGCCAGCGGTTCTGTCGCGTCCAGAGGTCGCCCAGCCCGGTCGCCTCCACCGCCTCGGCCACGCCGAAGCGGCGCAAGAGTTCCAACGTACGTCGGTCGTAGAAGCGCGCCCGCGGATGATCAGAGGTCGAAGGGCGGCGGTCGACCAGCACGTGATCGACGCCCAAGTCGGAGAGCAGCAGCGATGCGGTGAGGCCAATCAAGCCACCGCCGACAATCAGGACATCCGTTTCGCGCACCCTGTTTCCTCCCCATGTTCGCGATTCGACCAGCATTGTAAGCGGGCGGACGCTGAAGGCGCGTGCAGTGAGCAGAGGTATGCTGAACTCGGGTTTGGCAGAGCCTGACCGCGCTGCGTCAGGAGAGGAGACCGCCGTGACCACGCCGCCCGCGACCACACCGTTTGACCGTGCTCCGCAGTCGCTCGATGAGGTCGACATCACCTCGCCTGACGGCTACGCCTACTCAGGCTACCCACACGCACACTGGGCTTATCTGCGCCGGCGCGCGCCCGTCTTCTACTACCAAGCGG
>JAPOYM010000048.1 GCA_026706565.1 bacterium
GTGCCGGGCACCGATCCCCGGCGGTGCCGCCAGGCACATCGGCAAGAGGTGAGCGAGGCATGAGGGGCAGGCGCCGAAGGGCAACGCCGTGCTGATCGTCCATAGCGCGCTCGGCTCGCCCGGCGCGTCCTCCACGGCCCTGTACCTCGCCGCCCAGTGGGCCTCGGCGGGCACCGAGGTGCTGCTGATCGAGACGGACCCGGGCGGCGGGACGCTCGGGCACCACCTCGGCATTCATGTCACGCCGGGTCTGGCCTCCTTCGTGGCGTCGGAACTTCCCGTCGGCGGCGGCAACCTCATCGACCACTCCCAGGACGTGCTGTTGAGCAACCTGCACGTCATGCCCTCCGCCTCGAGCCCGTCCGGCGCTCGGGAGATCACCGGCTGGCTCGACGAACAGGCCGAGGCCCTGCGCGACGTCTCCGCGTCCGAGGTGGCTGTGATCATCGACGCGGGTCGTCTCTCGGGCGGCGCGCCCGGGGCGAATCTGCGATCTCGGGCCACGGGGGTGGCGGTCGTAGCCCGCGGCGACGGGGACCCGGCGAGCCTCGAGCACGTCGCCGGCCTGCTGTCGGCGGAGGAGCGCGGCCACCAGGCTGAGCGGGGCGTGGTGACCGTGGGCGACTCCCAGCTGAGCGCCGAGGAATGGCGCGAGCGGTACGGCCTCAGGTTCTTCGGCTCGATCAGAATGTTCGACGAGGTCCGCTGCGACCTCTCCGCTTTCCTGCTGCGCAAGAAGCGCAAGGCGAAGTCGTGGCGCCTCAGCCTCGAGGACGTCGCCCGCACGCTGCTTCCCTACACGAAGGCCCCCACTACGAGCGGCGCCGCATTGCAGCGACTCGAGCGGGAGGCGGAGTCGATCACCGAACCGGACCCCGCGGCCCTGACAGCCGCGGCGGACTCCTCCGACGGGGCGGTGCAGCACCCGGCCCCCGCGGCGGCCGGCCCTGGCGAAGGCCCTTCGCAGCAGCCCGAGGAGGTCTACACCGTGCCCGCCGAGGCGTGGACGGGCCCCGCGCCCCCCTTCGCCCAACTCCCGCCGCCGTTCACCACGCCCGACGCGGGGTACTGGCAGCCGCCCCCCGTCGAATCTCCTCCGATCCCCGAGGAGGCCCCGCTCGAGGCCTCAGCGCCGCCGGTGCCCGCCCCGCCGCCGCAAGAGACCCTGCCCGACCCGCCGCCGGCGCCCGCAACCCACCACGCGCCGCACGAGCCGCCGGTGGCGCCCCTTCCTCCGCCGGCGCAGCCTCCCCCAGCCCCCTACTCGCCGCCGGCCCATGAGGCCGCGCAGGAACCGCCGGCGCCCCTTCCTCCGCCAGCGCAGCCTCCCCCAGCCCCGTACTCGCCGCCGGCCCATGAGGCCGCGCAGGAACCGCCGGTGGCCCCCCTTCCTCCGCCAGCGCAGCCTCCCCCAGCCCCGTACTCGCCGCCGGCCCATGAGGCCGCGCAGGAACCGCCGGTGGCCCCCCTTCCTCCGCCAGCGCAGCCTCCCCCAGCCCCGTACTCGCCGCCGGCCCATGAGGCCGCGCACGAGCCGCCGGTGGCGCAGACCCCGGCGTCCGACGCCGAGGCGCAGCCGGAGGTGGGCGCGTCCGGCTCGTTCCGCGACTGGGCGTCGCGCCTGTACGGACCGCTGCCGCAGGACAACGCGGGCGCCGAGGCGTGACGCGGGCGCCGAGGCGGTGGCTCCGGCGCCGATCCGACAGAGCACTCCCAGCGCAGCCTTCGGAGTGTCGCGGGCCCGATATGAGCGGCGCCGGCGACTCGACTCCCGGCGCCGAGTGCGCGGCGGCAGTGGAGCGAGCCCTGTTCGCGATGAAACGCCGGCCCTTCAACCTATCGTTATGCCCCGATTTGATCGGTCGCACAGGGAGAATGGCATGAAACGCGGCACCTTGATCGTTCTCGGCGCGGCGGGCGCGGTGACAGCCCTGCTGACGACGCCTGCCGCGGCACAGGCCGAGGACCCCTCAGCCGCCGTGCAGGCGGCGCTGGACAACGCCTGGGTCCTGCTGGCCGCCGTGCTGGTGTTCTGCATGCAGGCCGGCTTCGCCCTCCTCGAGACCGGCCTGACGAGGGTGAAGAACACCACCAACATCCTCGCCAAGAACCTCGCCGACATGTGCGTCGGCGTCCTGGCCTTCCTGGCCACGGGGTACGCCATCGCCTTCGGCGCGGGCAACCCCCTGTGGGGCGCCGAAGGGTTCTTCCTGGCGGGGAGCGATCTCGTGGGGGCGGGCTCCAGCGGCGCCGGGAATCTCAGCACGGCCACGTTCTTCGTGTTCCAGGCGGTCTTCGCGGCCGCCTCGGTCACCATCGCCTCGGGGGCGATGGCCGAGCGGGCCCGCTTCAGGTCGTACCTGCTGTTCAGCGTGGCGATGTGCGCCGTCATCTATCCGACGGTCGTGCACTGGACCTGGGGCGGCGGCCTGATCGCGGACATCTCCATCGGCGGCGCCGTCTTCAGCGACTTCGCGGGCTCGACGGTGGTGCACGTCACCGGGGGCAGCGCGGGGCTCATGGGCGCGATCCTCCTCGGCCCGCGCCTGGGGAAGTACACACCGGACGGAACGCCGCGGCCGATCGCGGGCCATGCGGTGCCGATGGTCATACTGGGCGTGTTCATCCTGTGGCTGGGCTGGTTCGGGTTCAACGCCGGGTCGCAGCTCGCCGCCACGGCCGGCAGCCCGGTCAGCCGTGTGATCCTCAACACCGTCGTGGCGGGCTCGGCGGGCACGGTGATCGCCGGCGCTGTCGTGTGGCGCCGGCAGGGGCTTCCGGACATGTCCATCGTCGCCAACGGCACCCTCGGCGGGCTCGTGGCCGTCACCGCCGGCTGCGCCACGATGAACACGCTCGGCGCGCTCGTGACCGGTGCGGTCGCCGGCGCCTTGGTCGTCTACTCGATGACGTTCATCGAGAGCCAGGGCATCGACGACCCGGTGGGTGCCGTGTCGGTGCACGGTGCGTGCGGCGTGTGGGGCACGCTGGCCGTCGGCCTCTTCGCCCGCTACGACGACGGCTACCTCGGCCGCGACGACGCCGGGCTGTTCTACAGCGGCGACGGGTACCAGCTGATCGTCCAGGTCGTCCTGGTGGCTATCGTGGCGGCGTGGACCCTGGTGACGACAGGTGTCCTGTTCGCCGTGCTGCGACGCTTCCGGCTGCTGCGGGTGACCGCACAGGAGGAGGCGCTGGGCCTCGACCTCACCGAGCACGGCATCGGCGCGTACCCCACCGACGTGCTGCCGCGTGACGCCCGCGCCTACGAGGGACCGCAGTAGGCGGGACAGCAGTAGACCCAGCCAGGAAGGGAGGCAGCGGAGTGGCCAAAGCGAAGAACCTCGCGTTCCTCATGCAGCGTCTGGCGGATCTGATCTCCACCAGCAGGGTCGATCCGACGAGGCTGACGTGCTTCGTCTGCTACCACGACGCCGACTTCAGCGACGTCGAGTCGTTCATCCGCCAGTACGGGACCGAGTTCGTGCCCCGCTGCATCGGCGTGAGCGAGAAGGACGGCTTCGTCGGCAGCCTCGACGACCACTACATCATGAGCAGGGTCCGCGAGGAGATCCTCGGCGACTCCACGGTCACGATCCTCCTCCTCGGCGCCGAGACCTGGCATCAGAGGTTCGTGGACTGGGAGATCGCGGCGTCCCTCCACGAGACCCCGGCCCGCTCGCGGAACGGGATTCTCGCCATGCCGCTGCCCTCCATGGGCAACAGGGCGGTGCTCCCGAACCGGGTCCGCGACAACCACTTCGGCGCAGACAGCGAGAGGTCCTCGGTGATCTACGCGAGCTATCCGGCGACTCGCGAGTCGCTGCGAACCATGCTGGACCGCGCCGACAAGTCCCGCTTCGACGAGGCTCGGACGGTGGACAACAGCAGGCCCTTGCGAAGGACCGACTCCCCGCTGACCCATGAATCCTGAGGACTCCGGTCGGGAGGGTGAGGCTCACCCGTCGGCTGGTACAATCGTCCGCCCATGAGGCGGCGGAGGCGGCAGGAGAGCCCGAAACGGGCGACGACCCGCGACGCGGGCGACGCGGCGACGGCGCGGCGACGGGGGCGAAGCCGCCGCAAGGACCGGGGCCGCGCCCGACCGGAGGCCGAGGCCTGGTACCACCAAGTGCCGCCGATCTTCGAGGAGCCCGTCGCCGCCGACGGCCCGCCGCCCGACGGCGCGCCGAGCGGGACCGAACCGGGCCCGAGTCGGTCCGCCGAGCCGGCAGCGGAGTCTGCGCCCGCCCCGACAGAGGCCCCCGAGGGGGCCCGAAGCGACGAGGCCTACACCGACGAGTCCTACGCCGGCGAGGCGCGCACCTACGGCGCGGTGCCCCCGGCCACGCCGCCGCCGATGGCAAGGACCGCCCCGGCCATGGGGGCGGCGGGGTTCGCGCAGCCGGCCGGCGGCGAGCAGGACGCCGCGGGGTTCCACGAGCCGGACGCCGCCGTCGGCGAGCCGCCCGAGGCCGTAGCCGCGGCGCAGGCGACCGAGGCCCTCCCCGAGGAGGACCTGGCGTCGGAGGCTGAGCAAGCGGCCCCGCTGGCCGATGCGGCGGTGGACGAGGCGGCACCGGTCGACGAGGCGGCGGTCGAGGAGGCGGCACCGGTCGAGGCGCCTGAGCCGCCGGAACAGGCAGCGCCGCAGCGCCCGTTCGTTCATGACGCCGAGGCATCTCCGGCGCTCGATCCGCCCATGATCATCCCGATCCGGGCCTACTACATGACTCGGGCCGACGACACGCTCCGCAGCATCGCCGCGCAGTTCCTCAACACGCCGTCGCGTTGGCAGGAGCTCCGCTCGCTCAACGCCGGTTATCCGGGAATCGCCGACGCCGGACCCGACAGCGTGCTGGCCGTGGGCAGTTCCATCGCCCTGCCCGGCGATCCGCTGCCGTGGGGCAAGCCCGACCCCGTCTACCTCTGGACCCTGGCGGAGAAGTTCCTCTTCGCCGCCTGGGGCCGGGAGCCCTCGCCCGATGAGGTGGTGCCGTTCTGGCGCGGTCTCACCAGCGGAGCACAGCACCTCGAGGAGGGGCCGTCGGCGCCCGCGGCGATCAGCGAGGCGGCCGCAGCCCCCGTCGAGCCGCCCATCCCCGCCGCCATGCAGCCCCCGCCCGAGCCGCCCGCGCCAGTCGCAGCACCGCCTGCCGAGCCAGCCCCCGAACCGCCGTCAGTCGAGCCGGCAGCCGCCGAGCCAGCCCCTCAGCCCCCAGCCCCTCAGCCCCCAGCCGCCCAGCCCGCCCCCGAACCGCCGCCGGTTGCAGCGCCGCCCGTCGCAGGGCCCGGACCGGCACCGCCCGCCGAGCCAGCCCCTGAGCCGCCGGTGGATGGGGACCTTCCTCCCGCCGCAGCCGAGCCGCCCCCCGCCTACGAGCCGCCCCCGGCTCCGGAAGCCCCCCCGGTACCCGCCTACGAGGCCCCGCCGCCAGTCGAGCCGCCGCGGGCAGCAGCCCCACCTCCGCCGCCGCCAGCCCCCGAAGCCCCGCCCGCGCCCGCCTACGAGGCCCCGCCGCCAGTCGAGCCGCCCCGGGCAGCAGCCCCACCTCCGCCGCCGCCAGCCCCCGAAGCCCCGCCCGCGCCCG
>JAPOYM010000156.1 GCA_026706565.1 bacterium
TGGCGATCATCGCCCGCTGGTGACGGGCGATGGCCTGCTCCAGCGTCTCCTTCGGCGCCAGAGGCGCGAATTGCAGGGACTCACCCCAGCCGAGTTCCATGAACTGATTGCAGAGGTCGTAGTAGTCGTTGACCACCGCGGTGTGGTCGTATTCCGAGGAACCCGCGTCAGCGGCAGCGGATCTCTCGATCCATTGTTCGAAGTCGGCCACACGACCCGCTACGTCCGTGCCCCGATGAGCAGCTCGTAGGGCACCTATGACCCGGCCGAGCGCCATCACCACGAATGCTCATCCTATCGCCGCCGAACCGGCCCCGGCGCGGGCGCGGGCTACAGTCTCGTAACGTGAGTCGCCCCCTCGAGAGGTTCAGCCGCCTGGTCACGGCCCGGCCGTGGATCACCATCGGGGTGCTGATCCTCGTCACCGTCGTTCTGGCGGCGGGGGCGACGCGCCGCGCACCGCCGACCGAGGGGGCTTCGGTGGAACTGCTTCCCCCCGGGAACGAAGTCGCCGCTGCGGTGGCCGACATCGATGAGTTCTTCGGGGACCACAGCTCCGTCAACGTCGCGACGCTGATCTTCCGCGGCGAGGCGCTGACACCCGGCGGGCTCGCCCAGATGGACGCCCTCCTCGACAGCATCCTCGCCGAGCCCGGCACCGCAGCCCTGCTGGCACCCGACGACCCGGTCGTCGCGCCCAGTTCGCTGGTTGGATTCGTGCTCGGCACCGACGACTTCGAGCCGGTCACGCAAGCGCAGATCGATGCCGTCGGAGACGTCCCGCAGATCGGTCCGGTGCTCGACGCCATCACCGGCAACGACACGGACGGCACACCGGTCGCCATCGCCAACATCCGCCTGCTCGACACCGGCGATGAGCGAGTCGCCGACGTCGAACGGCGGATCAACGATCTGGCGGTCGCCGCCGAGGGCCCGCTGCGTGTCAGCGTCGTGTCCCCGGCGGTGTTCGAGGACGAGTACACGGAGGCCACCGAGTCGGGGCTGCTGCCGCTGATCGGGATCGCGCTGCTGCTGATCGCGCTCCTGATCCTGCTGTTCATGCGCACGTTCTCGGATCTGCTGATCACGCTGCTGGGCCTGATCATGTCGCTGATCTGGATCATCGGGGCGGAGGGCTGGCTGGGGCCGGAGGCGCTGGGGTGGATCGGGCCTCCGAGCTCGCTCTCGACGATGGTGCCGATCATCGTGATCAGCCTCACGGTGGACTACGCCATCCAGACTGTCTCTCACTACCGCGAGCAGCGACTCGAGGGTCAACCGGTGCTGGAGGCGGTACGGACGGGACTGCGGAACGTTGCCGTCCCGCTTGTGCTGGCCGCCGTCACGACGATCGCCAGCTTCCTGGCAAACCTGTTCTCCCCGGTCTCGACGCTCAAGGACTTCGGCATCGTGGCGGGTCTCGGCGTGGGGCTGAGCCTGATCGTGATGCTAACGCTGGTCCCGGCGGGCCGGACGATCATCGACCGGCGCCGCGAGGCACGAGGCAAGTTGACCGAGCCGCGCCCGGTCTCGGCAGCGCTGCCGGGCATCGGCCGGGCGGCCGAGGTGATCGGGGCGGGGGTTGCGCGCCGTCCGGCACCCTATCTCGTCGCCGTGGCCGGCATCACGATCTGGATGGGGTTCGCGGCCACCGGGCTCCATTCGGAGTTCAGCATCCGCGACATCCTGCCCAGAGGCGGCACCGTTCTGAAAGACATGGAGACCCTCGAGGCGGCCGTCGGCGGCTCGACGGAGGTGGCCAGCGTGCTCGTGCGGGCCGAGGCCACCGAGACCCGCACGCTCCTGAACATGCAGGATCTGGAGGCCGCCTTCGAGGACGAGCAGCGCCGCCCGGCGGCTGCGGCGGGCCCGCTGGAAGCATCGTACGAATCGCTCGTGGCCGACTGGACCCACGACGGCGGGGAGCCGGGCGACAAGTACGACCCCGAACTCGCCGCTCTCTTCGCCGAAGCCTCTGCGGAAGTGAAACTGGATCCGGTGCTGATGCAGCAGTTCCTCGACGCGCTCGGGGAGAGGGAGCCCGCCCTCGCCCGCGCCCTGGTCAACGACCCCGACGGCGTCGACGCCATGCTGCTGCAGTTCCCGATGTACGTGGACGCTCCCGCAGACACCGCGGTGCTCCAGGCGGACATCGAGGCGCTCTGGGCCGGCGACGACGACGCCATCACGGGGACTTCGGCGAGCATCCTGGCCGTCGAGGTCACCGACCAGATCACGGCCCGCCAGACCGAGGCGATCAGCACGACCATCGCCGTCGCCCTCGGCATCCTCGCCCTCTTCTTCTGGGTGACGCTGCGCCGACCCACGCTCGGAATCATCGCTGTCGGGCCGATCGTGCTCGCCCTCATCTGGGTTCTGGGCACGATGGCGCTGCTTGGCATTCCCTACACGCTGATCACGTCGATCATCACGGCGCTCTCCATCGGTATCGGCGTGGATTACACCATTCATGTGATCCATCGCTACCGCGAGGAGTTCTCCCGTGTGCGCAACCCGGAGAAGGCGGCGATCCGGACGCTCGCCACCACCGGCTCGGCGCTGCTGGGATCCGCGCTGACGACGGCGTTCGGGTTCAGCGTGTTGGTGTTCTCGCCGCTGGAGGGCACCCAGCAGTTCGGCATCACCGCGGCGATCACGATCGCCTACTCGTTGATCGTCGCCGTCCTGGTGGTGCCGCCGGCGATGACAGTCTGGGGCGCTTACGAGAACTCGCGCCTGCGCTCGCAGGTGCAACGCATGTGGGACGACCTCGACATAGTCGCCGAGGAGATCCAGCGCCGCCACGAGAAGGAGGGCGCCACGTAGAGGTGTGGTGAGCAGGCCCGCCTCAGGGGCCCCTCAGACGGGCAACCCTCAGACGGGCAATTCGTGCCGCTGCTCGACGATCCTGAACTTCAACTTCTTGTTGGGCGACATCGACGGGACCGGGCTGATCTTCAGTTTGTAGTCCTCAGGGACGATCTGGAGGGTGAAGTGGCGGACGATCAACAGCAGGTTGAGCGCCAACTGCATTTCGGTCCAGCGCGAACCAAGACAGACGTGCGTACCCAGCCCGTAGGGGGCGTACCCGATTCCGAGGTGTTCCGTGCGCGGCGGCTTGTAGCGGTCGATGTCGAACTTGAAGGGTTCGGGGAAGAGATCGCTCATGTAGTGCGTGGCCGTCTGGGCGATGAAGACTCGTGCGCCCTCGGGCAGTTCGTAGCCCTCGACGACGGTGGAGTTCATCACGTTCCGAATCGATATCGGAATGATCGGGTACAGGCGCATGCACTCCATGATGAAGCGTCGCGTCACGTCGGTCGCGGGCCCGGTGACGGTCTCGTGGTCGGGATCGCCATCCGCGAACAGTGCGTCCGCCTCGGCGCGGATCTTGTCATGGAACTCCGGCTGCAACAGCATGGCGTGGATGATGAAGCTGAGCTGATCGCCCACGTACATGCTGGCAATCAGCGGTGCCGACAGCACGAAGCGCAGATTCGACTCCGGGAGCAACTGGCGGTCGTTGGCGTGCATGCTCAGCAGATCGTCGGCGAGGTCCCGGGGGCAGCCGGCGCGCTGGGCGGGCGTGTGGACTCGCTGGACCCGGGCGACCACCTCGTCGATCAGTTTCGCCCGACGCTTCATGGCCGGGGTCTTCAGCATGAACTTCGGCATGGTCCTGCCGATGTGAGTCTGGAGCGCCCGTTCCTTGAACTTGTGCAGGTCGTCGACGACGTCCTGCGAGTCGATGCTGACCGTCAGCGGTGACATCTCCGAGTTGACCAGCTTCCGGCACATGGGCACGGCGGAACGGCTCTCGCCGACGCTCCAGGTCGCCATGTGCCGGCGCGCATAGGTGCAGAAGTTGGTCAACTGGGTCTCCAGCCTGGTGCGGGAGTACGCCGGCTGGATGGTCTTGCGATAACGGAAGTGGTCGGCACCGTCGAGAGTGGGCAGAATCCCCGACCCACCGTAGACCTTCTCGAATTCCTCCAGATAGTCCCTGGCTCGCAGGTACATGCGCCCGTGACGATGCACCCAGCGATTCGTCCCGGGTCCGCAGAGGAAGATCATGCGTTGACCGAATGGCACCTTGATCTGGAATACCGGCCCGTACTCCTCTGCGAGATCTGCGAAGACTGCAGGCAGGTTGCCACTGCGCACATGCGGGTTGCGCAGCATCTTGACCAACGAGACAACCGGGATCGCCTTGGCGAACGCGGACCTTCGAAGCAAGGGGCCGGCGATGCTGTCCGTGATCGCATCGGCGATCGCCCGGCCGATCAGGTCGATCTTGCAGAGGTGCTCGACACGCGCCGCGGATTCGTCGTCGAGCTGGAAGATGAGGCGCAGGACGTCGCATGTGTTGGTGAGGCTGATGATGATCGCATCTCTCGGATCGGGCAGCTCTTCTCCGAAGATGGCCCTGCCGATGCGGGTCTTGACGAACTCGGCGGCTGTCTGGTCGTCGGACTGGCCGCGGAGGTTCGCCTGCCAGCCTGCGCGAGCCAGTGTCCAGAACCCGCCGTCGTGGTGTTCCAAGACCTTGAGGTCGACCAGCCGTTCCAGGGTCACGTCAATGATCGATTCGCCGCGGATCGCGAGCCGTTCAACCCAGTACTGGGCGCTGTGTCGACCCGGCTCGTCTGCGATCTTCTCCAGGATGGGGTCGAGGGCGGCATCGCCCGTGGGGGTTCCGTCCAGGAGGATCAGCGAATCGAGGTCTGTGTCGACGCGGGACCTCAGCGACAGCTCCGCGAGGGCGGCGCCGACGACCGCGCAGTTCAGATCCCAGCCCGGCACCTGGTGGAAATAACCGGCCTCCTCATTGAGGAGCGTCAGAAGGAACTCGTCGACCAAGGTCAGCGTCTGCGTCGATGCACCGTTGGTCATGTGAGCCACCAGTCCTGCTCTCCGGGTGCCATACCGACGTCCGGGATCACCACTGCGCCCGCGGCGACGGCAGCGTACTTCGCCCCCGATCACCTCAGCGAACGCGCTGACCCCGGGGGCCGGGCCGCTGCCGGGCGTTGCTAGTCTCAGAGGTCGGTCGCCTGCCGACAAGCCCGGAAGCGACCGCGTCGGGGGCTGTAGCTCAGCTGGCTAGAGCACTTGCTTTGCAAGCAAGGGGTCGTGGGTTCGAGTCCCATCAGCTCCACGGACGGCGCTCGCGCTCGTGGCGTCGGCGCTATCCCTGGGCTCGGGCGGGCGGCGGGGGGCGAGTTCTCTGGGTCGGGGGGCGCGGGTATAGTTCGGTCATTCGGAGATCTGCGGGATTGACGACGGCGAGGAGCGCCCGGTGGAGGCTCGCGAGCCGCTCGGGTGCCGAGGGCGCGGCTGCGGCCGCGGCGCCCTCGGAACGGCCTGACCGCGTCGCCCCGCCGCGTGCGAAGACTGAAGGGGCATAGACAGCAATGAAGTATTCTAGTACGCCCCCCCCCCCCCCGAGTTGTCCGCCTGATCTGACTCGACGGCGCGGCGGCGGG
>JAPOYM010000035.1 GCA_026706565.1 bacterium
CCGTCAGCCGAAGCCCAGCGGCGCCGCACTGTGCAGCAGCGCCACCGTCGCCGCGCCCGCCGCCAAGAAGGGCCCGAAGGGCAGAGTGGAGCGGCGGTCGCGGCGGCTGAGGAGCATCACTAGTGCCGCGAGCGCGGCGCCGGCGGCCCCGAGGAGCGTGCCCGCCGGCATCGCCGCCGGCCCGAGCCATCCCAGGAACAGCCCCAGCAGGCCGCTGAGCCGCACGTCGCCGTAGCCGAGCCCGCCGGGGTTGAGGGCGTGCAGCAGGGCGAACGCCGCGTAGGCGGCTGCGGCGGTCGCGGCGGCGGCGCCCAGCCGGGCCCCGGTGCCGACGCGCCAGGCGGTGGCCCCGAGCGCGGCGGCGCCGATGACCGTCGCCGGGTTGACGATGCCGGTGGGGATGCGGCGGGTCCGCAGGTCGCACCAGGACACCGCGGCCAGGGTGGCCAGCCACAGGGCGAACAGAGCCGCCTCCACGTCGCTGACAGCGGCCACGCCGCCGAGGGCCGACGCGGCGACGGCGGTTCCGATGCGACGCTTGAGCATGAGTCCATATAGCATCTCTAACCATGTTTCAAACATTTCTCTGAAATTACTTGCAAAGTCGATGGCATAGCCCTAAGATGCACTTAAATCAATTGCAATCCGGGTGCCGCGGGCGCGGCGGAAGACCCGGAGGCGGTCGAACCGCCCTCGCCGAAAGCGCGGCGCAGCACCGCACGGCCCCCTTGCAGCCTCACGGCGGCCCCAGCAGTCCCATGTGTGCCGAGGAGGTCCAGCCGGTGCCGTTCACCAGTCCCACAGGCGCGGAGTCGGAGATCTCCGATCCCTCCCGGCCCGGCGCGGCGCGGTTCTCAGGTCTGGGGGACGCCGGGCCGCAGCGCCCCCGTCGCCCGGCCTCCGACAGGCCCTCGGTCCCGCCCCCGGCTGCCGGGGGACGGTCGGCGCCGCAGGGCGAGCCGGCGGGGCCCGCAGGCGCCAAGCCGCCCGTCGGCCCGGTGACGGCGCGCTCGCTCCGCCGGCGCATCCCCGAACTGGCGGTGGGCGTAGTCTTGGTGGGGCTCGGAGCGATCGGCGCCCTGATGCTGGCCGGGCGGGAGGCCCCCCGGGTGTCCGTCCTCGTCTGGGCCGACGACGTCACCCGCGGCCAGACGGTCACCGCCGACGACCTCGCTGTGGCGGGCCTCGGCGTCGACGTTCCCGTGGATGTGGTGGGCGTCTCCGCCGCCGCCGAGGTGATCGGCCGGACCGTGGCATTCGACGCCCGGGCCGGCGGGTTCGTGAGCGGCGCCCTGCTGGAGGCCGGTTCGGTGATCCCGTCCGACTTCGCGGTGGTCGGTCTGCGCCTCGGCGCCGGCCGGTACCCCGTGAGCACTCTGGCGGCGGGCGACGTGGTGGATCTGCTCACCAGCGAGCCGATGGCCGGCTGGGAGGACCCCGTCGTGGTCTCGGGGGTGGAGGTGTACGACGTTCAATGGCTCGGCAGCGGGGAGGGGGGCGACGCCCTGGTGTCGCTGCTGGTGCCGCGGAGCGTCGCGGCGCGGGTGGTCGCGGCCGCCGACGCCGGCCCGCGGCTCGCCGAGGTGGCGCTGTGAGCCTCGTCGTGTTCGGGTCGCTCAAGGGAGCGCCGGGCGTGACCACGCTCGCTGCCTGCGTGGCCTACCAGTGGCCGCGCCACCGCCGGGTGGCTCTCGTGGAGGCCGACGCCGACGGCGGAGCGGTTGCGCCGCGGTTCGGGCTGCACCCCGAGGAGCCCAGCCTGGTGACCTTCGCCGCCGCGTCGCGGCACGGTGTCAGCGACACGGAGTTCTGGTCCGCCTGCCAGTGCCTGCCCGACGGTCCTGCGGTGCTGGTGGCGCCGGGCGGCGAGTCGACCGGGGCAGCCCTCGAGCAGGTCGACTTCGGCGCGCTCGACGGGCGCTTGCAGGACACCGACCTGCTCATCGATGCCGGTCGCCTGCGTGTCGGTGCGCCGGCGGCGCGGCTGCGCGCGCAGGCCGACTTCGTCGTCGTCGTGATCCGACCGCGCTTCGAGAGCCTCGCGGTGCTGCTCGACAGGGCGGCCGGGCTGTCGGAGCGGACGCCGCTGCTGGCGGTGGTCGCGGGCGACGGCCCCTACCCGGTCGCCGAGATCGACGCCGCTCTGCGACAGACCACCGGCGACCGTGCCTGGGTGCTCGGCTCGGTGGCCGCCGACGCCCGCGGCGCAGCAGCGCTGGCGAGCGACGCCGGACGCGCTCGGGCACTGCGGCGGTCGTTGCTGGCCCGCAGCGCGCGGGCGGTGACCGATCTCCTGGCGCATCTCAGCTCGGCGGGGGTCTCGGCGGCGCCCCGCTCTGATGCGGCATGAGCACCGCGGGGGACCTGTTGGAGCACCGCGGCCTACCCGCCGGCGCTGCGAGCGACCGGGCGGCCGAGTCGCACCGCGCCGACGCACGCGGCCACCGCGACGAAGGCCTGCTCGAGGGTCTGCTGGAACACCTCCGCGGCGAGCTGGCCGCGTGGATAGAGCAGGAGAACCGGGCCGGCCGGCGTCCGGGCGAAGAGGACCGCCGCGAGCGGGCCCGGGGCGTGATCGGCGAGTGGATGGTGAGCCTGGCGCAGCACCGGCTGGTCCTAGGGGCTCCCATGCTCGACGCGTCCGACGAGGAGGAACTGGCGCGCACCGCTCTGGCGTACGCGTTCGGAACAGGGCCGTGGGAGAAGTTCCTGAACGACGCCGACCTCACCGACATCCACATCAACGGCTGCGACGACGTCTGGCTGGTGGATCGTCGGGGCAACAAGCGCCGCGGCGAGCCGGTGGCGTCGAGCAACGAAGAGCTCGTCGAGCAGATCCGCTGGGTGGGGGCCACCCTGGACCGCAGCGGGCGGCGCTTCGACGTGTCGTCACCGGTGCTCAACATGCGCTTGCCCAACGGGGGCCGGCTGCACGCCGTCATGGCGGTGTCGCTGGTTCCGATGGTGACCATCCGCCTGCACGACCCGGACTTGGCGCGCCTCGCCGAGCTGCGCGCCTCGGGCATGTTCGATCGGGCCATCGAGTCGTTCTTCTCCGCGGCGGTGCGCGCCGGCTTCAACATCGTGGTGTGCGGGGGCATGGGCGCCGGCAAGACCACCTTGGTGCGCAGCCTGCTGAACGAGGTTCCCCCCCACGAGCGGATCATCACCGTCGAAGACGAGTTGGAGCTGGGGCTGCACCATTACGCCGACCTCCACCCCGACATCGGCGTCCTAGAGGCTCGCACCCCCAACGTCGAGGGCGCCGGGGCCTTCTCGTTGGAGGCGCTGCTGCGGGAGTGCCTGCGCATGCACGCCGATCGCATCGTGGTGGGGGAGGTCCGCGGCCCGGAGGTGCTGGGGATGCTGCTGGCCATGACCTCCGGGCAGGACGGCTCGCTCTGCACGATCCACGCCAACAGCACCGTCGAGGCCTTCGAGAGGCTCACGATGTACGCCTCGCTCACTCCGCAGCAGTTCTCTCGGGCGTTCACCTACCGCTTGGTGGGCTCGGCGGTGGACTTCGTCGTACACGTCGAGGCGATCGGCGGGACGAGGCGCGTCACGAGCATCCGCGAGGTGGTCGGCTCGACGGACACGCATGTGCTGTCCAACGAGATCTGGCGTCCCTCGCCTGGAGGCCGGGCCGTTCCTTCCGGCGAGCCGCTGCGGGTGGAGCCCACCCTGCGGAGGCTCAACGAAGCCGGCTTCGACGCCTCGTTGATGAACCGACCCGACGGCTGGTGGGACCGGTGAACGATCTGGCGATCCTGGGATGCGGGGCGGCCGCCGGCCTGGGCGCCTGGGTGCTGCTGGCCGGCCTGCGGGGCCGCACGATGGTCCCCCGGGCCCGTCGAGGCGCCGCCGTCGGCATGGAGGCGTCGATGACCGCGCTGCGCCGCGGCTCGGTCGCGGCGGCCGCTGGAGTCCTGATCTTCGCCGTGACGGGATGGTTGAGCGCCGGTGCGCTCACCGCAGCCGGGATCGCGCTGTTCGCCGGTCGTTTCGGGAAGGGCAAAGGGCTGCGCTCCATCAGCGAGCGCGGCGACGCCATCGCCGGCTGGATCGAGATGCTCTACGCCATCCTCGCCGCTGGGGGAGGCATCGAGCGGGCGATCTCGGGCTCGGCCGCCGCCGCCCCCGCCCCCATCCGCCGCGAGGTGCAGGAGCTGGCCGCCCGGCTGGAGGTCCGGCCGCTCCCCGAGGCGCTGCTGAGCTTCGCCGCGGCCGTGGCCCATCCCGGCATCGACAAGGTCGTGGCGTCGCTGATTCTGGCGTCGGTCCAGGGAGCGCAGGATCTGGTGTCCCTGCTCCGCTCGCAGGCCGAGGTCGTCCGAGCCGAGAGTCGCCTCGTGATCGAGGCCGACGCCGGGAGGGCCCGGTACCGCACGTCCGCCCGGCTCATCGTGGGGACCACGGCGGTCATGGCCGGCGGCCTGTACTTGGTGGACCGCGGCTACCTGGCGCCCTACGACAGCGCCGGCGGCCAGGTCGTGCTGGCGGGCATCGGCATGGTCTTCCTGGGCGGGTTCTGGCTGCTGGCACGCCTCGGGCGGGTGCGGCCGCCCGTTCGGTACTTCGATCCGACCTCGGCCGGACTGGCGCGCCTCGCATGACGGCCGCGCTGGTGGGAGCGCTCCTCGGGGCGGGCGTCTGGCTCTTGGGCCGGGGCCTGGTGCGGCGGCCGGTGCCGTTGCTGCGGGCGGTGAGCGAGTACCGCGGACAGCGCCTGCGCCCCGACGGCGACGGTGCGCCCTCGGGCTGGCGCGGCCGGGCGGAGCGGCGGGCCCTGCACGTAGTCGAGTCCTTGGGCTTCGACCTCGGCACCCTGGCGGCGGATCTCCGCATCGTCGGCCGCACCAGCGCGCAGCACGCCTTCGCCAAGCTGTCGGGGGCGCTCGCGGCGAGCGGCGCCTTGGCCGTGGTGGGCTACGGGGCACGCCTGGCGGGTTTCGCGCCGCCGGTCTGGGGCATCCTGATTCTCGTCGCCCTGGGGGTTCTGGGCGGGTACGCGGGCGCCGACGCTGCGCTGCGCAAGAAGGCCGCCGAGCGGAGGGACGAGTTCCTTCTGGCGCTCAGCGCCTACATGGACCTCGTCAAAATCCTGGTGGCCGGGGGCAGCCACAGCGACGGGGCGCTGTATCAGGCCGCCGCGGTGGCCAGCGGCTGGGCCTTCGACGAGTTGAAGGCGGCGATGGACTGGAGCCGCGTCAACGGCAGGCCCCCTGCGGCGGGCTTCCAGCGGCTCGCCGCCGAGATCGGCGTGGCGGACGTGGAGGAACTGGCGGCCACGATCCGGCTCACCGCCGAGCAGGGGGCCAGCCCTGCCGAAGCGCTGGCCTGCAAGGCCGAGATGCTCAGCGCGGTCGAACTGGCCAACGCCCGCATGAAGGCCGACGCGACCACCGAGCGCATGTCGATACCGACGGTCGTCGTGGCGATCGCGTTCGTGATGTTCGTCGGTTATCCGGCTCTCAGTTCGCTGCTGGAGATGCTGTGAGCAGCGCCGGCGGCGACTGGTTGGCGGGGTGCTCGAAGCCGCCCCGACGATCTGCAAGCAGACGGCTACCACCGAAGGAGCGACCAATGCAGGAACTGTCCATTCGCAGCTGGATCTGGCTGTCGGCGACGGCCTCGAGAATCAGGGGGAAGCTGAGAGACGACGAGCGGGGGCTCACGACCACCGAGTGGGCGCTGCTGGTCGCCGGTGTGGCCGCTCTGGCCATCGTGGTGGTCAGCGTGGTCCGCAATCTCACATCCGAGACGGCCGCCAAGATCCCCACGAACGTGAACGTGGGGACCGACACCGGGGAGTTCTTGGGCGACGGCTGAGGATGCTGGCGCGGTGTCGGGCGTGTGGTCCTATGAGGTCGCCGGCGCCTCGGCGGACGGCGCGCCGGAGGGCGTTCGGTGGCGACTCCGGTGCGGTGACCACCGAGTTCGTCCTGCTGTACGGCGTTCTGCTGGCCCTCGTGATGAGTGTGGTCCACTTCGGCCTCCTCTTCAACGCCTCCCTAGCGGCGGCCGACGCCGCGGACGCGGTGCTCGAGGCCACCCAGGCGGCCGGAGGCTCGCCGACGGCGGCGCCGGCTCTGGCGAGGGCGGTCGTGGGCGATGAGCGCCTCGTGCGCGACCTGTCTGTCGATGTGGACGTGCGGCGCGGCGAGGTGACCGTCGCTGTGTCCGCCGCCGCTCCCCGGATCGTGCCCGGGCTGCCGGTCAGAGTGAGCCATCGGGTCCAGGGACCCGTCGAGCGGTTCATCCCGGAGGGTCGGCGTTGAGCGTCCAGGGGCCGTTGAGCGACCGGCGAGGGGTGCTGTCGCTGGAGTTCGCGTTGGTCGTCGTCGGCGTGCTCGGGGCGCTCATGCTCGTAGCGGCGTCGTGGCGGCTCGGTCAGACGCGCGGCGAGATGCGGGACGCCGCCGCGGAGGCCGCTCGAGCGGCCTCGCTGCGCCAGCACCCCCCAGCGGCCACCGAAGCAGCGGAACGGGTGGCGCTGGCGACGCTGGGCCGCCGCGCGGTCCGGTGCTCGGGCCTCGACGTGCGGACCGATGTGCGGGCCCTCCGCCCCGGCGGGTCGGTTTCGGTGACGATCCGCTGTGTGACGCGGCTCGAGGATCTGACTCTCCTGCGCATGCCCGGCTCGGTGAGGTTGGAGGCCACCGCCACCGAGGTAGTGGACAGGCGCCGAGGCGGAGCATGATGCGCACGGGCCGCTGGATCCGGTGCATCGGTCGCTGCGGCGCCGGCAGGGCGCCTCTGCGGGATCGGGGTCTCGGCGGAGGTCCTCGGCCCTGGCGCTCGCGGCGCAGGACAGGCTCGCCCGAGGAGGGCGTGATCAGCCTGTTCGTGGCGGTGATCTTCGTGGCGTTCCTGCTGACGGCCGGCATCGTCGTGGATTCCGCGGAGTTGCGGAGCCAGCGTCGGGCACTCTCGGACCTCGCCCGGCAGGCGGCCCGCGCCGCCGTGCAGGAGGTGGACGTGACGTTCTACCGGGCCACCGGAAGGGTCCGACTGGATCCCCCCGCCGCCGTCGCCGCGGCGCGGGCCGTGGCGACGGCGGCGGGCCTCGACGCGGATGTCACCGTCCGCGGCGACCGGGCGTCGGTGCGCTTGCAGAGCGACGTGGGCGTACGCGTGCTGGGGCTGGGAGAACAACACGTGACCGTGCGCGCCTCCGACGAGGCGCGCGCCACATGGGGTGTCGGTTCCGCCCGGAGATGATCCGGCGGGTGTCGCCGGCGGGTCCGGCCGACTGTGGGTGAAACGAAGAAGGCGAGGGAGATATGAGCAGGAGCAAATTGAGTGCGGCGTTGACAGGCGTCGCGGCCTGTGCGGCGCTGGGCGCATTCCTCGGGGGAGTGCCCCTGCTGTTGGTGAGACTCGTCGGCAACCCGCTGCCGTCGGCGCTGCCGGCATGGTCGTCGGTGGTGGAGGCGGTCGAGGACGGCGTCCTCCCGTCGGGTGCGGCGATTCGGTTCGTGGCGGTCGTCGTCTGGATCTGGTGGTCGCAGGTCGCCCTCTCCTTCGCCGTCGAAGTCGTGGCCGCCGGCCAGGGGCGGATGTCCCGAGCGCTGCCCCTGAACGCCTTCGGTATGCAGCCGCTCGTGGTGCGGCTCACCGCGATCGTGCTGGCCGCGGCGAGCACCCTGGGGTTGTTGGCCCAGCCGGCTCTCGCCGCTACACCATCGTTCGCCGGGATCTCCGTAGCGGAGACCTCCGGGGGGCCCTCGGCCGTGTCAGACGGCGTCCTCTCGCCGGCCCCGGTGGGCGCCGCAGCCCCCTCGTCGCCCACCGCGCTCGCCCCGGCCGCGCCGCCGGAGCCGCCCGCCCCGGTGCTGGGGCTGCCACAGGCCGCCTCGAGGACGCCCGCCGCTCCCGCCGCCCCGGCGGCCTCTGCGGTCTCGCCCGCGCCGATCCTCGCGCCCCCGGAGGCGGTACCGGGTCCCCTGGAGCCGCGGCCGGCGCCGTCGCTCGGCGCCCGGGGCCCGATGGCGCAGGACTCCCTGGCTGCGCCGGCCTCGACCCGCGGCGATCCGCGGGCCCCCGACGCGCCGAGCGACCGGATGCGCCCCGCCGGCCTGCCCGTGCCGGCGACGGCCCGCCACGAGTTGCAGGGGCCCTCGGAGTCCGTCGTCGCGGCGGCGGACTCGTCCCGGCCTGCTCTCGATTCGTCTCGGCTGGCGGGCGATTCGTCTCGGCTGGCGGGCGATTCGTCGGTGCCGCCGGCGGACGCCGGCGCGCCCGGCTGGGTCGTGGTGAAACCCGGCGACTCCCTGTGGCGCCTGGCCGAGAAGCACTTGGGCGACGCTCTGCTCTGGGAGGACATCTACGACCTGAACTCCGGGCCGCTGCCCGGCGGCGGCACCCTGCGCGACCCGAACCTCATACATCCGGGTTGGCGGCTGCGTCTTCCCCCGCCTGTCGCCGCTGCCTCGGGGACCGCTGGGGGCCCGCCGAGTTGAGCGCGCGCTCCGGCCACCTGCCGCGGCGGCGCCCCCTAGTAGCGTCCCTCGCTTCGGGCGATGCCTCCGCGGAGCCGGTGAGAGGGAAGGAGGATCGGACTTGCACGGACCCGCGGCGTCGTCGGTCATCGCTGCTGTGCCCGCCCCCGGCGACATCCCCGGTCGGAGCGAACTCGGCCGCGGGCTCTCAGGGCTCATCGGGAGCATGCCTCAACGGATGCAAGGACGCCCCCTTCCGAGGGTCGTGGCTGTGACCGCCTCGCCCCGGCACTTCGGCCTGCTGCTCGGTGAGCCGAGGTCGGATCCCCCCGAGGGGTTCGAAGCCATCGACCGCGGTCTCACCTGGCTGGTCGACCGCTCGGCTGTGGGCGTCCCCGACGCGCTGGCTTGCGGGGGCCTGCCGTGGCCGCTGCTGACGTCGTTGGGCCGCCTCGCCTCAGACGGGTCGCTCGTGCTTGCCAACCTCGAGGAACTCGGCGCGGTCGAGGTGGTAGGCGAGCCTGCCGACGTGCTGGCGTTGGCCGACTCGCTGGCGGAGGAGATAGCGGCCGACCACTTCGGCGGAGGGGCGCAGATCATCTGCGTGGACTGGGGGCCGCGACTCGCCGGCCTCGACAGGGTCCGCATCGTCGAGTCGCCCCGGCAGGCGCTGGCCGAGGCCGAGCTGCACCGGGCTCGGGCCCGCGGTGCCGAGGCGCGCCGCGGGGCGCTCCCGGATTTGCGGGCACGCGGGTTGCGCGGCGTCGCGCCTCCCGTGGTGGTGATCGATCCGCACGCCCGGGACCCTGCGACGTGGGTAGGGCTCCGAGCCCTCGCCGGGCCCGGGCTCGTGGTCGTGACAGCGGGCGGCGAGCCCAGTCCGCCACCGCGGCGGGCCGGGCGTCCGGCGCCGGGCCCCCGTTGGGTGTTCAGGCTGACGGGGCGGCGGCTTCGCTGGGAGCCCGTCGGCGTCGACCTGGAGTTCGGCCCGCCTTGGGCTCTTCCGCAGTCGGCGTACTCCTCCCGCTGCGCCCTGCAGCTGTCCTCTACGGCGCCGGCGAACTGCATCGCTGGCAGGGGCGGGCGACCGGATGAGGCCCAAGGGGGCCGGCGCTCGGCGCCCCGGGCGGCGCCGTGTCCGGGGATCGGCGGATTCGGATGGACGGGGGAGCCGCCCGACGTCCGCCTCGGTGCTTGTACGGCCGGGGTAGTGCCCGGTCCGGTGGAGCTGCAGGTCCTCGGTGTCGTCCAAGCGGTGGGAGCGTTCTCGCCGTTCACTTCGCAGCGGGCGCTGGACTTGGCCTGCTATCTCGCCTTCCACCGCGACGGCGCGGCCGCCGACCGGCTCCGCTACTGGCTGTGGCGCCGCGGCGAGCCCGTGCCGAGCAGCAAGACCTTCGCCAACGTGGTGTCGCGGGCCCGCGTCTGCCTCGGTAGGGACGACGACGGCGCCCCGTACCTCTCCCGGGTCAGCGCCGAAGGCGTGTACCGGCTCTCGGCAGATGTGACGACCGACCTCGAGCGGTTGACCGCCTGGCGTCGGCTGGCCGAGCAGATGCCGCCGCAGCAGGCGCTGGAGTGCCTGCGCGCCGCTCTCTGGCTGGTTCGGGGCGCCCCCTTCGGCGGCGGCAGCGGCGGGACTTTCTCGTGGGCCGACGTCTCTTGGCGCAGTCACGTCGAGTACCTCGTGGACAGCACGGCCCACCGGCTGGCTGACGTGGCCCTGGAACTGGGCCGCAACGATGTCGCCCGCTGGGCGACGCTCCGGGGGCTCGCCGTCACCCCGGACTGCGAGCAGTGCCTCCAACGGAGGATCACCGCGGCCCGGCGCTCGGGCCGCCGCCGGGAGGCCGACCTCATCATGCGCGACATGGACCGACGCGGCCTCGAACCGGTTCCCGCTCTGGAGGGCCTCGAGCCCGTCGACGCGAGCCCTTGGGGGACAGGCGACCGCCGGCGCGGCGCCTGAGACCGCCGGCGGCTACTGGCTCCCGAGGCGGACCCAGCGAGTCCCGACGAAGCGCAGCGTCACGCCGGCGAGCCGGGCGACCATGAACACTGCCAGGGCCCCCCACAGCCAACCGATCCCGGCCCCGGCGAGCCGTGCTCCAACTGCCAAGGGGACGAAGACCGCAGCCGCAGCGGTCATGGCGCCGGCCAGATAGCGCAGGTCGCCGGCGCCGATCAGCACGCCGTCGAGGGCGAAGACCACGCCGTTGACCGGCAGCATCAGCGCCAAGTGCAGCATCAGGAACCCCGCCAGCGCAACCACGGCCTCATCGGCGCTGAACAACTGCGGCAGCACGGGGCGTAGGCCCACCGCCGCGAGCGCCGCGGCCGACCCGGCCACCAGCCCCCACCAGGTGACACGGCGGCTGACGCCGCGTGCGCCGGCCGCGTCGCCGGCGCCCAGCCTCGTGGCGACCATGGGCCCGGCGGCGATGGCGAGGGCGTCGAGCCCCAGCGCCGAGAAGGCGAACAGCTGGGCGTTCACTTGGTGCGCCGCCAAGTCTGCTGTGCCCGTGCGGGCGGCCACGGCGGCGGCCACGACGAAGGAGGCCTGCAGGGCGGCGGTACGCACCAGCAGCGGGCCGCCGGTGCGGCCGAGGCGGCGAAGGACCGATCGCCGGGGCTTCAGGCTCGGGACGTGCGGGCGCGCCGCCGCCAGCACCCAGCGCGCGTACAGCAGGGCGCCGACCCACTGCGCCACGACCGTCGACAGCGCCGAGGCCCCGATGCCGAAGCCCAGCCCGTACACCAGGATCACCTCGAGAACCAGGTTCCCGACGGCCGTCAGCGCCGCCACCTTCAGGGGGCGCGCCATGTCCAGGGCGCCCCGCAGGTAGCCCACGCCGGCCAGGGAGATCAGCAGGGCGGGCAGGCCGGCGAGGCTGATATGCAGGTAGATGCGGGCCTCGGCGAGCACCTCGCCCTCGCCGCCCAGCAGCGCCAGCAGCGGATCGGACAGGCCGTACAGCAGTGCGCCGGAGGCGACGCCGCCCACCAGCGCCATCAGCAGGGCCTGCAGGCCCCAATGGGCGGCGTCGGCCACCCGGCCGGCGCCGAGCAGGCGCGCTGTGGCCGCCGTGGTGCCGTAGGCCAGGAATATGAACAGGGCGTACACGCTCAGCAGCAGTTGGCCCGCCAGCGCCAGGCCCGCTAGCTGCGGCGTGCCCAGATGGCCCACGATCGCCGTGTCCACGAGCACGTAGGTCGGCTCGGCCACGAGCGCGCCGAAGGCGGGGACCGCCAGCCGGAAGATCTCGCGGTCCCACTGCCGGCGGGCGCTGGGAGGGTTCGGTGAGGCGGGGGGAGTCACGATGGCACTTGGACCGATCAGCGAGGGATTGTGTAGGGTGCTCTCCGTTGTGGGAGCCAACTCCGACCGGTGTGGTCCGCACGGGTGGAGGATGCCGTGTCCATGGAACCGACGGCGGGTCGGACCGGCGCCGGCGGCCGTCCGTCGGCCAGCGCCGCGGCGGCTCCGGTCGAGCCGATCGAGCAGTACGCAGACATCGACGCCATCATGGCGCGCGCCGGCGGGGAGAACTTCCCCGTGGCGCTGCGCGTCTTGCCGCCCCGGCTGCGCCGTCACCTCGAAGCGATCTACGGCTACGCGAGGCTCGTGGACAATCTCGGCGACGAGTACCCGGGGGACCGCACGGCGGCGTTGGACTGGCTCGAGGGGCAGATCGACGATCTCTACGCCGAGTCCCCCCAGCACCCGGTCTTCCGGCGGCTCGAAGCGACGGTGCGCGGCTTCGACATCCCGCGCACGCCGTTCGACCGACTGCTGGCGGCCAACCGGCTCGACCAGACCAAGACCAGCTACGCCGACTGGGGCGAGTTGCTGGGGTACTGCGAGCTTTCGGCGAACCCGGTCGGCCACTTGGTGCTGGCGGTCTTCGAGGCGGCCACGCCGGACCGCACGGCAGCCAGCGACTCTGTGTGCAGCGGGCTGCAGGTGCTTGAACACCTCCAAGACATCGCCGAGGACGCCGCGGCGGGCCGCGTCTATCTGCCTGAGGCCGACATGGAGCGCTTCGGCTGCAGCCGCGCCGATCTAGCGGCCGCTGTGGCCGGCGAGCCGCTGCGAGCACTCGTGGCGTTCGAAGCCGGCCGCGCCCGGGAGATGCTGGAGGACGGCAGGGCGCTCGTGGCGTCGCTGCGGGGGTACGCCCGGCTGGCCGTGGCCGGCTTCGTGGCGGGCGGGCTGGCTGGGCTCGACGCCATCGAGGCGGCAGGCTGGGAAGTCTTGAGCGCCACCCGCAAGGCCGGCCCGCTGGGGCTGTTGCGGCGCTTCGCGCCGCTGTACTTCGGCCCCGCGGCGCGCCGGTGGAGCGCCGCGTGAGCGCGCTCACCGCGGAGTCGGCGTACCGGCGATGCGAGGAGATCACCTGGGCCGAGGCCCGCAACTTCGCTTACGGCATCCGCCTCCTGCCGCCGCCCAAGCGCCGGGCGATGGCGGCGCTGTACGCCATGGCCCGTCGGATCGACGACGTCGGCGACGGCGACTGGCCCGGAGAGCGCAAACTCGAGGCGCTCGGAGGCCTCCACGCCTCCATCGACGCGCTGGAGGCGGGCGAGCCGGCCGATCCGACCGACCCGGTCCTCGTCGGGCTGGCCGACGCCGCCGACCGGTACCCCATCCCCGTGGGCGTCCTGCACGAGATCGTCGAGGGCTGCCGGCACGACGTGATCGGCACGACGTATGAGACCATGGACGACACGGTCCGCTATTGCCGACTGGTGGCGGGCTCGGTGGGCCGCCTGTCGCTGGGGGTCTTCGGCACCCGGACCCGAGCCGCCGGGACGGCGCCGCGGCTGGCCGACGAACTCGGCGTTGCGCTGCAGCTCACCAACATCCTGCGCGACATCGGCGAGGACCATGCGATGGGGCGCATCTACCTGCCCGAGCGGGAGCGTCAACGCTTCGGGATCAGTCCGGGGACCTGGGGGCCCTCCGACGGCGTCGCAGCGCTCGTGCGCCACGTCGGGGAGCAGGCGGCGGCGTGGTTCGAACGGGGGCTGGTCCTGTTGGACCATCTCGACCATCGCAGCCGGGCGTGTACCGCGGCGATGGCGGGCATCTACCGGCGGCTGCTGGACCGCATCGTGGCCCAACCCACCCGGCCGCTCAGCGTGCGCGTGCGGCTGCCCGCCCGCGCGAAGGCGCTGGTCGCCCTGCGCAGCATGGCGGGGCTGCGGCCATGAGCGGTCGACGGCCGCGGGTCGTGGTGGTCGGCGGCGGCCTCGCCGGGCTGGCGGCGGGCGTCGAGGCCGCCGACCGCTCCGCCGCGGTGACGTTGCTGGAGCGGCGGCCCCGCCTCGGCGGCGCTACCTGGTCGTTCGAGCACCGCGGCATCTCCTTCGACAACGGCCAGCATGTCTTCATGCGCTGCTGCGGCGCCTACAGGCGGTTCCTGGAGCGGATCGGTTCGGCCTCCGACGTGCGCCTGCAGAGCCGGCTGGAGGTCCCGGTGCTGCGTCCCGGCGGCCCGACCGGCGCCATCCGGCGCACGGCAGGCCCCGCGCCGCTGCACCTGCTGGCATCCCTGCTGACCTACCCCCACCTGAGCCGGCGCCGGCGCCTGCAGGCGATCCGCACGGCGACGGCTCTGCGCCGCCTGGACCCCGACGACGCGGAACTGGATGAGACGACCTTCGGCGACTGGCTGGCGGCGCGGGGCACCGACGCCGTCACCGTCGAGGCGCTGTGGGATCTCATCGTGCTGCCCACTGTCAACGTCCGTGCCGCCGAGGCGTCGCTCAAGCTGGCCGCGAAAGTGTTCCGGACCGGGCTGCTGAGCCGCGCCGACGCCGCCGACATCGGCTGGGCGACGGTGCCGCTGTCGGCGCTGCACGGCGACGCGGCGAGGCGGACCCTCCAGAGCGCCGGCGCGGAGGTCACGACGGGCGCCGCGGTGCGGGGCGTGCGCCGCGGCCCCGGCGGGCGACCGGTCGTCGAGACCGACGGCAGGACGATCGAAGCCGACGCCGTCGTCGTCGCGGTGCCCCACGACGCGGCCGGCTCGCTGCTGCCGGCAGGGACCGTGGCGCACCAGGAGCGGCTCGAGGAGTTGGGGACCTCGCCGATCGTGAACGTGCATCTGGTCTACGACCGACCGGTGATGGGGCTGGCGATGGCCGCGGGCGCCGGCAGCGACGTCGAGTTCGTGTTCGACCGCACCGACGCGTCGGGGCTCG
The DNA here is from genome assembly GCA_026706565.1 of bacterium. Lineage (GTDB taxonomy): Bacteria > Actinomycetota > Acidimicrobiia > Acidimicrobiales > CATQHL01 > VXNF01. The sequence continues at coordinate 14,652 of JAPOYM010000035.1, forward strand.
ACGACGGGCGCCAGTGCCTGACCATTTCGCTGTCGGCGGCGAGGTCCTACATCGGTCGCCGGTCCCCTGACCTCGTGCAGCACTTCGAAGCGGAGATGGCCCGGCTGCTGCCCGCCGCTGCCGGCGCCCGCGTCACCGAGCGGATCGTCACGCGCGAGCGCGCCGCTACGTTCCTCGGCGCGCCGGGGACCCACGGGCTGCGCCCCGGCGCCCCCACGGCACTGCCGGGCGTGTACCTGGCCGGGGCCTGGTGCGACACCGGCTGGCCCGCCACGATGGAGGGCGCGGTGCGCAGCGGCGTCGAGGCGGCGCGGCTGGCGACCGAGTACGCGGCGGGCCGCCCCGCCTCGCCCGAACCGCTCGCCCGCCGGCCCGAGGCAGTGGCGGCATGAAGCGCGCGGCGCCCGCGGTGCTGCGGCGGGCCAACGACTTGGTGCAGCCCGCTCTTGAGGCCGCGGTCGGCCGCTTGACAGCCGAGTTGGCCGTCCCGGTCCGCTACCACTTCGGCTGGACCGACGCCCGAGGCGCGGCGCGGGAGGCTTCGGGCGGCGGCAAGGGCGTGCGGTCGGCCTTGTCGGTGCTGTCTGCCGAGGCGGTCGGCGCGGCGGGCGAGGTGGCGGTGCCCGGCGGGGTGGCCGTGGAACTGATCCACAACTACTCCCTCATCCACGACGACATCGTCGACGATGACGCCCAGCGCCGTCACCGCCCGACGGTGTGGAAGGTCTACGGCACAGACCACGCCATCATCGTCGGCGACGCCGTCATGGCCTTGGCCTTCGAGTCGCTGCTGGAGGCGCCGACGCCTGCCCGGTCCGCGGCCGCCGCCGACTTGGCCCGGGCGAACGCGGCCATGATCGCGGGACAGTCGCTGGACATGTCCCTGGACGGCCGCGCCGACGTCTCGGTGGCGGACTGTTGGGACATGATCTCGAAGAAGACGGCCGCCCTGGTGGCCCACGCCAGTGCGGTCGGGGCGATCCTGGCCGGTGCGCCGGCGGCGACCGTCGCCGGGCTGCGGCGGTTCGGCGACGAGCTGGGCCGGGGATTCCAAGCCGTCGACGACCTGCTCGGCATCTGGGGGGCGCCCGCTGTGACCGGCAAGCCGGCCGGCAGCGACCTGCGCGAGCGCAAGCGCTCCCTGCCGGTCACCATCGCCTTGAACTCCGACGGTGCCGCCGCGGGCGAACTGGCCGGCATCTACGGCCGCGCCCGCTTGGACGAGGCCGACATCGCCCGGGCCGCGGACCTCGTCGAAGAGGCCGGCGGACGCGCCGCCGCCGCCGCCGCGGCGCGGGAATGCATGGCGCGGGCCGCTGAGGCTCTGGGCGCGCTGGACATCGACGCCGCTGCGGCAGGCGAGCTGCAGGCGTTGGCGGAGTTCATTGTGGATCGGGATTACTGAACGGGAGGTCGGGTATGACGATGGCGGGAGGTTCGCTGCCCGCGATGGCGCCGTGGATGTCCTCGATGCCGGACGCAGGCGAGCTCGAAGGCGCGGCGGCCGACGCGCTCAGCAGGTCGGCCGAGGCGCTGCTGGGCATGCAGGACGAGGCCGGCTGGTGGAAGGGCGATCTGGAGACCAACGTCGCCATCGAGGCCGAGGATCTGCTGCTCCGTGCCTTCCTGGGCATCCTGAACGATGACGTTCTGGCGCCCACGGCGCGGTGGATCCGCTCGAAGCAGTGCGCCGACGGCGGCTGGTCGTCCCACTACGGAGGACCCTCGGACCTGTCGCTGACCGTGGAGGCGTACACGGCTCTGCGCCTCGCCGGCGACAGTCCCGACGCCGAGCACATGCGCCTCGCCGCGGAGTTCGTGCGCGACCTCGGCGGCCCGGAGTGCTCGCGGGTCTTCACGCGGCTGTGGCTGGCCCTGTTCGGCCTGTGGTCGTGGGAGGACCTGCCGGCAATGCCCCCCGAGCTGATCCTCCTGCCGCGCTGGGTTCCGCTGAACATCTACGACTTCGGGTGCTGGGCGCGCCAGACGATCGTCCCGCTCACGATCGTGGGCACCTACCGGCCGAAGGTCGACATCGGCATCTCCTTGGACGAGCTGCGCACCGGCGAGCAACCGCCCGAGCGCCGCCGCCGGCCGATCAACACCCCCGCGGGGCTGTTCCAGCGCTTCGACAAACTGCTGCAAAAGTACCACTACCGGCCCCTGCGGCGGGTCCGCGAGACGTCCATGAAGCTCGCCGAGCAGTGGATCATCCGCCGCCAGGAGGCCGACGGATGCTGGGGCGGCATCCAGCCGCCGTGGGTGTACTCGATCATCGCCCTGCACCTGCGCGGCTATCCGCTGAGCCATCCTGTGCTGGCGCGGGCCTTGGCGTGCTTCGACACCTTCGAGGTCCGCGACGGCGGCATGCGCTGGATGGAGTGCTGCCAGTCGCCGGTGTGGGACACGGCCTTGGCGGTGGTGGCGCTGGGCGACGCCGGGATGCGCCGCGACGACCCGGCGATGGTGGCCGCGGCCGACTGGCTGGTGGGCGAGGAGGTGCGGGTGCGCGGCGACTGGGCGGCCCGCCGCCCCGAACTCGAACCCGGGGGCTGGGCGTTCGAGTTCTGCAACGACAACTATCCCGACCTCGACGACACCGCCGAGGTCGTGTTGGCGCTGGGGCGGGCGGAGGCGTCAGACCCCGACAGGGCCGCCGCGGCGATCGCCCGGGCTGTCGCCTGGGCGCAAGGCATGCAGAGCAGCGACGGCGGCTACGCGGCGTTCGACGCCGACAACGTCCGGCGGCTGTGTGAGCAGCTTCCGTTCTGCGACTTCGGCGAGGTCATCGACCCCCCCAGCGCGGATGTCACCGCGCACGTGGTGGAGATGCTGTGCTGGGTCAGGGCCCACACCGACATCGCGGTGGACGCCCGGTGCCTGCGGCGCGCCGTCGACTGGCTATGGCTCAACCAGGAGGCTGACGGCTCGTGGTTCGGGCGCTGGGGCGTCAACCACCTCTACGGGCTCGGCGCCGTGCTGCCGGCGCTGCGAGCCGTCGGCGTTCCGCTCAGCGACCGTCGCATCCGCCGAGCGGTCCGCTGGCTGCACGCCACCCAGGGGCCCGACGGCGGTTGGGGCGAGGATCTGAGATCGTACGAGACCGACAGCTGGCGGGGCCGCGGCGACCCCACGGCGTCGCAGACCGCATGGGCCCTGCTGGCGCTCATGGCCGCCGACGAGTACGGCGAACCCACGCGTCGCGGCGCGGCGTGGCTGGCCCGCAACTGCCGGGCCGACGGCACTTGGGACGAACCGCAGTACACCGGCACCGGCTTCCAGGGCTACTTCTACATCAACTACCACCTCTACCGGCAGGTCTTCCCGACCATGGCGCTGGGCCGCTACCTGCGCGCCACGGCGGGGGAGGCGCCCTCGCAGTGAGCCTCGAGTTCTGGTGTCCCTTGCGCCTCGAGGCGTCAGCGGCGCGCCGAGCGGTGCGGGCGGCCGGCGTGGCGCGCACCGGCGGCGGGCCGCGGCGGGCGGCGGCGTTCTCGGGCCGGCGCGCGGCAGCCGACCAGGCGCACACCTGCGCGGTGGTGCTGGGTCTCGGCGGCGCTGTCAGCGACGCCCTGGCGCCGGGCGATGCGGTCGTGGCGGACGTGGTGCGCGGTCCCGTCGATGACCGCCCGGTCGGGGGTCCCGCCGCCGAGGCGATCCTCTCCTGGCTTCGGGCCGCGGGCGTCGAAGCCGTCCGGGGTCCCGTACGCTCGGTCGCCCGTCCCGTGTACGGCTCGAGGCGGCACAGCCTCGCCGCGGAGGGAACCCTGGCCGTGGACATGGAGTCGTGGTGGCTGCTGGCGGCCGAGCCGCGGCCGCTGGCGGTGGTGCGGGTCGTCTGCGACGCTCCGGGCGCGGAGTTGGTGTCGCTGTCGCTACCTTGGCGGGTCCGCCGCAGTCTGGCGGTGCTGTCCCGAATCGCTGCGACGTTGGAAGACCGGGAAGCACTCCTCGGCCAGTACAGTCATATCGGGCCGGAATACGCAGCTTTTGGAGGTACTAGCTGATGGGCATCCCGCTTCGTCAGGCGGCGCGCGTCGGCGCCTACATGCTCCACAACAGGATCCGCGGGCGCTCGAAGTACCCGATCCTCGTGGAGATGGAGCCGCTGTTCGCCTGCAACCTGGAATGCCCCGGCTGCGGCAAGATCCAGCATCCCACCGAGATCCTCCGCAAGCGCCTCAGCGTCGAGGACTGCGTTTCGGCTATGGAGGAGTGCGGGGCGCCGATGGTGTCGATCGCCGGCGGCGAACCCCTGCTGCACCCGCAGATAGCTGAGATCGTCGAGGCCTTGCTGGAGCGCAAGCGGTTCGTGTACCTCTGCACCAACGGCGTCCTGCTGCGGCGCAAGATGGATCGGTTCAAGCCCTCGCCCTACTTCTCTTGGGCTGTCCACGTGGACGGCCTGCGCGAGCGCCACGACATCGCCGTCGCCCGCGAGGGCGTCTTCGAGGAGGTCGTCGAGGCGATCCGGGCAGCCAAGTCGCGGGGGTTCCGGGTCACCACCAACAGCACGTTCTTCAGCACCGACACGCCGGAGTCGGTGCGGGGCGTGCTGGACTTCCTGAACGACGACCTGAAGGTGGACTCGCTCATGGTCTCCCCGGGCTATGCCTACGAGAAGGCCCCCGACCAAGAGCACTTCCTGCAGGTCGAGCAGACCCGGGAACTCTTCCGCGAGAGCTTCGCCGACGGGCGGCGCAAGCGCTGGCGCCTCAACCACTCGCCGCTGTTCTTGGACTTCCTGGAGGGGAAGGTCGACTACCAGTGTACGCCGTGGGGAATTCCGAGCTACTCGGTCTTCGGCTGGCAGCGGCCCTGCTACCTCATGGCCGACGGGTATGCCGAGACCTACCGCGAACTGATCGAGGAGACCGACTGGGATCAGTACGGGCGGGGCCGCGATGAGCGCTGCGCCGGCTGCATGGCGCACTGCGGCTACGAACCCTCGGCGGTGATCGCCACCGCAGGCTCGCTGCGCCAGTCGCTGCGCGCGCTGGTCGCGAGCTGACCGAGGCCGCCATCGGAGCGGTCCTCGGGGCGCGGCCAGCCGCCGAGCCTCCCGGAGACGCCCCGGCCAGGCGCCTGCGGGGTGCGCGCAGCCGCCGGTGGCCCGCGGCGGCCCTGACGGCGACGCTCCTAGCCGCAGCGGCCTGCTCGGCCGGCTCGCCGGGCGACGGGCCCGCCGAGGCCGGGGGGCTCAGGGGGGGCGCAACCGGCGGCGCGCCGTCGGCTCCGGCGGGCGCCGCGAACCCGCCGCCTGCGGCGCGCGCCGGTCCGGGGCCTGTGCGCATCGGCGTGGCCATGGCCACCACAGGCCGGCAGGCAACGCGCGACGGGCCGGCGCTGGACGCCCTGCTGTACGCGGTCCGCCAAGTGAACAACTCCGGAGGACTCCACGGCAGGCCTTTGGAGATCGCCTATGAGGACTCGCGCTCGGAGCTCAACGGCGCCTACCAGGCGGCGCGCCGGCTCGTCGGTCGGGACGTGCCGGTGATCTTCGCCACATGCGACCCGTACTTCAACCGGCCCATACGCGAGGAGGCGGGGCGCGCGGGCGTGCTCGTCATCATCCCGTGCGGGCCGCTGCCCCAGCCGGCGGGGCCCTTGACCTTCTCGGCCGGAACATCCGCGACGGCTTACGGGCGGGCGATGGCCGAGCACGCCGCAGACGCCGGGATCCGCTCGGCGGCGACGCTGGTCGAGGCCGACAACGAGGAGGCGGTGCGGATCTGCGACGCTTTCAGCGGCCGGTTCGCGGAACTGGGCGGATCGGTCGCCTTCTCGTTCTCCTTCGACCGCCACTGGATCGCCGCGCAGCCCGTGGTGGGCAGGGATGCGACCGCCTTGGCCCTGTCGCCGATCGCCGGCTTCCCGATAGCGGTCATCTGTTCGGCCGTCGGCGGCCGCGGCGGCGAGTTCTTCGATCTCCTCCGGTCCGCGGGAGTCGCGACGCCCGTGCTGGCCGCGGCGGCTCTGGACAGCGCCTCTCTGCGCGGCGCGGGGGCCGGCCACGAACCTCTGACGGTCGTCAGCGAGGCGTCCACGTACGGCGACGACATCAGCGACCAGGCGAACGCCTACTTCGCCTCCCTCATCACCGGCGACCTGCGGCGCGGGCGCGACGACGGGGATCAGGAGGCCGGCGAGGCAGCCGGCGAGGCAGCCGGCGAGGAGGTCGAAGCGATCGTGGAGGACCGCGTGGGTTGGGCGGTGACCGGCGCGGAGGCGCTGTGGCTCTTCGTGCGGGCAGCGCAACGCACAGCCAGCCTGGATCCCGCCGTGCTCGCGGCCGACATCGAACGCTTCGATTCGGTGGAGCTGTGGATGGAGGCGGCGACGTTCGGTCCCGACCGGCACGCCCCGGCGCTACGGGCGCTGCGAGTCATCCGCCACGACGGCGCCGCCACCCGCCTCGTCGAGGTACGAATCCCGTCTGAGCCCTAGAGCCGCTCGGGGGCGCTGCCGCTGGCATCCATCTCGAACCTCATTCGGCGCAGGCCGGAGTCCAGCGTTGCCTTGCCCGTCGGCTCCATCTCTTCGATAGGGTCGCTCCATGGCCGACCCGGGTCGGCCAGCATGAGTTCTACTGGAGGTTGCAATGGTTGGGCGGCATCGAGAGATCGCGGAGATCGAGCGGATCCGCGGCAGTAGGGTCATCACCTATATCACTGGCGACCGCAATCCCATAGCAGCCCGCATTGGTGACGACGCGGTTCGTCCCTTCTTCGACGTGCTGCGCGAACTAGATCCTGCCGAGAAACTGGATTTGTTCATCTATTCGCGAGGCGGCGCAATCGAGGTTCCGTGGCGAATCGCGTCTGCCATTCGCCAGTACGCGACGAACTGGCACGTCTTGATTCCCTTTCGAGCCAACAGCGCTGCGACACTCCTCGCGCTCGGGGCGGACGAAATCGTTCTCGGTCGCCACGGGGAACTAGGGCCTATTGACCCGATCCTGAGCATTCAGCGGCGAACCGGCGTACCCGGACATCCCGACAGCGCGCCCGTAGATGACACAATCAATGTCGAGGATGTAATGGCCTACCTGCGGTTCGTAAGGGAGCAGGTCGGCTTGACAGATCAGTCGGCACTTGCCGAGAGTCTCGGGCGCCTGGCCGAACGCCTCGACGCGGTTGGCCTTGGCTCGGTCTACCGCACCAGATCACATATTCGTGATGTCGCCCATCGCATGCTGACCTCCCGGCAAAGTCCGCCCAATGAACGCGTTATGGAGACCATCGTGGAGACGCTCGCGGCTCGTGTCTACGCCCATGGTCACGCCATCGGCTTCTCCGAGGCCAAAGACATCGGCCTGCCGGTGGTCGAGGCAGAGGGTGAACTCGAGGCCGCCATGTGGGCTCTACTCTGCAAGTACGAAGAGGACTTGCAGCTGCGTGAGCCGATCGATCCGGCTGATCGCATCATCGACTCGGGTCGGTTCGTGGACGAGACGCCCATCGCTGTGGTCGAGAGCACGCGCACGCTCTTCGAGTTTCGCGGCAGCCTCGACGTCCGGCCCATTCGTCAGATGCCGTCCACGCTCAATGTCTCATTGAATTTGAACTTGGCGCTGCCACCGGATGTCGATCCAAGCCAAATTCCCGCCGAGGTTCCTGCGATCTTTGAGCAAATGCAGGCTGAGCTCCTGCCGTTGGCGCAGCAAGCCGTGAACGATGCGCTTGGGGCACAGGCTCCTGTGATCGGTATCGATGCCAAGTTCCGCGACGGTAAGTGGGCTCGAGTCGATCTGCTGGCCGATAAGGGCGACGCCGTTGGGCCGAGTAGGAGCGATGTCTCGGCGTAGGAAGCACCGCGCAGTCCTGAGACTCCGAGTCGAGTCCCCGCGCCGTCGAGTCCCCGCGCCCTCTAACGCGGGAGAACTCGTGACAGGCCTGACGAGATAGAGGAGGTCGTTGTCGGGACAACGACAGCGGGCTGTGGACGATCGCTGTCGTCATCAGGCGGTACTTGGTCGTGAGGGTGGGGGAACAGGTGCATCTGCATCTCGGCGGAGAAGGCTGGTAGGAACCGGACATTGAGTGTCACACGAATCTCAGGTGTCGCCGCATGCGGGAAGCGCTCCGTGTGCATCAAATACGATGCATGTGATTCAGTGTCGTCCATGGTCATGCCTTGGATTCTACCCAGTGAATTCGTCAATCGTGGTGCCTGGGATCACGCCTGCAACGCTCCACTGGCACACCTCGCGGTCCCGTGCGTCTGGCTGGTTGACGCGCCCACTGCACACCGTGACCGGTGCCACGGGGTGCGAAGACTCCGCGAGGCGGACACATGGGGAGGTGGGCCGGGTTCGTTGGGCCATGGGCTCAGGTTAGTCGGGCAAGCCCTTGTGCCTGTGATCGCCGGACCTGCCTCGCATGGCCTCGGTACAGTTCCCGGCGTGGTGGGCGAGTTCCGTGTTGCCGACGGGGATTTGGTTCCAGCGCGGTGTCGACTCGGCCCGGTGTTGCCCGGAGGCGCTTCGTGAGCGCGTTGGGTGCGCAGCAGGCTGCCGCAGTCCCCGAGCAGGGGAATCTGGTGCGGGTGCGGGGTCGCTTCTGGGTGGTGAAGTCGGTGGTGGCCTCGGCGCTGCCGCCGGACCCCGGCGATCCGGTGGCGCATCATGCGGTGGAGTTGGTGCCCATCGACGCGGAGGGGAGCCCGGACTCGCTGACGGTGTTCTGGGAGGTGGAGCCGGGCACCGAGGTGCGTCCGCAGACCGAACTCCCCGACCCGGCGGACGGGCTCGACGATGCGGAGACGTTCGGGGCGTTCTTGGACGCGGTCCGGTGGGGGGCGATCGCTTCGGCGGACCCTTCGGCGTTCCAGGCGCCGTTCCGGGCCGGTATCGAGATCGAGGACTACCAGCTGCTGCCGCTTGTGAAGGCGCTGGAGATGCCGCGGGTGACGATGCTCATCGCCGACGACGTGGGGCTGGGCAAGACCATCGAGGCCGGGCTGATTGCGGAGGAACTGGTGCTGCGGGGGCAGGCGCGGAAGATCTTGGTGGTGTGCCCGCCGAGTCTGTGCGGCAAGTGGCAGCGGGAGATGCGCGAGAAGTTCGGCCTGGCCTTCGAGGTCGTGGACACGGCCTATGTGCGGCGGCTGCGGCGGGAGCGGGGCGTGAGCGTGAACCCGTTCCAGTCGCATCCGCGCCTGATCGTGTCGATGGACTGGGTGAAGTTCGAGCAGCAGATGCGCTGGTTCGACGAGTTCCTGCCCGCCGACTCCAACACGTACCCGCGGGCGTTCGATCTGCTGATCGTGGACGAGGCGCACCAGATCGCCCCCGCGGCGGTGGGGCGTTACGCCAAGGACTCCCTGCGCACCCAGGCGATGCGCCGGTTGGCTCCGCACTTCGAGCACCGTCTGTTCCTTACGGCCACGCCGCACAACGGCTACCGCGAGTCGTTCGAGTCGCTGCTGGAGACCCTCGACCCGAACCGGTTCGCCAAGGGCGTCGAGCCCTCCGCCCGTGAGCGGGACGCCGTCATGGTGAGGCGGCTGAAGTCGCACCTGCGGACGCTGCTGCCCGACGGGGACACGAGCTTCCCCGATCGGCGGCTCCACTCCATCGACGTGGACTTCGCCACGCCGGAGCGCACCATGTTCCGCCTGCTCGACGAGTACGCCGCGGCCCGCCGGGCGACCGCCGAATCGCCCGCGGAGCAGGCCGCCGCCCGTTGCATCATCCTCCTGTTGAAGAAGCGGCTGCTGTCCTCGCCGATGGCGTTCAAGCGGACACTCGACAAGCACATCGCCACCCTGAACCGGGCCGCGGAGAACAACGCCTCTACCCGCGCCGCGTCCGCCGATCGCATCGAGGCCGCGCAGCAGGCCGCGCTCGAGGCCGACGCCGACGGCGACGACTCCCTCGACGACATCGAGCAGGAGGCGCTGGCGCTGGCGGCTTCGGCGCTGCCGGAGACGGCGGTCGCCGACGAGGTGCTGCTGGCCCGCCTGCGCGCCCGCGCCATCTCCTACGAGGCGCGACCCCGCGACATCCTCAACCAGCTCCAGGTGATCGCCGAGAAGAACCACCGTCGCCCCGACGCCAAGACCGAGCGTCTGCTCGAGTGGATTGGCGACATCTGCTTCCCCGACGGCGAGTGGAACGACGAGCGCGTGATCGTCTTCACCGAGTATCGGGACACGCTGCAGTACCTCCACGAGATGCTGACGGCTCCCCATGCCGGCCGCCCCGACATGCGCGGCCGGGTGGAGGTCTTCCACGGCGCTGTTGACGCCGACGAGCGTGAGCGCATCATCCGCGAGTTCAACTACGACCCGGCCACGACCGAGGCGCGGGTCCTGATCGCCACCGACGTGGCCGCCGAGGGCATCGACCTGCACCGGGCGTGCCACCGGTTGGTCCACGCCGACGTCCCCTTCAACCCCAACAGGATGGAGCAGCGCAACGGCCGCGTGGACCGCCATGGCCAACGGTCCCCGCACGTCGATCTCTTCCATTTCGCGGGTGCGACCAACGACGGCCCCGATGACGATCCGGCGGGGTTCGACCATTCCTTCCTGCTCCGGGTGGCGCAGAAAATCGACGAGATCAGGGACGATCTGGGTGCCGTATCGCCGGTTCTGGCCGAGCGCATCGAGGCCCGGATGCTGCGCGAACGCGACGGAAGCCTCGACATCGACGCCGAGGTGGCCGCCCGCCGCGACAGGGCGAGAATCGGCCTCAGGCGACTGGAGCAGGACCTGATCGACGGCTTGGCCGATGTGCGCCGGAAGTACCGCACGAGCCTGGAGGAACTGGAGTTGTCGCCTGCGAGCATCGAGCGCGCCGTCGGGGCGGGTCTGCGCATCTCGAACCAGCCCGCACTGCGGCCGCTGACCCTCGACCGCCCCACCGGTCCCGTTCGGGCGTTCGAGGTTCCCGACCTGTCCGGCATGTGGGGTGAACTCCTGACTGGGCTCTACGACGAGGTGATCGAGCAGCGCCGGCCTGTGACCTTCGACGCCGAAGTGGCTGCCGGCCACGACGACGTCGCCTACCTGCACGTGGCGCATCCCTTCGTGGCGCGCTGCCTGCGTGCCCTGCGCGCCCAGGTCTGGGGGGCCGGCGTCGAGCGACACGTCAACCGGTTCGCCGTGCGGTGCGCCGACGTCGAAGAGCCGGTCGCCGTGGGGTATGCCCGCGTGGTCGTGAATGGCGCCGACGGTTCGGTTCTCGACGAGGTCATCGAGCCGGCAGCGATCCGCGTCGGTGGACGCCAGGGCCGCCTCAACGTCGGCGAGACCCGAGCGGCAATGAGGGCGGCACACGCTGAGGCGCCGCCGGATCACGTCCGTGACCGGTACGTGGATCAGTGGCCCAGGGTTCGACCGGCGCTCACCGCGGCGCTCAAGGCGCGGGCCCAGGAGGTTCAGGCCCAGCGAGAGCGCCGGATGGACGACAAGCGCGACCGTGAAGCCCGCCGGGTACGGGGCACGCTCGAGGATCTTCGAACCTCTATCCACAGGCGTCTCGAGGAGTTGGCGTCCGAGGCCGAGGCCGAGCAACTCAAGCTGTTCCTCACCGACGACGAGCGGCGCCGCTTCGACATAGACGTCTACGCCCTGCGCGTGCGCCTCGACCGGATCGACGGCGACATTGCCACCGAGGTGGGGGCACTAGAGCATCGTTACGACGTGCGCGACGTCCACTGGTTCCCGGTGGCGGTCGAGGTACTCGTGCCCGTAGGGGAGCGGTGATGGCCACGTCCCGCAGAGCGGCAGTCCAGCACGAGGACTGGCTCAACCTGGCCGAGCCCCAGGCGCCCTGGTTCGCGCTGCCGGTCGTCAAGCGCGTCTTCCCAGAAGGGCTCGACAGAACGCCACCCGAGGTGCGTGCGGAACTGGTGGACCGTTGGAACGAGACACGCGACGGCGAGAATCGGGCAGGATTCGTCAACTGGCTGCTGCGAGACGTGCTGCGCTGGCGCACGGGTTGGCGCGCGGGCCCCGAACTGCCTGCGCACGTCGCCGCCGGCGTCACACGCAACGGCGTAACCGTCGCACCGACGGGCGTCTACGTCCCATCGCCCGCCGCTCCGGTGGGTCTGTTCGGCGACGCCCCGACCGCCGGGCACGACCCCGACAGCAGCGACCCCCTGGTGCTCGTGTTCGTGCTGGACGCCGAGGACATCCCCACCGAGCGACCACGGGGGGATTTGTGGTCCGCCAAGTGGATGCAGCGGGCGGCGCTCGCCTGCCGCCACCTCAACGTCCCCTTGGCGCTGGTAACCAACGGCGACCATCTGACGCTCGTCCACGCCCGCGCCGACGAGGCCACCGGCTGGGGCACCTGGCGTGCCTCCCTCATGAGCGCCGAGCCCCTCCTGTTGGACTCGTTCGTCTCGATGCTGGGCGCTCGCCGCTTCGCGGGTGTGCCTCCCGCCGACACACCGGCGGCTTTGCTGCAGGAGTCGGCCGGTACCGAAGCGGAGGTCACCGGCCAACTCGGGTCGCAGGTCCGCAGGGCCGTCGAACTGCTCGTCAATGCCATCTCCCGCGCTGATCGCGGCGTCGACGGCGCCCTGCTGCGCGACATTGCTGCCGAGGAGGTCTACGAGGCCGCTGTCACGGTGATGATGCGGCTGGTGTTCCTGCTCGTCGCCGAGGAGAAAGAGTTGTTGCCGGTGGACGACAACACGTACCGGGACCTGTACTCCGTGCGGACGCTGCGCGAGAGCCTCGAGAGGGCGCGTGGGGAAGACCCGGAGGCGCTAGAGAACAGTTCCGCGGCATGGCACCGCCTCCTGGCGACCAACCGAGCGGTCCACGCCGGCGTTCGCCACCAGGCTCTCTGCGTGCGCGCTTACGGCAGCACCCTGTTCGACCCCGACCGTTTCGGCTTCCTCGAAGGCCGCGCGCCAGGCGAGTCGTGGCGGACCGTCTCCACGACACCGATCAGCGTCACCGACCTCGACGTGCTGGCCATGCTCGACGCTCTGCTGATCCTACGGTTCCGCTCCGCGGCAGGCGTGACCGACACCCGTCGCCTCTCGTACCGCAACGTCAGTGTCGAGCAGATCGGCCACATCTACGAGCGGCTGCTCGATCACGGTGCCCGCCGCGCCGACAGCGTGGTGCTCGGCTGCAAGGGTGCGTCCGACAACGAGCCGGAGATCCCCCTCGCCGATCTGGAGGCCGAGCGGATCAATGGCGACGAGGCACTTATCGCCTTCCTCACCGACGAGAGGGCCAACGGCGGCCACTATGTCGGTACTCCGAGACAGGTCGCCAAATTGCTGGCGGACCCGGTCGACGGACAACTGCGTGCCGAACTGCGGGCCGCCTGCGGTGGCGACGAGACGCTCGTGCGACGGATCGAACCGTTCGTGAACCTGCTGCGCACCGACCTGCGCGACCGGCCCGTGGTGTTCCTCCCCGGCGCCGTGTACGTCACCGAGACGGGCCGGAACCGAGATTCGGGAACGGCCTACACCACGCGCGAACTGGCCGACGAACTCGTCGAACACGCCCTAGCGCCCCTGTGCTACTCGCCCGGTCCGCGGGACACAGCCGACACAGCCGAGTGGCGCATCCGGCCGTCCCAGGAGATCCTGGGCCTGCGGGTGTGCGACCCTGCCGTCGGCTCGGGCGCCATCCTCGTGGCCGCCTGCCGCTACCTGGCCGACCGCCTTGTGGAGGCCCAGCAGGGCGAGGACGACCCACGGGCCGCCGACCTCGCCACCGCCGCGGACGACCCCAGCCGCCACCGGGCCGTCGTCGAGGCCACACGCCTGGTGGCCGAGCGCTGCTGCTACGGCGTGGACCGCAACCCCATGGCCGTCGAGATGGCCAAACTGTCCATGTGGCTAACCACTGTCGCGAAGGATCGCCCCTTCACCTTCCTTGACCACCGCTTCGCCACCGGCGACAGCCTGCTGGGAATCTGGGACATCGAACAACTCCGCTGGCTGCACTTCGACCCAGACGTGGGGCGCACGCAGACCATGAGCTTCGCGGGCTACGCCGACGGGCGAGACGCCACTGCCCGGCTGCAGGAATTGCTGGACGAGGTCCTCTCGCTGCGACAGAGGATGCAGGACATCCCATCCGAATCCATCGCCGACATCGACCGCAAAGCGGCACTGCACCGGCAGGCCGAGAACCTCATGCCGGTCATCCGCGCAACAGCCGACCTCGTGACCGGCGCAGCTCTCGCGACCGCCGGCGAACGGAACGCATCGGCAGCGCTCACCAATTTGCTTGCCTCCGATCTCGGCCTGCTCGGCAACCTGCTCACCTCAATCGGCACCGAACACCAGATCGTTGCTCTCGCGAGCGTCCAGCGTCGGGCTCATCAGCGCCTGAACGTCAGCAGGCCTGACATGGCACCGGAGCGTCGACCCCTGCATTGGCCGATCGCCTTCCCGGAAGTGTTTGCCGAAGGCCAGCGGTTTGACGCCATGGTCGCGAACCCACCCTTCATCGGGGGTCAGAAGATCTCGGGCGCCGCAGGGGACGATTACCGCAACTACTGTGTTGCCTGGATGGCTGAGGGCAAGCGAGGCTCGGCTGACCTCGTGGCCTATTTCTTCCTCAACGCGACGAGAGTGGCTCGATCTCTGGGGTATCTGGCGACCAACACAATTGCTCAAGGCGATACGAGCGAGGTCGGCCTCGAGCAAGTGATCGACCGAGGCTGGACAATCCACCGAGCTGTTTCATCGGTTCAATGGCCAGGCGAGCCCACTGTTGAGATCGCCAAACTGTGGATCGACCAGAGCGAATGGAGTTGTCGGAGAATACTCGACGGGCGATCCGTCGTCGTTATCGACGAGATGCTCTACCCGGGTAGCCGTATCAGATGGCGCAAGAAGAGGCTTCTCGAGAATAGTGACAAGTCATTCATGGGTTCTACTGTACTTGGTATTGGTTTCACAATAGAGCCTGACCATGCGCTGTCGCTAATTGATCACGATCCAGGAAACTATGATGTCCTTTACCCGTACTTGAACGGTAAGGATCTGAATACCTCACCCTCACAAGAGGCATCTCGCTGGATCATAAACTTCTTCGACTGGCCTGAGTCGAGGGCTCGAGAGTATGTCGAGTGTTTCGCGATCATTGAAGAGAGAGTCAGACCTACAAGAATGACAAATCCCAACGCTGCAGCAAGAATCTGGTGGAGGTATTGGCGGCCAGCCCCACGTCTCTATCAAGCAATCACCAATCTTGATAGAGTGATCGTAGTCGCGTGCGTCAGCAAGACAGTAATGCCCATGTTCGTGGCAGCCCGGCAAGTCTTTGCTCATGCCTTGATTGTCTTCGCGTACGACAACTACTTTCATCTCGGGCTACTATCGAGTAGTTTTCACTATCGTTGGGTTGTTCGGTATGGTTCGACTCTTGAGACTCGAACTCGATATACACCATCAGATGTATTCGAGACGTTCCCACAGCCTGTGTTCTCAGAGGAGGTAGCTGCCGCTGCCGAAGCCCTAGACGACCACCGACGGGAACAGTTGTATGCCCGAATGATTGGCGTGACCACCCTGTACAACCGAGTGCACGACCCATCCGATCACGATAGAGATGTGAGGAAGTTGCGCGAATTGCATGTTGAACTCGACAGGGCTGTCGGTGCTGCCTACGGATGGAGGGATCTGCAGTTCAAGCACGGCTTTCACGATATTCGTGGCGCCGGTCGCCGCTTCACCCTCGCGCCGGAGACTGCAGACGAAGTCCTGACTCGGCTGCTGGAACTTAATCGAGAGCGATACTTGGCTGAGAGACAGATCGCTTCGCACCGACCAAATGGTCTAGGAGGCCGGGAGAGACTTACTGCCAGCTCGTTCGCCCTATTCGGCCAGGATGACGAGGAACATTGAGCCTCGCCAGCGATTTTTCTTGGGCACGGACTCCGGCAGCTATTCGCGCCGAATTGCTGCGCCGGGTGGAGGCCGATCTGTTGGGCCCGTTGGAGGGCGAGGAGGAGGTGATCCGCGGCAATCAGCGTCCCGACGGTACGTGGTGGCCGCCCGGTCGGGTGCGGGACCGCTACCTGGTCGGGATGCTCGCTCCGAGGGGCGCCGTGGCGGCCGACGCTGAGCGCGACGATGACTCCGGCCGCGAGGAAGGCGATGTCGAGCCGGAGGCGCAGGGCGGCCGGATCGCGCAGCGCGTTCTGGCGCAGTCGTCCATGGGGCTCACCGCCGTCGTGGATGCGGAATCCGACGTCCTTGTCGCCCGGTGCCGGTGGGGGAAGTATGTGCGCGAGTTCGAGTATCACCCGGACGGGTCCCGCGCGGCGGTGTGGCGGCGGGAACCGCGGGACGTCGAGGTCCGCATCGGGCTGAAGGAGGGCGAGTTCGGTCCGCTGCCGGTCAACGCCGACGGCGTCTTCGTGCTGGGTCGGATCGCCGCGACGGGTTCGGGACCGTGGCTCGTCACCGTCTTCCTGGTTAACCAGCAGGCGCAGGTCAGGACGAACAAGGATGCACAGTGGCTCTTCCAGGCTCGCCTCGAGCTGGTCGCTCCCGACGGACGCGCGGTGTTCCTGGGGCGCGAGGCGGTCCTCCCCTCGGCTCTTGGCGTGGCCGGGTCCGAACAGGTCGAGTTGCAGCGGCTGGAGATGCAGTATCGCGACCAGGTCGAGTTCGCCGTCGGCCACGGAGTGGGGGTTGCCTGGGAGCCCGTTCCCGGCACGCGGCGGGCGGCGCTGGTGGCCACGTCGGTGCTGCCCCGCTACGAAGTGTGGCGCACCGAGGCCCCGGACGATCTGCCGCAACTCGACGGTCTGGTGACCGACATGAAGGCGCTGGCCGAACTCGAGCCGGACGATCTGCGAGCGGCGCTGTTACCGCTGGTGGACGGCTACGAGGCGTGGCTCGACGCCGAAGCCGATCGTGTCGACGGCCCCGAGTTCGCCGACCACGCGGAAGTGGCAAGCGCCGCGCTGGCCGACGCTCGGGACGTGGCCGCTGCTGTCCGCCGGGGCGTCGAACTGGTCTGCTCCGACGCCGACGCTCTGGACGCTTTCCGGTTCGCGAACCAGGCGATGCGCCGCCAGCGGGTCCACACCGTTGCCATCGCCGGTCGCCGCGACGATCCAGTGCTGTCGTTGCGCGAGGCGGTCCGGCGGGCCGACGAAGCCTCGAACCGTTCGTGGCGGCCGTTCCAACTCGCCTTCGTGCTGCTGTGCATCCCGTCGTTGACCGACCCTGCCCATCCGGAGCGGCGCGCCGATACGTCCTTGGCCGACCTGCTGTTCTTCCCGACGGGCGGCGGTAAGACCGAGGCCTACCTGGGGCTCGTGGCGTTCACGCTCGCGATTCGTCGGCTGCAGGGCGTCGTCGGCGAGGGTGCCGAGGCCGTCGATGGCCGCGACGGGATGGCCGTGCTGATGCGCTACACCCTTCGCCTGCTGACCGCGCAGCAGTTCCAGCGCGCCGCCACGCTGATCTGCGCGGCCGAACTGTTGCGCCGCAGACGGGCCGAGACCGACGAGCGTTGGGCGGGTGTGCCGTTCCGGCTGGGCATGTGGGTCGGCGGCGCGGTCACGCCCAACTCCGACAAGGACGCCCGGCAGTGGGTGGAGCAGCAGCGGCAGGGCGGCAGGGGCTCCAGCCGGTTCATTGCCCCGTTGCAGCTCTCAGACTGCCCGTGGTGCGGGCGGGCGTTGGACCCGGCAGCGGACTGCACCTACGACAGCCGGACGCAACGATTCCTCATCTACTGCGGTGACCACGAGGAGTGCGCGTTCACGCAGCTTCACATGCCCGGCGAGGGCATCCCCGTCGTAACCGTCGATTCGCAGGTGTACCGCCTGCTGCCGTCGTTCGTGATCGCGACGCTCGACAAGTTCGCTCAGCTCCCGTGGAACGGGGCGCTCAGCAACCTGTTCGGGCAGGTCGAGAGCCGCTGCGAGCGCCACGGCTACCGGAACATCGACCTCGACCGCTCTCACGCCTCGGACTGGCCCGAGAGCAACTCGCACCCGCCGCGGGACGGCCTGCCCGCCGCCTCGACGGTGGACGTGAGCCCCCGGCTGCGGCCGCCCGACCTGATCCTCCAGGACGAGATGCATCTCGTGAGCGGCCCCCTCGGCACCATGACCGGCCTGTACGAGACGGCGATCGACCGGCTGACCACGTGGCGCTTCGCGGGCGAGCCGGTGCGCCCCAAGGTGGTCGCCTCCACGGCCACGATCCGCCGTGCGGAGCAGCAGACCTGGGCGGTGTTCTGGCGCAGGCTGCGGGTGTTCCCCTCCCCAGTGCTCGACGCCCGGCGCTCGTTCTTCGCCGAGCAGACCGAACCGTCCGACGCCGTCCCCGGACGGTTGCACCTGGGAGTGTGCGCTCACGGGGAGCGCCTCAAGCAGGTGGAACTGCGGGTGTTCGCGACGCTCATGGCCGCGGCGCAGGCGATGTACGACGAACTCGGCGACGCCGGCGGGCGGGTGGACCCGTGGATGACCACCATCGGCTACTTCAACGCCGTGCGCGAGCTGGCCGGCATGCGACGCATGGCCGAGGACGAGTTGCGCACCAAGCTGCGGCGGACCCGCTTCACGGCCGGGCTCGCCAACCGCCCGACCGTGAACCTCGAGGAGCTGACGTCGCGGGTGTCCTCCGATGACATCAGGGGCATCCTGCGGCAGCTCTTCGTCACGCACGATCCGGCCCGCCCGCCGGACTCCGATGCGGGCAGGCCCGTGGACCTGCTGCTGGCGACCAGCATGATCTCTGTAGGCGTGGACGTCCCCCGCTTCGGGTCGATGGTCGTGGTCGGCCAGCCCAAGGCCACCGCGGAGTACATCCAGGCCACCTCGCGGGTCGGCCGCAGCGCCCGCGCCCCCGGCCTGGTGGTCACGATCTACAACTGGGCGAAGCCCCGCGACCTGTCGCACTACGAGACCTTCGGTCACTATCACGCCACGCTCTACCGCCACATCGAGCCGTTGTCGGCCACGCCGTTCTCCGAGCGCGCTCTCGACAAGGGGCTGACCGGTGTGCTCGTGTCCGCGGTGCGCCACCACGACGCCGACTGGAACCCCAACCAGAGCGCGCGGCGCCTTGAGCGCTCCGACGAGCGGATTGCGGCGCACGTTCACGCCATCTCCGAGAGGGCTGTCGCCGTGAGCGGTGCCACCGCGGCCGGCGACCTCGTGCGCGCCATGCTCAACCGGCGCCTCGACAGCTGGGACCGGGAGACAAGCCTGCGCCCCGACCTGTCCTACGTGCAGCGCGCCGACGATGACGTCCCGCTGCTGTGGAAGCCCGAAGCTAGGGACTGGAGCGACTGGACGTGCCCCAACTCGCTGCGCGACACCGAGGTGCAGATCAACTTGCAGATCGCCACCGAAGACTCCACCTATGAGACCGGCGGCCGGCCCGATTACCGTCTCGGGCTCCCCGACCCCGGCGAGCAGCGACCGTCGGGCGAGACGACCGCGGATGAGGACATCGCCGAGGCGATGGGGGCCGCTGAGGGGCTCGAGGCCGCCGAGGCGCGGGAGGGGCCGCGATGAGCCCGGCCCCGAACCCGTCGGCGCCCGAGTCGCACCGAGTCGGCGGCCTGCGGCCTTCGCAACTCATCCACACGTACGGTCCCGGCGCCGTGGTGGACCTGCCGCAGATGTCCGTCGTCGTGGCCGGCGTGGACGGCTGGGACACGAACCGCACCGAGCGCATCGCCGAGTCCCGCCTGCTCGGCGCCATCCGTGCGATGCCCGGCTGCTCGGCGGTGTCGGAGCTGCGGGCCGCGCCGTGGCTGGAGGAGACAGCGAGCGCCTTCGACGACTGGGCCCGGGTCGGCGTGCCGGTGCATCCCTTCCCGCGGTGGCTCCGCTGCACGCGGTGCGACCGTCTGGCGCAGGTCGATCAGCGGTTCTTCAAGCTGGAGGTGCCGCCCTTCCGGCCCGACCGCGCCCGCTGGTTCCACGAACTGTGCGGAGGCCGTGGCCGCAAGCCTCCGGCGGTGCCCGCGCGCTTCATGGTCGCCTGCCCGGCCGGCCACCTCGACGACTTCCCCTGGGTGGAGTACGTCCACAGCCGTGGCGGCGACGGAGGCGGTGGGACGAACGGCGACGGGGGCAGTGCCGGCGCTGGGGGCGACTGCTCGAGCCCGGTGCTGGAGTTGAAGGAGGTCGGGCGGGTCAGCCGTGCGACCGACGTGCGCGTCATCTGTCGGACCTGCGGCGCCCGGCGCCCCGTCCAGCACGCCTTCGGCCACGACGACTGGCGCAACCTGCCCCGCTGCCGCGGCCGACATCCGCACCTGCAACGCTTCGACGGGGCCTGCGACGAGCCCACCCGAGCGCTGCTGCTCGGCGCCTCCAACGCCTGGTTCGCCGTGTCCCGCTCGTCGCTCACGATCCCCACCGTCGAGGACCGGATCGGCCAGAAGGTCGTTGAGCACTGGGTGGACCTCGAGGCCGAACTCGAAGACCTCGACGACCGGCGCGAGTTGCGTCGGCTCCGCCGGCGGGTCGAGCGGGGGCGCGGCGGGCGGGAACTGCGCTGGTTGCTCCACTTCGACGAGGACGACATCTGGGATGCGATCAGGGCGCGGCGCGGCCACGGCGATGAGGGGACGGCTGCCGGCGGGGAACTGCGCGGCCCGGAGTGGGAGGCGTTCACCTCCGACACGCAACCCGACTCCGACGACTTCCGCGTCGAGCGCCTCGTCGTCCCGTCGGGACTCGCCTTCGACCTCGACGACCCCGTGGCCGTCCACCGGCTGCGGGAGGTCATCGCGCTGTGCGGTTTCACCCGCGTCGACGGTCCCGGCGACGACGTCGAACGCATCGCGCCGATCTCCAACGACGCGGCCGTCAGATGGCTGCCCGCCGCGCAGACACGCGGCGAGGGGATCCTCATCCGCCTCCGGGAGGACCGCGTCGCCGAGTGGGAGACCGACTTCGAGTCCGGGGAGCGCTACCGGAGCCTCGTAGCCGCCCACGAGGCGTGGCGTGCCCGGCGCGGGCTCGCGCCAGGCCTGGCCGTTCCGGCGGCGCGGTTCGTGCTTCTGCACACGCTCGCCCACCTGCTGATCCACCAGTTCGCCCTCGACTCCGGCTACTCCGCGGCCTCGATCCGCGAGCGCCTCTACTCCCGCCCGCCGGGCGACCCCGCTGGCCCCCCGATGGCCGGCGTGCTGCTCTACACAGCGTCGCCGGACAGCGAGGGCACACTCGGCGGGCTCGTCGCCATGTCCGAACCCGCGCGCCTCTCCGCCACCCTCCAGCAGGCCCTGCGCCGGGCGCAACTCTGCTCCACGGACCCCATGTGCGCCGACCACCACGCAGGCGAGGAGGACGACACCCTCCACGCCGCCGCCTGCCACGCCTGCCTGTTCGCCCCCGAAACCTCCTGCGAGCACGCCAACCGCTACCTCGACCGAGCCGCCGCCGTACCCATCCTCGGCAGCCCCCACGCCGCCTACTTCCGGCAGTAGTTCGGCGTGCGGCAACGCGGCCGGGCGACTAGGAGGGTGCGCGGAAGGGCTCTGAACAGGGGAGTTCCTGTCCTGCCTCAGTGGTGCGAATCGCGCAGCCGGAGCCTGGATTCCAGCCTCCGCCGGAATGACGGGTTTCGCTGATTGGAATTCTCGGTCGGAAATGGCCGCCTATCCGCTAACGCTCTAGGCCCGATGGGCGCTCAGTAGCCGAGGGCGGTGTTCACCGGTCCGAGCAGCGGCTCGCCTGTGCCGTAGCGGCGCACGTTCTCGCTCACGCGGCGGGCCAGCAGCGCCATCCCCATCTCGGGTGTGTTGCCGACGTGGGGCGTGATGATGCAGTTCGGCAGGTCCCAAAGCGGGTGGCCGTCGGGCAGCGGCTCGGGGTCGGTCACGTCCAGCGCGGCGCCGACGATGGTCCCCGCACCCAGGGCGTCCACGAGATCATCGGTCACGACGTGCTCGCCCCGCGCCACGTTGACCAGCCAGCAGTGCTCCGGCATTTGTGCCAGCGCCTCGGCGTCGATGATGCTCCGTGTCTCGGCGGTGAGGGCCAGCGCCACCACCACGGCGTCGGCCCCCGCGAGCGCTTCGCCGAGTGCCGGCGGCCCCACCACCCGTACACCGGAGGCGCCCGGGAGCGGATCGGGATGGCGGCGCAGCACCGTCACGTCGCACTCGAACGGTGCCAGCAGCTTCAGCAACTCCTCGGCGATGCCGCCGCCGCCCAGGACCGTGACGGCGGCGCCCCGGAGGTTGCGGCCCTCGGGGCCCAGCCAGCTCCGGGCCGGCAGGTAGCTGGTGAAGCCGCGCATACCCGCCAGCAGCATGCCCAGCGCCATCTCCGCCACCGGCTCGGCGTAGGTGCCCTTGCCGCAGGTCCAGAGGCGCTCGTCGTCCAAGAACCGCAGGTAGGGCTCGATGCCGGCGTAGGGCAGCTGGATCCAGCGCAGCTGCGGCGCCGCCTCGAGCACCGGCCCCAGCAGGCGCGGGTTCTGCGGGTCGGCCCAGATCAGTCCCTCGGCCTCCGGGGCGGGCACCACGACGCCCCCGCCGGCTCTGACCGCCTCCGCCAGGTCGTCCCGCCGCCAGCACTGCGGTTCCACCGCCACTCGGGGTTGGCGTGTCATGGTCGTACCTCCGGCCTACTGATCGTCATTTCGTGACCCGTTCGTCATTCCCGCGGAGGATGGAATCCAGTAATCGGTTGGGAGGCCCCGGTCGGGGTGCCGGGTGCCGTTCGCTCCTTCGGCGCGGGCGCGAGGCACCGCGAAGCGGCCCCCGGCACCCCTCCCTCGTCTTCGGTCATCTCGGCCGTCCCTATCGTTATTGCCGCGGAGGCTGGAATCCAGTCTCCTGCGGTCTCTCCGCCCCACCGGCGACCATGCGGCGCGGGCGCGGGCGGTTCCAGCACGGCTCCTGAGGCCGCTGACCGCCAAGGCTAGATTGCACCGCAAGCAGCCGTTCGGGCGAGCGGGAGGGCGCATGAAAGTACCGCTGACTGTGGGGGATTTCATCGACCGGGCCGCCCGCGTCTACCCCGACCGGCCGGCGCTGATCGACGAACCCGACCAGCCGGCGCCGAGTTGGGGGACGCTCACCTACGGGGCGCTTGCCGCCCGCAGCCGGGCGCTGGCCGCCTCGCTGGACCGCTTGGGCCTCGGCTGGGGTGAGCGGGTGGCGATCGTGTCGCACAATGCCGCCCGTCTTGCCGCTGTGATGCTGGGCGTCAGCGCCGCCGGGCGCATCTCGGTGCCGGTGAATTACCGCCTGAACGCCGCCGAGGTGGGCTACATCGTCTCGCACTGCGGGGCCCGGATGCTGCTGATAGACCCCGAACTGGCTGACGACCTCGCCGCGGTGGGATGCGAACGCCGGCTCGTCCTCGGGCCTGAGTCCGACGAGGCGCTCTTCTCCGACGCAGGGACGGAGCCGCGCCCCTGGGCGCCCGACGAGGACGCCACCGCCGCCATCAACTACACCAGCGGCACCACGGCGCGCCCCAAGGGCGTCCAGATCACCCACCGCACCATCTGGCTCAACGCCGTGACGTTCGGCTGGAGCGCCGGGGTGAGCGACCGCGACGTCTACCTGCACACGCTGCCCATGTTCCACTGCAACGGCTGGGGCATGCCGTACGCGCTGACCGGTGTGGGCGCCACGCAGGTGGTGATCCGCAAGATCGACGGCGCCGAGATCCTGCGGCGCATCCAGCGCCACGGGGTCACCTACCTGTGCGGGGCGCCGGCGGTGGTGGCGGCGGTCCTGGCGGCCGCCGAGGACTGGCAGGGACCCATCCCCGGCTCGGGCACCGTGCGCATGACCGTGGCGGGAGCGCCCCCGCCGCGGCGCACCATCGAACGCATGGAGACCGAGTTGGGCTGGGAGTGCATGCAGCTGTACGGGCTGACCGAGACGGCGCCGTACCTGACCATGAACCGGCTGCGCCCCGAATGGGACGACCTGGCACCCGCCGAGCGGGCCGAGCGGCTGGTGCGCCAGGGCGTGCCGGCGCTGGGCATCAGCGTGCGCGTCTCGGCCGACGGCGAGGTGGAGGCCCGGGGCAACCACGTCATGGAGGGCTACTGGGAGCAACCCGAGACCAGCGACGAGGCGCTGGCCGGCGGCTGGTTCCACACCGGCGACGGAGGCTACCTGGACGGCGACGGGTACCTCGTGCTGACCGACCGGCGCAAGGACGTGATCATCAGCGGCGGCGAGAACGTCTCCTCGATCGAGGTGGAGGACTGCCTGTTCGCCCATCCCGCTGTCGCGGAGGTGGCGGTGATCGGCGTGCCCCACGAGCGCTGGGGCGAGACCCCCAAGGCGCTGGTGGTGCCGGCCCCCGGGGCCGATGTCACCGGGCAGGAGTTGATCGACCACTGTCGCGAGCACCTCGCCCACTACAAGTGCCCCACCTCGGTGGAGTTCCGGGAGGCTCTGTCGCGCACCGCCACCGGCAAACTCCAGAAGTACAAGCTCCGCGCCCCCTACTGGGCCGACCGGGAGCGCGCCATCAACTGAGTCATCCGTCGTCGCCGCGGCCTGCGAGTCATCGGGCCACCGCGCGCGGCACGGCGGCGACGAGTCGTTTGCGGTCGCGCTTGATTCCACGCAGTTCTCTGTATCGTGCCACCGGCGGGGGTGCCGGCCATCGGTCGCCCGGCGACCCCCGGGATCAGCGGCGATCTCTTCTGCTTCCCCCATCCGCCATTGCCGACGGGTCGAGTCGGCGCACGCAAGGAGCAAGACCATGGCCTACAGGGCTGAGTACATATGGGTGGACGGATCGGTGCCCACCGCCGAGGTGCGATCCAAGACGAGGGTCCTCGCCGACGGTGAGGAACCCGGTATCTGGGGCTTCGACGGCTCCAGCACCAACCAGGCGGAGGGCAGCGACTCCGACGTCGTGCTGAAGCCGGTCTTCAGCTGTCCCGACCCGCTGCGCGGCGGCGACAACATCATGGTGATGAGCGAGACGTTCCTGCCCGAGACCATGGAGCCGCACCCCACCAACATGCGGGCGAAGACGCGCGCGATCCTGGACAAGTACGGTGATCAGGAGTTCTGGTTCGGGCTCGAGCAGGAATACACCATGCTGGACCCGGTCACCAAGTGGCCGTCGGGCTTCCCCCCCAACGGCTTCCCCGGCCCGCAGGGGCCGTACTACTGCGGGGTGGGTGCGTTGCGCATCCACGGGCGCGAGGTGGTGGAGCAGCACACCGACTGGTGCCTCGGCGCAGGTCTGGCGATCTCCGGAACCAACGCCGAGGTGATGCCCGGCCAGTGGGAGTTCCAGATCGGCCCGTTGGACCCGCTCGCGGTGGGCGATCACGTCTGGGTGGCGCGCTACCTGCTGTACCGCGCCGGTGAGGACCACGAGATCGAGATCAGCCTGGCGGCCAAGCCGATGCAGGGCGACTGGAACGGCGCGGGCATGCACACCAACGTGTCCACCGCCTCCATGCGCCGGAACTACGAGGCCGTGGTGGCCGCCGCCGAGGCGCTGGGCGCCGCCGGCAAGCCCGAGGAGCACATCGCGGGCTACGGCGACGGCATCGAACTCCGCCTCACCGGCGCGCACGAGACCGAGCGCTACGACACCTACAGCTACGGGGTGTCGGATCGGGGCGCCTCGGTGCGCATCCCCTGGCAGGTGCACCAGGACGGGCGCGGCTACATCGAGGATCGCCGGCCCAACGCCAATGCCGACCCCTACGTGGTGACCAGGCTGCTGGTCCAGACGATCGGCGAGGCGCTCGCCTGACCGGGCGGCGGCGTCGGGGGCGTGAGGCCCTGTTCAGCGGCGGATGCGTAGGGGTCTGGAGACCTCGGCGAAGAAGTCGTTGCCCTTGTCGTCGATGACGATGAAGGCCGGGAAGTCCTCCACCTCGATGCGCCAGACGGCCTCCATGCCCAAGTCGGCGTGGTCGAGCACCTCCACCGAGCGGATCGAGTCGGCGGCCAGGCGGGCGCCGGGGCCGCCGATGGAGCCCAGGTAGAAGCCGCCGTGGCGGGTGCAGGCGTCGGTCACAGCCCGTGAGCGGTTGCCCTTGGCCAGCATGACCAGACTGCCGCCGGCGGCTTGGAACTGCTCGACGTAGCTGTCCATGCGGCCCGCCGTGGTGGGGCCGAAGGCGCCCGAGGCGTAACCCTCGGGGGTCTTGGCCGGCCCGGCGTAGTACACGGGGTAGCGGCGCAGGTACTCCGGCATCTCCCCGCCGGCGTCCAGTTGCGACTTGATGCGGGCGTGGGCGGCGTCGCGGGCGACGACGAGAGTTCCGGTGAGCGAGAGCCTCGTGCGTATCGGGTGCGCCGAGAGCGCGGCCCGGATCTCGTCCATCGGGCGGTCCAGGTCGATCGCCGCCGTCTCGGCTGACAGGCCCTCGCCGGTCGTCGCGGGCAGGAACCTGGCCGGGTCGGTCTCCAGCGCCTCGAGGAACACGCCGTCGGCGTTGATCTTCCCGAGCACCTGGCGGTCCGCCGAGCAGGACACGGCGACAGCCACGGGGCAGGAGGCGGCGTGGCGGGCCAGGCGCACCACCCGCACGTCGTGGCAGAAGTACTTGCCGCCGAACTGCGCGCCGAT
>JAPOYM010000039.1 GCA_026706565.1 bacterium
CTACGACTGCATCCCGGGCACCTGCGGGCAGTACTCGCAGGTGGCGGGCATGAGCGTGGTGATCGACATCGGCATGCCGGCACGGGAGACGGACCGCGAGGGCGACTGCTCCAACATCGGCCACGAGGGCGCCCGGGTGCGCAGCATCTCCCTCGACGACGGCACGGTCATCGTCTCCGACGGCGAGGTGGTGCCCGGCGACCCGGTCGTGATGACGACGGTGAGCTGGTTCGCCGGCGGCGGCGACTGCTTCCCGGCAGCAGACCTGCCGCACACCAAGCTGGGCATCAACGACCAGCGCGCGCTGGCCGACTACCTCACCGACGCCCTCGGCGGCGTCGTGACCGCCGAGCGGTACCCCGTAGGCGGCGAGGGGCGTGTCACGATCATCGACTCCTCGGCCGAGGAGACGGACGACAGCGGCACGATGGACGACACGGCGCCCGAAGAGGAGACGGACGACAGCGGCACGATGGACGACACGGCGCCCGAAGAGGAGACGGACGACAGCGGCACGATGGACGACGCGGTGCCCGAAGGCCCGCCTGCCGAACGCCCGACCGGCTGATCCTCCCGCCGTCAGCGGTTACCGAAGCGTGGCCCCGGGCCCCAGCCCGGGGCCACGCCCGCGCCCAGCCACCCCACCCCGCAACGTCATTCCGCCCACCCCATCGTCATCCCGGCGAAAGCCGGAATCCGCCCGCGCGCTCCCACCAACGCCCACAACCCGCCGCCCAGCCACTCAAGCGTCATTCCGGCGAAGGCCGGAATCCGGACGCGCGCCCCCGCCACCGACCACAACCCGCCGCCCAAGCCTTCAGAAGTAGATGATGCGCTCGGCGCGCTCCACGACCTCGTCGATGGGGTCGGTCCAGGCCCGCGTCGAGAGGTACTTCCAGCCGCCGTCGGCGGCCACGAAGACGATCACCCCGGAGGTGATGCGCTCGGCCACCCGGCAGGCCCCGGCCAGGGCGGCCCCGCTGGAGATCCCGGCGAACACCGAGGTCTCGGTCGCCAGGCGGCGCGTGTACTCCAGCGCCTCGCGGGTGCGCACGATCCGTTTGCCGTCCAGCAACTCGTTGCCGCCCCAGTTCTCGTAGACCGGCGGGATGTAGCCGTCGTCGAGGCTGCGCAGCCCCTCCACTTTCTCCCCCGCCGGGGGCTCCACGGCGTAGACCCGCACCTCGGGCTTGTGCTCCTTGAGGTAGCGGCCGCAGCCCATGAGCGTGCCGGCGGTGCCGAGGCCGGCCACGAAGTGGGTGATGTCGGGGCAGTCGGCCAGGATCTCCGGGCCGGTGGTGGCGTAGTGCGCCTGCGGGTTGGCCTCGTTGGCGTACTGGCAGAGGTAGGCCCATTCGGGGTGCTCCGCGGCGAGGCGCTCGGCCCGGCGCACCGCCCCGTTGGAGCCCTCCGACCCCGGCGAGTCGATGATCCCGGCACCGTAGATCTCCAGCAGGTCACGGCGCTCGACCGAGACGTTCTCCGGCAGGACGATCTTCACGGGGTAGCCCCGCAGCCGGGCGATGAGCGCCAGGGCGATGCCGGTGTTGCCCGAGGACGGCTCGAGGATGACGGTCTCGGGCCGCAGCGTGCCGTCGGCCTCGGCGGCCTCGATCATCGAGCGGGCTACCCGGTCCTTCACCGAGCCGCCGGGGTTCTGGCCCTCCAGTTTGGCGAGGATGCGCACCGCCGGGTTGGGGCTGAGGGTGCTGACGTCCACCAGCGGCGTGTTGCCGATGCAGTCGATGACGGAGGCGAGGACACCCATGGCAGCCTGGGGAGAGTCGTCTAGGAGTGCGCCGAGTAATCCACGGGCAGCGCCGATCTCGCGGCCAGGTCATGGATTCCGGCCTTCGCCGGAATGACGAGTCGGGGCGTCGGCGGCATTGCTCAGCAGTCTCCTGGCAGGTAGCTGGGGACTCTACCGGCGGGGGCGGCCCCCGATCCGCCCTCAGTCCCGGACCTTGACCTCCTCCTCGCTGATGCGCCCGGCGACGATGCGGTAGCTGCGCAGCGCCGGCTCGGGATGCTTCAGAGAGACGATCACGTGGTGCCACACGCCGAGGGGATCGAAGCGGCCGGCCTGCGCCACGTCGGTCGGCGACGGGTAGGCGGTGCTGGCGGTGTGCGAGTGCATGACCCCGATGACGGTGAGGCCGGCCTCCTCGGCCTGCTTCTCGACGGCGAGGTGCTCGGCTCCGTCGAACTCGTAGATGCTCTCGGAGGCGGCGACGTTCGTCATCGGGTAGAACGCTGCCGCGTCGCCGCCCTCGCCTTCGGCGGCAATCAGCCCGCAAGCCTCGTTGGGTAGGCCCGCCACCGCGTGGGCGAGCATCCGGTAGTAGGCGTCGCGGCTGAGCCCAAGCACGGGCGACAGCGTACGTCCCTGCACTTCCGCAGCCCACCCTCACCGGCGGCCCGTCGCGCTGGCGGTCCGGGAGGATCTTGTGCCGGCCTGGCCAGCCCGAACGGGCACGCCCCGCCGGCTCCGGGCGCCTCGGACGCCCGGATCGCCGCCGTATCCTGTGGCGATGCCTTGGCGTCTGGCCACGGTCCTGGCGATGACAGCGCTCATTGCGGTCGCCTGTGGGGGCCAGACCGGCGACGACGGCGAATCACCTCCGGCAACTCCGCCGTCAGCGGAGCCAGTCTCGACGACAACCGCCGCCGCGGCCCCGGGCACCGCACCTTCCGAACCGGCTCCCACCACGACCGCCCCAGCGGACACCGAGGCGTCCGGCACCCCGCCGGGGCCGGCACCCGGGCCGGCGGCCGCTCCCGCCCCGGCACCCCGGGACGAAGCCGGGGCCCGTCCCAGTGACGCCTATTTCGCCCTCGACCGGGTGCTCGACGTCAGCATCGAGATCGCCGAAGAGGACTGGGACACGCTGCGCCACCAGACGCGCACATTGGAGGACGTGTTCGCGGAGATCGCCGAGTACCAACTCTCGCGGCCGTTCGCCGGCATCTACACCTGGTTCCCGGCCACGGTGACGATCGACGGCGAGACCCACACCGACGTGGGCGTGCGCAAGAAGGGATTCGTCGGCTCCCAGAGCGACACCAAGCCGGCGCTCAAGCTGCGCTACGACAAGTACGTCGACGGCCAGTCCCTCGGCGGGGTCATGGAGCGGATGACCCTCAACAACAGCGTCCAGGACCCCTCAATGGTCAACACCTGCCTGTCGTACCGGGTCTTCGCCGCCACCGGCAACCCGGCGCCGCGCTGCAACTTCGCCACGGTGTCGGTGAACGGGAACAGCCTGGGTCTGTACGTACACGTCGAGGAGATCAAGGCCCCGTTCCTGGAGCGCCACTTCGACAACCCCGAGGGCAACGTCTACGAGGGCACCGTCAGCGACTTCACCCCCGAGTTCCGCGGCACCATCGAGAAGAAGACCAACGAGGACGCCGACGACTGGTCGGACATCGACGCCGTGGTGGCGGCCCTGCAGGACCGCTCCGACGCGGGCCTGCGGGCGCTGGGTGAGATCGTGGACCTGGACCGGTTCCTGTCGTTCTGGGCGACTGAGGTTCTGATTGGGCACTGGGACGGCTACGCCGGCAACCGCAACAACTTCTGGTTCTACCGGGCGCCCGGCGGCCGTTTCGTGTTCATCCCCTGGGGCACCGACGGCACCTTTCACCTCGAGGACGACCCCAACCCCTTCGACAACATCTCCAACCCGCCCCCGTCGGTGCTGGCCCTCACGGCCATCCCCGACCGGCTGTACAACACCCCCGAGTGGCGGGACGCCTACGCCGAGCGGCTGATGGAGATCCTGGAGGTCGCCTGGGACGAGGAGGAACTGCTGGCGAAGGTCGACGAGATGGCCGCCATCGTGCAGGAGCATGCCCTGCCGGAGGTTCGACCGGTGGCGGCCGCCGACGCCGAGCGCGTGCGCCAGTTCATCCACAAGCGCCGGGCGGAGATCCTCGACGACCTCACCCCCGAGCCGCCCGACTGGCCCGAACCCGACTTCCCCGCCGCGCCTGCCGCCGGGGCGGACGGGTTGGAGGTAACGGTGCGCTTCGAGAGCACATGGGGATCCAACAAGAGCATCGACCCCTTGGCGCAGGGGGAGATCCTTTACTTGGTCCTTGACGGCACCGAGGTTCCCCCCGGCGACAGCGGCGTGATCGTGGGCCACGCCAGCCCCGAGGAGTCGGTGGGGTTCGACGAGCCGGCGGCCTCGATCACCCTTCTGGGTCTGCAGCCCGACGGTTCGGTGGAGGGAATGACAGTCGTGCTGCCCTTGGCCCGGTTCACGAGCGGCGCCGAACTGGTCATCGGCGTGGACTCCATCGGGGGCGGCGTGTGGACCATCCCCGCCGACGGCACCACGCCGGACAGCTTCACGCCGTTCACCGAAGGAACCGTGAAGCTGGTCGAGGCCGGCACGTCCGAGGGAGCGGCGGTCCTCGGCAGCTTCGTCGGTGGGTTCGGCGGCGCCCCAGGTGTCGCCAGCGGCTCGTAACCTGCGCTCATGGACGACGCCGATGTCACGGCAGTGGCCACGAACCGGCGCGCCCAGCGCGACTTCGAGATCTTCGGCACGTACGAGTGCGGCTTGGTGCTGCGGGGCAGCGAGGTGAAGTCGCTGCGCGACGGCACCGTCACGCTGGCCGAGGCCTACGGGCGGGTCTCGGGCGGCGAGGTGTGGCTGCACTCCATGCACGTGCCGCCCCAGCCGAACGCCGCCAAGGCGTTCGCCCCCGACCCCGACCGGCCGCGCAAGCTGCTGCTGCACCGGGCGGAGATCAACCGCATCCGCGCCCGCGTGGAGCAGGACCGCCTGCTGCTGATCCCCCTGTCGCTGTACTTCCGCGACGGGCGCGCCAAGGTGGAGATGGCCTTGGCGCGGCGGCGGCGCAAAGTGGACCGGCGGACGATCCTGGCCCGCCGCGAGGCCGAGCTGGAGGCCCGCCGGGCCCTCTCGCAGGCCGCCCGCGAGCGCGACCGGGAAGCCCGCTGACCCCCCCAGCGGGCGCCGGCACAGGACCCGATGTCGCAGGGGTCGGGTACACTGGGCGCTACCGCACTTTGACAAGGGGCTGATCGGTTTCGACGTCGAGACCGGGAACCGTGCTACGCGACC
>JAPOYM010000151.1 GCA_026706565.1 bacterium
CGCCGGTCACGGTGCGCACCACGTCGGGGCCGGTGATGAACATGTGCGACTTCTCTCGCACCATGAAGATGAAGTCGGTGATGGCCGGGCTGTAGACGGCGCCGCCCGCGCACGGCCCGAGGATCACCGAGATCTGCGGCACCACGCCCGAGGCGCGCACGTTGCGCGAGAAGATGCCCCCGTAGGAGTCGAGGCTGACGACGCCCTCCTGGATGCGAGCCCCGGCGCCGTCGTTGAGGCCGATCACCGGCACCCCGGTGGTGACGGCGAGGTCCATCACCTTGTGGATCTTGGCGGCGAACACCTCGCCGAGGGCGCCCCCGAACACGGTGAAGTCCTGAGCGAAGACGAACACCTTGCGCCCGTCGACGGTGCCCCAGCCGGTGACGACCCCGTCGGTGTAGGGACGCTCGGCGAGCCCGCTCTCGGTCGCACGGTGGCGGGCCAGCATGTCGATCTCATGGAACGAGCCGGCGTCCAGCAGGTAGTCGATGCGCTCGCGGGCCAGCAGCTTGCCCTTGGCATGCTGGCGCTCCACCGCCCGCTCGGCGCCCGCGTGGCGGGCCTGCTCCTTGCGCTTGGCCAGCTCCGCGAGGCGCTCAGCCATGGAATGGGCAGCCATCACCTCAGAGCGTACAGGCCCACCCCTAGTAGACTGCTGAGCAGTGCCGCCGACGCCCCGACCCGCCATTCCGGCGGAGAGCCTGCCCCGGACTCGATCCGGGGCCGGAACCCATGACTCGGCCACGGAGACCGGCGGTGACCGTGGATCGCTCGGCACGCTCCTAGACGCCGCGCTCGCCGAGCTTGAATGCAACGCCCGGCAGCAAACCGCCGGCCTGTGGCTGGAAGACCTCACCGCGGAGGTGGCGACGCACATCCGTGATTGGAACGTGGACGGTTGTTGGCGCTGGGCAGACTGGCCCGACCGCCACGAGGCGATGCCCGAAGGCACGCCCCAGGTAGACGTCGGCATCGATCTCGTGGCTCGCCGCCGCGACGACGGCGGGTGGATCGCCATTCAGGTCAAGGCTCGCAGGCTCAATGTGCAGGGCGAGGGCGAGCGGGTCACCGCAGGCGAGTTGGACAAGTTCCTGTCCGCTGCCGCGAATTCTGCTGTTTGGGCCGAGCGTTGGCTGGTGGTCAACGGCGCCGTCCCGCTCGGCGGGCATTCACCGGGCAAGGTCAGCATGTCGGGCGCCCCTGTGAAGGTCGTGAACGTCGCCGCCGCCGTCGAGTCGCAGCGCGCCGCGCTGTCTGCCCACTCCGAGACCGATACCTGCCCGCACTGCGACGCTGGCGCAGACGCAGGCGCGGAAGACGGCGAGGAACCTCCGAAGCAGACGCGCTCATGTATGCAGCGAGAAGCGGTGAGGACAGCGGTGGAACGGCTGCGCGCCAACGAGCAGGCCGACGAGGAGAACATCCCGCGAGGCGAGGCGCGTGGCCGCATCGTTCTGCCGTGCGGGACCGGCAAGACGCGCATCGCTCTGCGGATCATCGAGGAGCTGACGTACTCCGGCGAACTGTCGGTGGTGCTGTGCCCCTCGATCGCATTGGTTGCACAGATCCGCCGCGAGTTCCTCCAGCACGCCCGAGGGCCGATGCGAGTGATGGCGGTGTGCTCCGACCAGGGCGTCGCCGCGGATGAGGAGAAGGTGGCCAACGACGACGACGCCACGCTCGACAGGGGCTTGGCCACGACCGAGGAGATCAAGGGATGTCCGGTCACCACCGATGCCGACGAGATCAGCAACTGGATACGGCAGCGCCGCAGCGGCACAGCGGCCCGGCCAGCGGCGCAGCGGCGCAGCGCCTCGATCAGCGTGGTCTTCGGCACCTACCAGTCGGCGCAGCGCATCTCGGAAGGCATCGCGAAGGCTGAGGCCGCCGACGCGTTCAAGGTTCTGGTCTGCGACGAGGCCCACCGCACCGCGGGGGTGCGTCGCCGCAAACGCAGCACCGCCGCCGAGGACAGGCTGCGCGAGTTCACGCTGTGCCATGACCGCGCAGCCTTTCCGGCGACGTACCGCGTCTACCAGACGGCGACGCCGCGCATCTACGGAGACAGCGCTTCAGCGGAGGCGTCGGGCCGCGCCGACCGAGCCGACTTCGTGGTGCGCCAGATGGACGATCCGGAGATTTACGGGGTCCCGCTTTACCGCCGGTCCTACGCCGATGCTGTTCGCAATGGCTGGCTGTCGGACTACCGGATCATCGCCATGGCCGTTGGAGGGCAGGAGGCCACCGACATCGCCAATGAACTGGTCCGCGAAGCTGACGAACAGGCGGCCCTCGACGCCGAGGCGGCGCGGGCCGCAGCCGGGCGCGGGCAGCAGGTCAAGGCGCCGAGCCGCCGCGCCGGTCGACTGCCGAGCACCGGCGACTACCTAAAAGGGATGGCGTTCGCGCTGGTGATGGGCGGCGCGGCCCGCGCATCGGACGGAGGCCGCGTGCTGCTCCGGTCGTGTATCGGGTTCTCGAACACAATCGCCCGCAGTAAGGCGATGACCTCGGTTCTGCAATCCACGGCGGTGCGGGAATGGGTCACCAAGCAGGCTGACAACCCCGCATCCGAGTACCGGCTGGAGCACCTCGACGCGTCGTCGCCGGTGGCCGGACGAGACGAAGCCAAGCGGAGGCTCGCCCTCGCAACATCGGAGGAGCCGCACGGCGTTCTGAACGTCGGCATCTTCGGGGAGGACACCGACTCGCCGTCGCTCTCGGCGGTCGCGTTCTTGGAGCCCCGCAAGTCGCCCATCGATGTGGTGCAGGCCGTCGGGCGGGCGATGCGCCGCGCCGAGGGCAAAGCGCTCGGCTACATCGTCGTGCCGGTCGTCATCCCTCCGGGCGTGGACGCCGAACGCCATCTCGCCATCAGCGACAAGCACGAGGGCTGGCGGGAACTCGGGGACATTCTCCAAGCGCTGCGCGCGCACGACAAGCGCATCGAGGACGCGCTGCCGGAAATGTTGACCGTTCAGCTTCCTCCCGAGCGTCCGCCGAAACTGGAGTTGAGGACCGCCGTCGCGGTCGGCAGGCCCGACAGGACGAGACTGGAGTACGCGGTGGTGACCGGCAGCCGAGACCGAGCCGAGGACACCGCCCGCGCCGCGTTGCGACAAGACCGCCCTCTGCTGGACTACGCCAACACCGAACCGTTCGACGAGACCCAGTGGCAGGAACTCAAAGACGAGCCGACTTCGCTGATCGTCCACGTGGAGCGATCCGACGGCAGCACCGCGACCCGCGAAGACGCGGTGGTTCGCCACAAGCCCAAATCGAACCAGCCGCTGGGGCGTGTCAACGAGAGGCAGACCAAGCGCCGCGCCGGTCAGGTAGCCGACGGCAAGAGGGGACGAGATCTGCCCGACCCCGCCGAGCGCGCCCGACGGCGCGCCGAGCGCGAAGCCCAGCGGCAGGCCGCGTTCGAGGGCCACGTCCAGGGTGTGCTGCTCGACCTGTCGGAGCAACTCGGCGGGGACATCACGATGAACCTGCTGGAGAAGTCCGGTCTCACGGGGAACAAAGTTCGACGCGACCTGAACCTGCTGGCCGACGCCGTGCATGAAGCGGCGCGGCACCTGCACGACGAGGCGGGCCTCGCCGCTGAACTGGACGCTCACTTCGGCCTCGACCGCTTGGCGGCCCCGAAGCAGGGCAAACCCCGCGCCGACGGCGCGACCGTGGCGGCGCTGCTGTGGATGAACGCGGCGATGCTGCATCAGCGCGTCCATGCAGGCGGCTGGCTCGGGCGCAGGGGCATAGACCCGCTCTCAGACATCGAGTCCTCGCCCGAACCCGAGGAAGGGTTCAGCGACTCGTGGAACGCGATAGCCCGACAAGACTTCCTGCCCGTCGTTGAGCCGGCGGCCCTAGCGCTGGCGAAGGCGCGGCGCACCGGCCGCCTCGGCGGGCTGCGCCGCGCGCTGCGTCACCTCGCCGCCGAGGCCGAACAGATCGCGGAGACCTATGCCGACATGGGCACTGACCACGCCGGCGCCCTGTTCAACGAGGTCATGGGCGACCAGTCCTCCGACGGGGCGTTCTTCACCCGCCCGGTCGCGGCGGACATCACCGCGAGGCTCGCACTGGAGGCCGCAGACCCCGACAACACGTTGGACTGGTCGAACCCCGACGTGTGGCGCGCCCACAAGACCGTCGACCTGGCGTGCGGGTCGGGGACGCTGCTCACCGCCGTGATGACCGAGATGAAGCGCCGCGCCGCGCACTGCGGAGCTGACCGCGACCGGCTAGCCGAACTGCAGAAGGTCGCAGTCGAGGAGACTCTGAAAGGGCTCGACATCAACCCGGTGTCACTCCAGTTGGCTGCCACGCAGCTGATGTCGGGCAACACCGACGTGAAGTACCGGCAGATGGGGCTCCACCTGATGCCCTACGGGCCGCAGCCCGACGGCACCGTCGCGGCCGGGTCGCCGGAACTCTTCGGGAGCCAGAGAATCGCGAATGCAGGCCGCCTGTTCGACGATGCCGTCGAGTCCAGCCGGGTCGAGACCGGCGCGGGGCGCGGCTGCGCGCTGGAAGGTCCCGAGATGGACGACGCCGTCGCAGCGGCCGTCGACGCCCGCATCGTCATCATGAACCCGCCGTTCACGAACCGCACGAAGATGGGCGAGAAGTTCGACAAGGACACGCAGCAAGCCCTCCGGCGCAGGATGGACACCCTGGAAGGATTCCTGGAGCAGGCAGACCGTCGCCTCAGCGAGTTCCTGGACCCGAACTCGCTAGGGCCGCGATTCGCGGCCCTAGCAGATCTCTGCCTGAACCGCGAGGAAGGCGTGTTCGCAACGGTGATACCGACGACAGCGCTCACCAACACGTCAGGCATGCCCGAGCGTCTGGAACTCGCCAGACGCTTCCACATACACACAATCCTCACCTGCCACCATCCCCACAACATCAACCTCAGCCAGAACACCAACGTCAACGAGAGCATCGTCGTCCTGCGGCGATATAGCACTCACCCCCCCCCCCCCCCCCCCCCCCCCCCCCCCCCCCCCCCACCCCCCCCCCCCACCCCCCCCCCCCCCCCCCCCCCCCCCCCCCCCCCCCCCCCC
>JAPOYM010000154.1 GCA_026706565.1 bacterium
GATCGCCGCGGACCGCCCGGTGGAAGTGTCGTTCTGGCCGCGGGCCGCCGCGCTGTCCGACGCGGACCTCATCCGCACCAAGGTGAACCTGATCCCCGAGTCGGTGACCGAGATCAGGGTGGTGGACATCGTGGGCCTCGACCGCCAGGCCGACGGCGGCACCCACGTGGCCTCCACCGCCGAGGTGGGCCGCTTCGAGGTCACCAAGACCGAATCCAAAGGCAAGGCCAACAAGCGCCTGCGCATCGCCCTCAGCGACGCCTGAGGGGCGCAACGATGGCCGAGGTGCCGGCGACGATCGTCTCGGTTGGCTACCAGGGGCGCACCGTCGACCAACTGATCGACGTGCTCCGGGGCGGTGGGGTCGAAGTACTCGTCGATGTTCGGTTGAACCCGATCTCGCGCAAGCCGGGATTCTCCAAGAAGCCGCTGTCGTCAAGCGCGAACAGGGCGCTCTCTTCTACTACCTCGTGGCGCCGGCGAGCGGCGGCATGGCCACACGCGCCTTCATTGTCGAGTTGACCCGCTTCGTGCAGGTGGCCGAGACCGGAACAGAAGCGGTCCGGTACGCCGCGGCCTTGCCGATGGCCGATTTCGAGGACGCCCTACAGGTTGCAGCGGCCCGTGCCTGCGGCGCCCGGCGCATCGTCACCAGGAACCTCAAGGACTACAAGCACTCACCGATCCCCGCGGTCAGCCCCCAGGAGGCGCTCAGCGAACTGCCCTGACGCCGGTTCTGGCGGGGGGACTCGGTCTGTACGATCCTCGCCGATGGGTGAGTTGGAATCTGTGGATCGGGCTGGGCCGGGTTCGGCGCGGACTCGGGTTCGGCGTGGCGCGCCGCGGGCTCGGTACGAGCGGGACGAGGTGCTGGGGATCCTGGATGCCGGGCTGATCGCGCATGTGGGGGTGACGACGCCCGATGGGCCGCTGGTGCTGCCGATGGCGTACGGGCGGGACGAGGAGCGGCTTTACCTGCACGGCGCCGCCGCGAACCATCTGCTCGGCACGGGGGAGAGTGAG
Source organism: bacterium (assembly GCA_026706565.1). GTDB lineage: Bacteria > Actinomycetota > Acidimicrobiia > Acidimicrobiales > CATQHL01 > VXNF01. The sequence continues at coordinate 1,024 of JAPOYM010000154.1, forward strand.
GAGATCTGCGTCACCGTCACGCATCTGGACGGGCTGGTGATGGCACGCACGCCGTTCCACAACTCGATGAACTATCGCTCGGTGGTGGTGCGAGGGAAGGCCGCGCGCATCGACGGCGAGGAGCGCAAGCGCTACGCCCTGCAGCTCATCACCGACCACATCGTGGCCAACTGGGACACCTCCCGGCCGCCGTCGGGGATCGACCTGCGGCGGACGCTGGTGCTGGAGCTGCCGCTGGCAGAGGCGTCGGCCAAGGTGCGCACCGGCGACCCGATCGACGAGCCCGAGGACATCGCCGGGCCGTGGTGGGCCGGCGTGGTGCCCGTCAGCACCCGCTTCGAGGCGCCGGTGGTCTCCGCCGACTACACCGGCGACGCCGGGCCGCCGCCGGCGGTCGCGGACCTCGCTGGTCGCAGCCCCGACGACCGGGTGCCACCAGCCGGCGGCTGAGCTGCGCGGTCATCCTCTGCCCGTCCGTCAACGTGCAGACCAGCACGGCGCCGTCCATCGCCGAGCACCACCATCGACTCGAACAGGAGGCCGAACGTCTCGGGATCGTCCAGGAGGCCGGCGGGCGTGGCCCGCAGTGCGGCGGCCGCCATTGAAGGATCCGCATAGAAGCGCTTGGGCTTGATGCGCATCGTTGCCTTGCTGCGCAGGTGCGTTGACCATGCGGGCAGCGGCTCAACGACGAGTACCGCAAAATATGATCTATCGATGCCGCAGAATGTGAGGACGATGCACCGCGGAACACGAGCGGTCGAGGGCGACCGCTAGGCGGGCCGCCATTTCGGCGTTGTTGCAGATGAGCTTCAGGTTGGCTTGCAGTGTCGCGCCGACGGTGATCTTGTGGAGGCGCTCGAGGAGGTAGGGGGTGACGGCGCCGCCGCGGATCTCGGGCCCCGCCTCGTCGAGGGCCCGGCCGATGGCGCTCTCGATGACCGGCAACGGGATGGCGTCCTCGGCAGCCAGCGGAACGCATGTGACCGTTCCGGCCGCGAGTCCCAGGGCGCGCTGGGTGGCGATGATCGCTGCGGCCTCGGCGATGTCGTCGATGCGCAGCGGCGTGCGGGCGCCGGACGAGCGGCTGTAGAAGCCGGGGACGTCGTCGGCGCCGAGCGTCATGAGCGGCACGCCGTTGGTCTCGAGGTATTCGAGGGTCAGCGGCACGTCGAGGATGCTCTTCGGCCCGGCGCAGACGACGTTCACCGGCGTCCGGGCGAGTTCCTCGAGGTCGGCCGAGATGTCCAACGTGCCCGAGAGCGACCGCCGCACGTCGCCGGCCGCGCCCCGGTGTACCCCGCCGAGCCCGCCGGTGGCGAACACGTCGATCCCGCAGGCTTCAGCGATCAGCATGGTGGCGCTGACGGTGGTCCCGGCGGTCCGGCGGCGGGCGATGACCGTGGACAGGTTCGCCCGCGTCGCCTTGGCCGTGTCGGGGGCTCTGGCCAGTCGGTCCACCTCGTCGTCGGAGAGCCCGACGACCATGCGCCCCTCGGAGATGGCGATAGTGGCGGGAACGGCGCCGCCGGTGCGGATGCGACCCTCGGCCTCCAGCGCCACGTCCACGCATTGCGGCAGCGGGAGCCCGTGGGTGACGAGGCTGGTCTCGAGAGCGACGACCGGTCGAGCCGCGGCGAGCGCAGCGGCGACCTCATCGGAAAGCAGCACGTGCTCGCCGAGCGGCGAGACTCTCTCACGGACATCGCTGAGGAGGATTCGAGTCATGTTTAGCGGCTCGCGGCGGGGCAGGGGCTAGGCGACTTCGGGGACGGGATGTGCTCCAGGAAGCCGTCGGCGTTGTAGCGGTCGATCTGCTCGGGGGTGAGCACCTTCGGGTCGTCGACGCCGAGGGGAACGAAGCGCAGGTCCCGCCGCAGATCCGGGAAAGCGTTGGTGTGCCGGGCCATGTCCCCTCTCTCGTGCCACCGGCGGCGAGACCGCCTATCAAGCTAGCCCCGGCGCCCGGCCGGGTCTCCGGTGGGGGCCGCTCCGGGGTGAGTCCACAGCCGGTCGGCGGGGCGGCGCGGCCCGCTGGCGCGGCGGTCTCCGACCGTCAGCGGTCGTCGTCGGCTTGGGCGAGGAACTCCTGACCTTCGGCGCAGTCGTCCCGGAGGGGGCACCAGCGGCAGGGCGGGCCGGGGCGCTTGATCGCTTCGGCGGGCGGGCCCAGGTTGCCGTGCAACTCGGCGTACCGCACGATGCCGTCGACGGTGCGGCGCAGAGCCACCTGCAGGAGGTTCTCATCGACCTCCTCGATGTCGAGCTGGGCTGACTCGAGGTAGTAGGTCGCCACCGTGCGGGGCGGCGTGCCCAGCTTGAGAGTCTCTAGCAGGGCGTAGAAGCGCAGGTCCTCGCGGTGCATGTGGGTGTGGCGGCGGCCCCCCTTGAGATCGACGATGACCTTGCCGGCCCGCTGGCCGTCGGGGGTGCCGAGCGTGAGGTCGTACTTGCCGTTGAGCTGGATGCGGCCGTCGCAGAGTTCCACCCGGCAGCGTGACTCGGTCGTGGGGCGCCACCGGGGCGAAAGCGGCGGCCATCCCTCCCAGAAGGCGGTCGTCCGGCTGACGGCCAGGCTGCGCAGATCGGCCCGGTCGACGTCGCCGCAGCGGTGCAGCCAGTCCGCCAGGCCGGTGTCGCCGCGGGTGAGCGAGTCGAGGGCGGCGTCGACGAGGTCCGCCGGGGCGGGGTCCGGCGACCGCCAGTTGATGCCCAACTCGACGGCCTTGTGGGCGACTGCCCCGCAGGCCATGGGCGGAGTCCAGGCGAAGAGCTGCTCCTCGTCGTGCAGGAACGCCGCCTCGCAGCCGAACACTCCGGCCAGCTCCCGTTTGCCGACGAACAGGGGGAACACCGGATCGATGGCTGCTGCTACTTCGGCGAGGCGGTTCTCGAGTTCGCCCCGGAGGCGAGTCGCCAGCTCGGCACCGAAGGTGGGGCGCTCGGAGGCTGGCCGCCGCAGCCGCTGGAGCACCTCCTGCTGGGCGGCGTTCAGTTGGGGCTCGGCCGGTGCGTCGCTCACGATCAGGAGTCTTGCGCACGGCTGCGACAGCCGCGGGCCGGCCTCGGTGGCCGACCGGATGCCGGCGGCTCTGATCCCGGCGCGGGCGGGGGTGGCGGTAGGGTCGCAGCGCTGATGGCCGAGCCCGCACCGCCGATCCGCAAGCTGCTCGTCGCCAACCGCGGCGAGATAGCCATCCGCGTCTTCCGGGCCGCCACGGAGTTGGAGATCGCGACGGTGGCGGTACACACCAGGGCCGACATCGGCAGCCTGCACCGCTCCAAGGCCGACGAGTCCTACGAGATCGGGGCGCCGGAGCATCCGCTGCGGCCCTACCTCGACATCGAGACGATCGTGAGGGCGGCCCTGGCGTGCGGCGCCGACGCCGTACACCCCGGTTACGGGTTCCTGTCCGAGAGCGCCGCGCTGGCTCGGGCCTGTGCGGAGGCGTCGCTGACCTTCGTGGGCCCCACGCCCGACGTGCTGGAGTTGGCCGCCTCGAAGGTGGCGGCGCGGGGCGCGGCCCAAGCCGCCGGCGTGCCGGTCCTGGCGCAGTCCCCGGCGCTGTCCGACACCGACGACGCCGTCGGCTGGGGCGGCGAGATCGGCTTCCCGCTGTTCGTGAAGGCGGTCTCGGGCGGCGGCGGACGGGGCATGCGCCGCGTCGAGCACGCCGAGGACCTGCCCGGCGCCTTCGAGGCGGCCCGGCGAGAGGCGGAGTCGGCCTTCGGAGAGGACGCGGTGTTCCTGGAGGAGGCGCTGTCGGGCATCCGCCACATCGAGGCGCAGGTACTCGGCGACAGCACCGGTGACGCCATCCACCTCTTCGAGCGGGACTGCTCGGTGCAGCGCCGCTTCCAGAAGGTGATCGAGTCGGCGCCGGCCCGGGACCTCGACGAGGCGGTCCGCCGGCGCATGCTGGGTGACGCCGTGGCCTTCGCCCGCTCCATCGGCTATGAGAACGCTGGCACCGTGGAGTTCCTGCTGGACCGCTCGGGCCGCTACGTCTTCATCGAGATGAACCCCCGCATCCAGGTGGAGCACACC
>JAPOYM010000044.1 GCA_026706565.1 bacterium
CACAGCCTCCCCCTCAGGCAGCACACCACCGTAAAGGAAAGCTTCGGCGTCTTGCGGGGTTCTAGCCCCCCCCCCCCCCCCCCCACCACCACCACCCACCAGGATCATCAGCCTCGACAGGTTCCCTTCCGACGACGCGGGGACGGCGGATCTGTTCGTGGCGCTCGAGGGCGTCAGTGCGGACGGTGTGCTCGCGGACGGCTGGGGCGAAGTCTCGGCGTGGCCGGCCGAACGTGTCACCGACGGCGACTGGTCAGCAGCGGCGTGGCGGTCGCCGGTGCTGGCCGAAGCAGGCGCGAGGTTCGCTGAACACGGCGATCTTGCGCCAATGACGGGCGACAGAGAGAGAGAGAGAGAGGAATTTTCAAGACTGGGCCAGCGCTCAGCGGCAACTACCGCAGGACGACGCACATGGCGGGCGGGGTCGGTTGATGGTGCATGCGACGCTTCAGACGCTCTACGCCGACTACCACAAGGCGGTAAGCGGAGCGAGTCAGGTGTAGTCGTGGCAGCCACCGGTCAGAACATGCGCGACGACTATCGCAAGCGGAGCACAAGCCGAGAGGCATTTCCCGTCCTGGCCTCAAAAGGCGCTGACGGCCAGCAGCGCATCGAGGCTGAGCCTGACGAATACTGGGAATGGGAGAAGTCAGGCGACCCGCCGATCTTGGAGAAGGCCGGGTATCTGCTCGTATCTATGGGGCAAGACGTTTCGACGGCTCGGCTCACTGCGGTTGCATCCGAAGTCCGCTACGTCGGGCAGGGCTGGATGCCTGTCACCGGGCTAGACGCGACCCAGGCGAAGGCTTCCGCCGTGTTTCTGAACTCCACCCCCGGCCGATTGCTGATCATGGGACGTCCAGGCAAGAAACTCGCCTACCCCTTCTACAACCCCGCGGCCTAGCGTTCACTGCCTATCCCGGATCTCGCCGACCCGCACATCTGCTCGACGCTCGCCGCCTGCTGGGAAGCCACCCGCGGCGAGGTAGTGCCGCAGTTTCGCGACGGTTACACCGAGGTGCGTCGCCGCTGGGACGCTGCGGTTTGCGCTGCCCTGGACTGGGACATCGACGAGGTCACAGGACTGGGAGAGTTGCTCGCACGCGAGCCCCGTGTCAGGGGAGTCGCCTACGGGCAGTGGAAGGCATAGTCAGAACAGGCCGCCCACTCCGATATGAGAGCGAGTCTCGCGTCGAGCATTCGCGGAGGCACCCGCGGCGGTCACCCCACGCCCTGCCCGCCCGGCACCCACGCCTTCTCGAGGTTGGCGCGCATCTGCTCGGTGATCTGGCCCGCCTCGACGAGCGGGGCGAAGTCGCCAGTGGCGCGGGCGTTCTCCCACAGTTGCGCGGTGGTGACGCTCCATTCGGTCACGGGCCCGTCGGCGAATCCCCGGTCCTCGTCCGGTCGTGCCGGCATCGGCGCTCCTCCCTCCGGTCACTGGTCGCAGCAGCAGATGCAGCGCTGGTGAACGTACTCGTCGTCGGGGCACTCCCAGCCAGCCCGGCCGGCGGGGCGGCGCCACCTCTCCGGGCGACACTGCAACGCACCTGGTCAGAGCCTATCCGCTAATGCTCCAATGCTCTGAGGGGCACCGCGTCGCGGTGGGGCCTCGGGCAGTTCGACGTCGGGTGCGGTTGCGGCCTGAGCGGCGGGCCGCTGACTCAGGGAATGCGCTGCCGCCGCGCGCAGCACGCAGATTGGCATGATTATTTTTCGGCAATATCCGGCGGGGCGGCGCCACCTCTCCGGGCGACACTGCAACGCACCTGGTCAGAGCCTATCCGCTAATGCTCCAATGCTCTGAGGGGCACCGCGTCGCGGTGGGGCCTCGGGCAGTTCGACGTCGGGTGCGGTTGCGGCCTGAGCGGCGGGCCGCTGACTCAGGGAATGCGCTGCCGCCGCGCGCAGCACGCAGATTGGCATGATTATTTTTCGACAACATCCGGAACGCACGTTGGCATTGTCGCAGGGGCTTGCTAGAGTGCCAACTACCGGTCATCGACCCCAGCCGCAGCGGGTGTCGAGCTTCCCCGACCGGCTTGCCGGAACCGTCCGGCGCGAGAGTCCAGCCGACCGCACGCCTTCGGGGAGCGACCGATGACCGAACTCACCCTCCATCCGGGCACAAGGGCCCACGGTTCCGTCAACGGGTCGGGTACACCGGTCGGCGGCCCGGCGGGCGAGTCGGGCGAGTCGGGCGAGTCGGTCGGAGGAGCGGCAGCGCGGGCGGGTCCGTCGGCGCAGGCCGGTCGGTCAGCGCGGGGCGGCCCGTCGGAGCGGGCGGGTCCGTCGGCGCACGATGATCCGTCGGCGCAGGATGGTCACATGGCGCGGGCGAGCCGGTCAGCGCAGGGCGGCCCGCTGGAGCGCGCCGGCCGGTCGGCGCAGGATGGTCCCGTGGCGCGGGCGGGCCGGTCAGCGCAGGGCGGCCCGCTGGAGCGCACCGGCCGGTCGGCGCAGGATGGTCCCGTGGCGCGGGCGGGCCGGTCAGCGCAGGGCGGCCCGCTGGAGCGCACCGGCCGGTCGGCGCAGGATGGTCCCGTGGCGCGGGCGGGCCGGTCAGCGCAGGGCGGCCCGCTGGAGCGCACCGGCCGGTCGGCGCAGGATGGCCCGTCGGCGCAGGGTGGTCAGTCGGAACGGGCGGGTCCGTCGGCACGCACTGGTCCGTTGGAGCGGGGTGGTGCGTTGGAGCGGGGTGGTGCGTTGGAGCGGGCGGAGGGCCTGTTGGATGCGCTGGTCGCGGCGCTGCGCTCGGCGGGAGGCGACCTGCTCGAGGAGCGGCTCGGCATGGTGGGGCGCTGCGAGTCCCGGTTGGCCGCGGTGAAGACCGACACGGTCGCCGAACTGGCACGGCGCAACGGCGAGGCGCAGGCAGCCGAGACCGTGCGCGACACGCTGCGCGGCTCCCGCGGCGCCGCCAAGCGCGACGTCAGACTCGCCGGACAACTCACCGAACTGCCCGATACTGCCAAAGCGCTCGCCGACGGCACCATCACGCCACGCCACGCGCAGATGATCGCCGACGCCGCCGACGAGACCGCCGTGGACGAGGCAGAACTGATCGACGCCGCCGCACGCGAGCCCACCGACGTCTTCGGGCGCACCGTGCGCGGTCACCTCGACCGGCGAACCGACGGCGAGGACCTGCAGGAACGGCGACGCCGCCAGCGCGCGCGGCGCGAGGCTTCCATCACGAGGCAGCCCGACGGCATGTACAAGTTGTTCGGGCTGTTCGACCCCGTCGCAGGCGCCCGCGTCGAAACGGCGCTGGCCGCCGCCGCCAGGAAACTGCGGCGCGCCGAGGACCCCGACAACCGCTCCACCGTTCCGCAGCGCTTCGCGGACGCCCTCGAGATGCTCGTGACCCGCACCGGCTCCGGCGCCAAGCAAGGCACCACCCTCGTAGTGGTCGCCGACTACGACGCCGTCGCGGGGCGACTCGACAACGCCCGATTGGCCTACGGCACGCCGCTCACGGCCGACGAACTCGTCCGACTGGCGCTGGAAGCCAGGATCCTGCCCGCGATCTTCGACGTTGAGGGGCAACCGCTGTGGCTCGGACGCGAGTGCCGCGACGCCAGCGAGGCCCAGCGCATCGCCCTCACCGCACGAGACGAGGGCTGCGTGGGCTGCGGCGCCTCTCACAGCTTCTGCCAACCCCACCACAATCGGCACTGGGAACACGGCGGGCCCACCGACATCGACAACCTCTGCCTGCTGTGCAGCCACTGTCACCACACGCTGGTACACAGACTCGGCGCGGACGTAGCCAAGGACTCACACGGGAAGTTCACCCTTCGACGCCCGTTCGACAAGCCCCCGCCGTGCCCCGGCCCGCGAGCCCGAGGACGCGCCAGCAGCAACGGCGCGGGCGACAAGGGCGGGCCCCCACTCAGATGTTGAACCAACCCGACTCGGGGCGGCGCCGGGAGTCTCGGGCAGAGAGGCTCGGACAGAGAGACTCCGGGCGGCGCCAGCAGGCACGGGCAGAGACGCTCGGACAGAGAGACTCCGGGCGGCGCCGGCACGCACGGGCAGAGACGCGCGGACAGAGAGACTCCGGGCGGCGCCGGCAGGCACGGGTCCGGCCGGGGCGGGCGGACAGAGAGACTCCGGGCGGCGCCGGCAGACACGGGTCCGGCCGGGGCGGGCGGACAGAGAGACTCCGGGCGGCGCCGGCAGACACGGGTCCGGCCGGGGCGGGCGGACGACGTGCGGCGGGGGTGCGCTCGGCGGGGTCGGGGAGGCTCGGGTCCGGCCGGAGCGGCGCGGCCCCGAGAAGCCCAAGCCCCCCCAAGCGGCGCGGCCCCGAGAAGCTCAAGCCCCCCCGAAGCGGCGCGGCCCCGAGAAGCTCAAGCCCCCCCGAAGCGGCGCGGCTCGGGGATGCTCGGGTGCTGTCGGGGCTGGGCTGCTCGGTCCGGGGGGCTCGGGACGGTCTGGGGTGACCGGGGCCGCTATGGTGCCCGTCGTGGCTGTGCAGTTCTTCGCGAGTTGCTTGGTGGAACTGCTGCGGCCCGACGTGGGAACCGCGGCACAGCGGGTGCTGCGAGCCGGCGGGCACGATCCGCGGCCCGTGCGGGGCGCCACCTGCTGCGGCCAGCCCGCATACAACGCGGGCTACGCCCCCGAGGCTCGGCGCGTGGCCCGGCGCACGCTGCGGGCGCTCGGCGACGGCGACGCAGCCTGTGTTGTCGCCTCGGGGTCGTGCGCCACGATGATGTCCCACCACTGGCCGGAACTGTTCGCAGGAACCCCCGACGCGGCGGCGGCGCGCAAGGCCGCAGCGCGGACGATCGAGTTGACGGCGTTCCTGACAGGGACGCCAGACGCCGCTGGCGGCGACAGCGCAGCGCAGCCAGCCGCACTCCCCCGAGCACCGACAGCCACGCCAGCGCCGGCGGACACGGGCAACCAAGGTTCAGCGCAGCCAGCCGCACTCCCCCGAGCACCGACAGCCACGCCAGCGCCGGCGGACACGGGCAGCCAAGGTTCAGCGCAGCCAGCCGCACTCCCCCGAGCACCGACAGCCACGCCAGCGCCGGCGGA